>DAITAB010000167.1:0-5424 GCA_036824525.1 Pyrinomonadaceae bacterium
CGGGAGTTACGCGTGAAGGTTATGTTGCCGGTGGAAGGAGCGATCAAGCCAATATCTTGCTCGATGGAGTGGATATCAACGATCAACAAACCGGTGGTCGCGACGGTCAATTTCAAACCACTCAAGACACGGTTTTGCGTGCTACGGCTGAATCGACACAAGAGTTTCGCATTACTACGACTAATGCAAATGCAACTCAAGGACGATCAAGCGGCGCACAAATTTCACTTATTACTAAAAGTGGAACCAATAAGTTTAGTGGGGCGGCTTATTATAGCTATCGTCCGACAGCCTTTTCGGCAAATGATTTCTTTAACAATTTGGCGGGTGTCGAACGTCCGAGTTTGGCGCGCGATATTTTTGGCGGTACATTCGGAGGACCGATCTTAAAAGACAGATTGTTCTTCTTTTATGCCTACGAGGGACAAAGAGAACAGAAGTCTACGCCGGTTACTCAAGTTGTACCTTTGGCTCATATGGGACAAGGACAGTTGCGATTTTTCGGTGCAGCCCCGGGTGATCCAGCGGGTACAAATCGCCTGATAACGTTAACAACTGCGCAACTAAATGCGATTTATTCGGTAGTGGGAATTAATCCCGCAGCCGTGGCTGCGCTTAACGCCGCGACTACTCGATATGCTTCAAACGACAGTTCAGTAGGTGACGGGATCAACACCGGTGGTTACAGATTCAATTCGCCCACGACCGACGACGAGAATACACACATCGCCCGTTTTGATTTCATCGTGAACAAAAATCAGTCGATTTATTTTCGCGGAAATTACCAGTACGACCTTTTCAAAGGCGGTTCGGCATTTCCCGATACTCCGTCGACGGCCTTTTGGGAACATCCCTATGGATTTGTTGTGGGTCACGATTGGACAATCGGAAACAACATGGTGAACAACTTGCGGTATGGATATACGCGTCAGGCATTTAGTGCGCAGGGCGATTCAATCGACAACGACATCAATTTCCGATTTGTATTGCAACCGGTTAATTTCAGTCGAACGTTGAGCCGTATTACGCCTACGCACAATTTCACCGACGATTTCACGTGGACAATGGGAAAACACACACTTCAATTTGGCGGAAACCTTCGGGTTATTCGTAATCAACGTGTTGATTTCGGAAATGCATTTGATGATGCGGTAATGAATCCATCGTTTTATCAGCAATCAGGTCGTATTATCGACCTCGCTGTCAGCGCCGCAGGCTATACGGTTCCTGCTAGCCAAAGGACGACCATTCAAAATGCCGGAACAGCATTGATCGGACGGTATTCGCAATATAGTGGCAACTTCACCTTCGATATTGATGGAAGTGTGCTGGCATCAGGAATTCCGACAAAACGAATTTTTGCCACCGAGGAAGTCGATGGTTATGTTCAGGACGTTTGGAAGCCTTGGGGAAATCTGACACTAACACTTGGACTGCGCTATGGATTGAGCCGTCCTGTTTACGAAAAGAACGGATTTCAAGTTGTTCCTACGGAACGACTCGGAGACTTCTTTGCACGTCGGGTTGCGTCGTCTGCGCGGGGAATTCCGCTAAATGACTTAATCACTTTTGAGAAAGCCGGTCCGGTTAATAAGAAGCAGGGTTTTTACAGCATGGACTGGAATAACTGGCAGCCGAGAGTCGCCGCGGCTTGGTCGCCGAGTTTTGGCAATAAGTACTTAAAAGGACTTTTTGGCAAATCCGGTGATTCCACCATTCGTGGAGGTTTTGGAATTACCAACGACCACTTTGGACAACAGTTAGCGGTGAGTTTCGACGCACTGTCCACAATTGGATTTACATCGTCGAGCACCATTTCGGCGAATACGTACAATATTACAACGAATCCGGCGCCGCGATTTACGGGCTTCGGTCAGAATATTCGTGTACTTCCCGGAATACCTGCACCGGTTCAAAGATTCTCGACTGATGTGACACCGGGTTGCTTGGCAGGAACTGAAGACTGTCCGCAGAGAATTGAATCGTCTCTGGACGGAACGATTACAACACCCACTCATTATAGTTGGAATGTTTCGTATGGTCGGCAGTTACCGGCTTCGATGTATTTCGAAGCGAATTATGTCGGACGAAAAGCGCGCAAGCTGCTTGGCGCCAGAGACGTTATGGCGTTGAACAATTTGGTTGATACTCGTTCGGGTATGGACTGGTATACGGCGGCGGGAATGCTACACGATCTTCGTGCCCGCAATACTCCGGTTTCGTCGGTTGCGAATATTGCGTATTTCCAGAATCTCTTTCCGGGAATAGGCGGCTACTATTCAGGCGATCCAACCCTGACTTCAACTCAGGAAATTTTCTATTTGGTTTCGCGCGATGGTTACGACATTCTCGACTGGACCTACGTTCAGTTGCTCATCGACGATCTGGGAACGAGACCAAATCTCTTTTACCATCCGCAGTATGCGGCCTTTTCATCGTTTGGGTCATTTGGCAACTCCGATTACAACGCGGGTTCGTTCTCTTTGCGCCAGCGCCTCGGAGAAACTCTGTCATATGACATCAACTACACATTTTCAAAATCCTTTGACGATGTCTCCGGGCTTCAAACGGGAGCTTCATATGGATCCCAATTTCTTTTGAATCCGCTTCGACAGCGCGACAATTATTCGTTTTCGGATTTTGATACCAGGCATTCGCTTAATGCGAACTTTATCTTTCAAGTACCGGTTGGTAAAGGAAAAACATTCTTCGGAAACATGGGTAAAGTTGCTGATGCATTCTTCGGCGGCTGGCAACTCGCGGGTATTTATCGGTGGAATACAGGACAGCCGATCTCGGCTCCATTTGACGCCGCACAATGGGCTACCAACTGGAACGTTCAGTCAAATGGAACCCGAATTCGACCCGTTACTTTTGGAGCATATCGTTCGACACGAAATGTCTTCGCCGATCCACAAGCAGCGTTTAATTCCTTCCGAAATGCGCGTCCCGGAGAAACGGGCGAACGTAATGTCTTCCGCGGACCGGGTTACTCTTCGATGGATCTGGGAATTTCCAAGTCATGGGTAATGCCGTGGAATGAAAGTCATAAATTCCAGTTCCGCGTGGAAGTATTTAACATTGCTAATTTCCAATACTTTGATGCGACCGGCGGTAATTTCACCCGTTCAACTTACGGACTACCGCAAGATCCGGAAATAAGTTCGGCATCTTCGGACTTTGGCAAGTTATACACCAGCATTCAAGGTAATCCTCGTTTCTTCCAATTTGGATTCCATTATTCATTCTAGAGGCGAGAACCTTCGAATGAAATTTTCGGGCTGAGGCGCATTGCTTCAGCCCTTTTTCTTTGCTGAAAATTATTTCGCGCCAAATGAATCGTTGCCGGAAATTTCGCGAAGGTGGCGAGTATCATTCAATGCGAGGACGCGCACGTTTTCACGTCCGCGGAATTCGAAGCGGTTTATCCCACAGTTAGATGTAACTAACCAAGGCGCGTTTGTCGTTGCATTGTGAATAGCGCCGAGGAGATGAAGGGTAAGAAAGCAAATCGTGCCGGTGTGTGAATAAATAGCGATGCGCTCGCCGCGGTGTTCGGCCAAGACGTCGTTGAAGACGCAAATCGTGCGTTCGAGAAGTTGGGTGTAGCTTTCACCTTTAGTGATCACATGGGCAACATCGCGATTCACCAATGCATGATAGTCATCTGGAAAATCGCGCTTGGCTTCGTCAAAAGTAAGACCCTCAAGCACCCCGACGTTTCTCTCTCTAAATGCATTAGAAGTCTTCAACTGAAGCCGAAGGCGGGTTGCTAGCGGCTGCGCACTTTCTATTGCCCGTGCGAGATCGCTCGAATAAATCGCGGAGATATTTTCCTTTTCGAGGTGCTTAGCGGTTGCCTCCGCTTGTCTGCGCCCAAGATCGGACAGCGAAATTGTAGAGTGACCGCCGAAACGCCCGGCGACGTTTCCCGAAGATTGTCCGTGTCTGATGATATAGAGGCGAGTTACTTCCATAATGTGGGAGCACAAATTGTTTGAGCTGCGATTAAACCGCGACGGCTTCCATTTTCAGTTTCTCGGTTTGATAGTGGCTTACCAAGGCATCGATTATTTCATCGAGCGCGCCTTCCATTACCAGATCGAGTTGGTGAATCGTCAACCCGATCCGATGATCAGTTACCCGATTTTCCTTGAAGTTATAAGTGCGAATTTTCTCCGAGCGATCACCGCTTCCGACCATGGATTTTCGTTCGCTGGCCATTGCATCGTGTTGTTTTTGCTCTTCCAGTTCTTGCAGCCGCGCACGCAAAACCCGCATCGCTTTTTCACGATTCTTGATCTGCGACTTTTCGTCCTGCATCGAAACGACCACGCCGGTCGGTTCATGGGTGATACGAACTGCAGAATAAGTCGTATTCACAGATTGTCCGCCCGGACCGCTCGAACAAAATGTATCAATGCGCAGATCGTTTTGATTTATTTGTACATCAACTTCTTCCGCCTCGGGCAAAACTGCAACTGTAATCGCTGATGTGTGAATTCGCCCGCTGGTTTCGGTTTGCGGAACGCGTTGGACGCGATGCACGCCCGATTCAAAACGCATTTTTGAATAAACCCGTTCGCCTTCGATCATCGCGATCGCTTCTTTCATTCCGCCAATTCCCGAATCGGAAGATTCGAGAATTTCAAATTTCCAGCCTTGCCGTTCGGCATAGCGCGCATACATACGAAGCATTTCCGCCGCGAAAAGCGTCGCTTCATCACCACCGGTTCCCGCGCGAATTTCGAGAATTACGTTCTTATCGTCATTCGGATCTTTCGGGAGCAACAAAACTTTCAACTCTTCCTCCAACTCCGGAAGTTTTTCTTCGATCGACGCAATTTCCATCGCCGCAAGTTCGCTCATTTCCGCGTCGCCGCTCAAAGCGATTTCGCGTGCGCCTTCGAGATCGGCTTTCAGTTTTTTTACTTCATGATATTTCTCAACGATGGCGCTCATCGCGCGATGCTGTTTCATCAGCTTCGCGTAATTAGACATATCGTTCATCAAATCCGGCGAGGAAATCTGCGCGGTCAATTCTTCGTAATTTTTTTCTATCTGTTGAAGTTTTTCTAACATAATCAAGCTGTTTGCGGTTCGAGTTTCAGAGATTCATTCAATGCTTCGATCGCGACTTCGAGCTGCGAATCATCGGGTTCTTGCGTCGTGATTCTCTGCAGCCAAAGTCCGGGTTTCGTCATTATCTTGAAGATCGAGCCCGATTCTTTTTTTGCCGCGTAACGAATTACTTCGTAGGAAAGTCCTGCAACCAAGGGCATCAAAGCGATTCGCACTACGAGATTTAGCCACATCGCATCGAACTTAATTACCGAAAACAAAACGATCGCCACGAGCATTACGACCATCAGAAACGAAGTTCCGCAACGCGGATGAAGCCGAGTTTGCGGACGCGCATTCTCA
>DAITAB010000374.1:0-1655 GCA_036824525.1 Pyrinomonadaceae bacterium
GCCAACATTCCCGCCGCCACCGGTTCGATTTCAAAAACCGTCGGCTTAAATCCGATCAAGGCCAAGTCGTGTGCGGCAGATAAACCTGCCGGACCCGCGCCGATGATCGCGATCTTTTCGCCATTCGCCTTTTCAAATTTGCCATCCGTAGCCGCACGCAAAAGCGCCGCCATTTCCTCCGCATTAGCGGCAATTGGCGGCACAAAATTTCTGACTTTTTCAAGAACTTCGTTGGGAGGATTTGCCTCTGGACCAAACTGATCGCAAACAAATCTTTTCAGTGCGCGAATGGCAATCGGACGATCGGGACCTACGAAAAATCCATCATCGTTTACTCGCGGAACTTTTCCGCGGCGGCACGCGAGTTCGCATGGCGCGCCGCAAATTCGCCCGCAGATCGAGGCGAAAGGATTTGGACCTCGGGCGATCAAATATGCTTCTTCGAAACGTTCTTCGGCTATTGCGCGGACATATCCGCGTGCATCGGTGTGCACGGGGCATGCCACCTGGCAGGAAATCAGATTCTGATGGTAATTCGCGTCCGGGACGTGAATTTTAAGCGGTAACATTCCATTCAACCATTCAGCGTCGCTACAATCTGGAAATACTCTCGTCGGTTCAAAGACCTCGGAAAATGTATCGGCGTTTTTCTTCCGACTACATAAATTTCTTGGCAATTGGGGAAAACTATTGCCGCAATTCAATCCAAAATCTGCTGCGAGTTTACGACCTAACGGTGAATCGAAATATGATTCAGATCATATTACCCACAAAAATGTGAATTTTTATTCTTACGATGAAACTCGAGAGTAGAAACTGCTACAGATTGTTCAATGCGGAGGATAAAACGGTGGATCGAGCGGAGTAAATTATCGCCGGTACGATTGGTGAAATCCTATCTTTTCCAATAATTCTTAATTTTTGAATCGAGCATCGGGAAAGCGACATATTCCACATTCCGCCCGGATTCGCGTAGTTTTTCGACCATCCTTATTGCACCATCGGCATTGCGCGTGTGTACAATTATGGTTGCCGATCGCTGAATCTCCCGATTTTCGTTCAGCCAATGAGCAATCGCGTAACCTGTATTCTCATCATCGTGCTCGGTTGATTCGTAATGATGCGGAAGAAGATCGTGATCGAGAAAAATCGCGTCGAAATTATTCTGAGTCAGAAATTCCTTCGCCTCCGCAACATTGATCGCGACAATCATTTCGTCACCAACGAAACGCTTTGAAAACCATCGATGTCGCCTTTCGTCATCATCGAGCAGAAAAACACTTATCGGCGTGCGTTCGGCGCTCAGGTCCGCCAGTCCGAATCGGATCATCAAACTTCTGAAAAGGCTCATAAAAAAGTTACAAGAAAGCAGTTAATACTGAAAAGTTATCGAAGTCTGCTGAGTCTGTCGAGTCGGACGAGTCTTTAATGTTTTCGAAGATGCTTACCTTTTTTCGGTTTTCGCTCTTAACTTTTCCCTATTCGCTTGTTCGCTTGCTATAATCCGAAGTCCGAAATGCAAAACGAAAAATCCACTGCTGCTAAATTACGAACCGTTTCATCCGAACGGAAAAACAAATCCGGCGCGGAAATGGAAGTATGTCCGCGATGTTTTGGTACCGGAATGGAAGTCATCGAAGGCGAAGGCGCCCGAC
>DAITAB010000032.1:0-17487 GCA_036824525.1 Pyrinomonadaceae bacterium
CGCGGTAACGTTTTCAACTGAAACATTGAGCGCTTCCGCCAGAAAACAACGCATCCGGGCGGAGTCCAAAATTCCGGCCATTCCCATAACTCGATTCTTAGGAAATCCCGACCGCTTGAAAGCGACTTGAGTCATTGCGTCCAGCGGGTTTGAAACGACGATGATGAAACAATTCGGCGAGTATTTCACCACCTCGCTTGTCACGTTTCCTACAATTTCAGAATTCGTTTTCAAAAGGTCGTCCCGACTCATTCCCGGCTTTCGGGGAATTCCTGCCGTGATTATCACGACATCTGAATCTTTGGTGTCCTCGTATGAATTTGCACCTTTGATGTGAACATCGAATCCATCGATCGGCGCAGCTTGTGCCAAGTCGAGCGATTTTCCTTGCGGAACTCCTTCGACGATGTCTACAAGGACGACGTCTGCTAACTCTTTTGCCGCAATCCAATGAGCTGCTGTCGCGCCGACATTTCCCGCGCCAACCACCGTAATCTTGTTACGTTTAGGCATTTTTATAACCCCTCTGATTTAACAAAATAGATAATAGATCTTTCCGATATTTAAGGTTTTACCACGTAATTCAGACCAACGGCAAACGCGGCAGAAAATGGCGGCTTAAACAAAAAAGTCCGGTGCGCTCTCCCCTTCGCACCGGACCTCTACATTGATCGCGGCAAAATAGATTTCAGCCGCGACCAAAGCCAAATGTTCTGTCAAAAATCTTCAACCGGAATTCTCAAAGGCTTATTCAGAGTGATTTCAAATTCCGAATCCGCTTCAAATCGTTCTTCTCGACCATCGCTCAACAGGACTGACACCAACCCGATACTTGCCCCGATTCCCGAGCCTTTGTATACGCCATGATTTATCTGGGTTGCCTTTCCGGCAATGGCGCCTATTGCAGTCAGACCCAAAATGCTAAAAATATTTCGCCGAGTTGCCGAACGCGATTCCCGAGGCTTAGTCAAAGAAGCATCTAGCTCACGTCGCACGCCGTTCGGTAGCATCAATTTGTCAAACGAGATTTCCAAGATGCCCGCTCGATTCCCGAGCCCTGCACGACGTACTTTTCGAATTCGCCCTTCAATTTTCGACCCGGCCGCTAACATCAACTTTTCGCCGATGAAAAGAGGATTGGAAACAGTAGCGGTAAATGTATCCCCGGCGCTCGAAAACTTCGAACTGATTTCATTGTCCATTCGGCATGAAATTATAGTTCGCGACGGAATTTCCGTAATCGATAAATCTCTTTGCCCGTGAACATATCCCACAAAGAACGCTATGCTCAAAGCAATTAGAATTTTTTGAAAAGTCCTCGAGAGACTCATTCCCGTTTCCATAAAGAAAAGTCAAATTTGTTTCCCGGACGAACGCCAAAGAGAGCAGCAATGCTTGTGCCATCAAATCTGCATATATTCGTCGGAAAAAAACCGTGGTTTTTCAGAGACTTACGTTCAAAGTTTCCAATCAGTAGATGCGGAGACAGACAATTTCGTTTGTCTGTTACACAATTTGGAATGATTAGAGTATTGAGGAAGGCATGCTGAGGGCGGGAATCGAACCCGCACGGAGCAAAGCTCCACAGGATTTTAAGTCCTGTGCGTCTACCTATTCCGCCACCCCAGCAGCATTGTGAGAGATTAACACGTCTGAAAAATCTCTGACAAACTCTCAACGCATGAGGTCGCAATGTTTCCGATGATGTAAAATTACGAAGGCTTCAAACAAATCTCGTTTTTGTTTCCTGGAGAAGATAACTCAATGGATCAATACATGTGGATCATGTGGATAGTTCTTGGCGTAGCACTTATTGTCGCTGAGGTTTTTACACTCGGCTTTGTTTTGTTTTGGTTCGGACTTGGTTCTATTGTCGCGGCTTTTTTTGCTTATTTAGGTTTTGGTTTGGGAACTCAATTCCTGGTTTTTGCGATGATCTCGACGGTTCTAACGGTGCTGTCGCGGACGATTTTCGCGAACTACTATTCTCACGACGATGCGGACAAACTGAAATCCGGCGTTGATTCCTTGCCGGGACAGTTCGGCACCGTAATCACCGCCAGTCATGGTGCTTTAGGCAAAGGTGCGGTGAAGGTTTTCGGTTCTACTTGGACTGCCTTTCCGGAAGACAATGATCAACCGCTGGTTGAAGGGGAAAAGGTTGAAGTGGTCAGAGTAGAAGGCGCCTCGGTTTATGTTCGCAAACCGGAAGAGTTACCGGAATGGCGCGATGACGAAGACTAGAAAATTTATTAGATGTTTTGGTCTGCGGTGTCGTGGATGTCGCCGAAGTTGACCGATTGCAGTTGAATATCGCCTTCCGAAGGCTCCGCGAGATCGCTTCCGGTTAACTTTACGAGAATCACCGTGATGTTATCCTCGCCGCCGCGATGATTAGCTTCGTTAATCAAAGTAGCGCAGCCTTTTGCCAAATCTTCCCTATTCTCTAGGACAATACTGAGAAGGTCATTTGCCGGAATCTTATTCGAAAGACCGTCGCTGCATAGGAGGAAAATGTCATCCCGTCGCGGCTCAATCGTAGCAGGCGCAGGAAAAATTTCATTCTGCGCACCGAGTGCTTGAAGGATTACGTTCTTCAAAGGATGGGTTTCGGAATCTTCCTGCGTGATTTGCTGTGAGTCGATAAGTTGCTGAACGAGCGACTGATCTTTCGTCAGCTGATAAATTCGAGAATTACGAACAAGATAAACTCTGCTGTCGCCTACCTGAATTACATCAACTTCATTCTTTATTATTCCTAATCCGGAAAAGGTCGCACCCATTCCGTTGAGCTGAGGATCCGAACGCCCTTGTCTGTGAATCAACTGATTTGCAAAAAGAATTGATTCGTAAAGGCGTTCGAGGAGCGAGTTGCCGGAGGCTTCCGGCGAGACCGTTTTGTGTGGGTCAGCGTCGAGTAACCGATCGGAAATCGTGTCAACCGCCAGCTTACTTGCAACTTCTCCGGCGAGCGCGCCGCCCATTCCATCTGATACTGCCAAGACGATTCCTTTGTCGTCGATTTCAAAACGACGGGACTCAATCGTTGGTTCAGACGAAGAATCCTTGTTTGTCGAAACGTCCGAACCGGCAATTTGAAGCAACAAGAAATTGTCTTCATTACCATGTCGAACCCGTCCGACATCGGATTTCGCATAAATTTCGGCAACGATCATAAAGTGAATTGCGAGACTAAAAATCGCCTGTCAAAAAAATAAATTAATTAAGCGCCTGGTCCAAATCCGCGATAATGTCTTCAACATCTTCGATACCGACAGAAATTCGCACCAAGCCATCCGTAATTCCGAGTGTATCCCGTTTCTCGCGAGGCACCGATGCGTGTGTCATTGTGGCGGGATGGGAAATCAAAGTTTCCACTCCACCCAAGCTCTCGGCGAGAGTACACAGCTTGACCGATTCCAAAACTTTCTTTGCATTTTCAAGTGAGCCTGTCTCAAAAGCAACCATTCCGCCGAAACCGGTCTGTTGTCGTTTCGCGAGCGCATGCTGAGGGTGCGAAGTGAGTCCCGGATAATAAACGCGCGAAACTTTGGGATGTTCTTCAAGAAAGCTTGCCACCGCGCGCCCATTTCGATCATGCGCCTCCATTCTTATCGCAAGCGTTTTGGTTCCACGAAGCACCAAAAATGAATCAAATGGCGAGAGAATCGCACCTATGCCATTTTGTATGAACTGAATCCATTGCGCATCTTCCGGGTTACTTAACGCGACAAATCCGCCGACGCTGTCTGAATGTCCATTCAAATATTTTGTAGTGGAGTGAACGACGATGTCCACTCCAAAGTCAATCGGTCGCTGAAAATACGGCGACATAAATGTGTTGTCGCAAACAACCTTGGCTCCGCGCGAATGAGCGATTTCCGAAACAGATTGCAGATCGGTCACGCTCATCACTGGATTCGTCGGAGTTTCAACGAAAAGCAATTTCGTGTTCGGCTTCAGTTCCTTTTCAACTTTGTGAATATCAGTTGTATCAACGTATGAAAATTCAATACCGTAGTTTGACAACACACGGCTGAAAAGACGATAAGTTCCGCCGTAGGTGTTGTCTCCAACAACTACATGATCGCCCGATTTAACTAACTTCAAACATGCGTCAATCGCCGACATGCCGGAGGCAAAAGCGAAACCGAAATCCGCATTTTCCAAAGCAGCAATATTCTTTTCAAGTGCTAGACGAGTTGGGTTTTGAGTGCGCGCATATTCAAATCCTTTATGTTTGCCGAGGGCTTCCTGTTGATAAGTAGAAGTCTGATAGATCGGAACTGACACAGCACCGGTCGCGGTGTCTGGATCATTTCCGACATGTATCGCTTTTGTTGAAAATCCCATAAATGCAGCAAATCAAAATTGACCCAAATTGCGGTTTTATTCAATAAAAATGGTCTTTTTTTGCGCTGGGGTATGGTAGCTTTCGAATAGGTAGGTGTCAAATTCCTTTCAAACAATGTGCGTGGAATCGATTCGACCAATAAACTGACGAAAGAATTAACTCGTATAGCCGAAAGAAAATCAGATAGAATGCTGTCTGCGTTTTTATCAATTCCGTCCAAAAGGAACAGACAAAATATGTTGCAGGAAGACGCCGAAGATTTTGTTCTGCGATCACCCGAAAGACGCGATTCCGACCGCGTTAAGTTGATAGTCGATGTTACCTTCGAACGAGGGGAAGCAACCGGAATTGCGAATACCCGAGATGTGGGAATCGGTGGACTTTACATGGCGACCGCGGCAGACCTTAAAGTCGGCGATGCGCTAAAGATGCGCATGACATTCTACGATCATCCGATGTCGATCATCGGTGTGGTTGTTTACAGCGATCCCGGAAAGGGCGTCGGCGTTCGATTCAACGACCTGCCCATCGAAACCGAAGCGATATTACGCAGTAACCTAAATCTCGTTTAGACGATCTTAATTAGAAACGAAAAAAATGTTTGACCAATACACTTTGGGAATTGAGGAAGAGTTTCAGGTAGTCGATCCGGTTACGCGTGAGCTGCGATCACATGTCTCGGAGATGCTCGAGGAAGGCAAACTCCTTCTCGGCGAAAAAGTAAAACCTGAAATGATTCAGTCGATGATTGAGGTGGGCACCGGCGTTTGCCGAAATGTGAAAGAAGCCCGAGAGGACATTTCAAAGCTACGCGGAATCATTTCCAGCCTGGCGAAACGCAAGGGAATGGAAATAGTCGCGGCGTCAACTCATCCATTTTCGCATTGGGCGGATCAGGAAATTTACGATCACGAACGCTACCGCTTTCTCGTTCAAGAACTTCAGATGGTGGCACGCAGCTTACTGATTTTCGGGTTGCATGTTCACGTTGGGATTGCCGATCGCGAACGCCAGATTCACATCATGAATGCCGCGCGTTATTTTCTCCCGCACGTTTTGGCGTTATCAACATCGTCACCTTTTTGGTTGGGTTTTAACTCGGGTTTAAAAAGCTATCGTTCGGAAGTCTTCAAGAAATTTCCGCGCACGGATATTCCGGACCACTTTGAGTCTTACCAACAATTTGAAAGCTATATCAGTTTGCTCGTTAAGATGAAGTGTATCGACGACGGAAGAAAAATCTGGTGGGATGTTCGACCGCATCCGGTTTTTCCTACACTCGAGTTTCGCGTTTGCGATGTTCCTACCCGAATCGACGATACGATCGCAATCACGGCATTATTCCAAGCAATCGTTGCAAAACTCACAGGACTGATTGAGAAGAATTTAGGTTTTCGTCTTTATCATCGAAGACTGATTCAGGAAAACAAATGGCGCGCGGTTCGTTGGGGACTTGATGGCATGATGCTCGATTTGGGAAAACAGAAAGAAGTTCCGGCGCGCGATCTTATCCGTGAATTGCTCGAATTTGTTGATGACGTTGTAGATGAACTTGATTCCCGGAAAGAGATTGAACATGTTCACACAATTCTCGATCGTGGCACCTCCGCCGATGAACAGCTTCGGGTTTTCGAAGAGACTAAGGATTTCAAAGTAGTAGTTGATATGCTCATCCGAAACACGCTTGAAAATGTGCCGCACCAGCATCTCGCCTAGGCGCGTTTCACGCACGAGATTCTTACCAAATTACTTGTCAATTTGAACGGTTTTCTGTCATTACGACAATAGTTTACGAATTGCGTTAAACAATGCAAAATATGTGTTGACGCTGTTGTTTCCACTTTGCTATTAATTGAGTTGGCGTATAACGAAATTTTTCCGTTGAAGTTTATTTGAGGTGGGTGGAAATGAGTAGAACAAGGGTTAGCGACGAACGTGGATTTTCGGTGGTGGAATTAATCGCCGTGTTGATGATTACGGGTGTTTTGACAGCTTTGGCGGTAACCCAATTCGGACAGACGAGGAATCTTCTTCGCGAACAAAATCTCGTGCGGGAATTAAAGGTGAATCTTGAACGTGCACGTTTTGATTCAGTAAAACGAAACGCCCGCACAGTCGCCACGCAGGCTTCGGTTCGTTTGATGAGCGCGACGACATTTGAGGTCATCATCGACTCAAATCAAAACGGTACTTTTGAATCTTTCGAAACGCGCACCGTTAATCTCGGAATTGAAGATGCCGCAAAAATCGTCGGGACTTCAAATTATCCGATCACCATAAGATTTGATGAACGCGGAAACGTTTCCGCATTGAACAGCCTGAACCAACCCGTCAATCCGACGTTTACCATTTGCAGTTCGCACTGCGACGCGAATTCGGTAAATGCCACGAACGCATCGGTCCTTGCCGTCACTCCTTCGGGCACGGTTGCAATGCTTCGCGGCGGTGAAACCCTTGAGACCATCGCGAGTCCAAATGTTTCAAATGTTTCCCCTAGTAATTCGATCAAGTGTGGTGTTTACGTACGTCAGTATGGCAATAGCAATACTTGCCAATCGTTGGTAACCAATCCGGTAAACGCGCTCTAAGAAGCGACAGCAAAGTGAATTCGAACGTGAATCTGCGTTAGGTGTAACGCGAAAAACCGACATCCGACAAAAAGCCAAAAGCGATTTATCAATTATATGGGCGCAACCAGTTTGAAAGTAGAAAAAACTCAGGGGGAAATCACTTCATTGAATCGCGGTGAATCGGGTTTTTCTTTGATTGAGGTCACGATTGCTTTGATTATTCTTCTTGTTTCGTTACTTGGAATCACTCTGACCTTCACTTATGCGATGGGCTATAACACCGGAAATAATGCGCGTTCGCAGGCTTTGGCAGTTCTTCAGCAAGAAGTTGAGACGATGCGAAGTAAGAAATTCGCCCCGACTAATACCGATACCGATCTCGCCGGCGGAGTTAAAGCGGCGAGAGTTGTAGCGCCTGTGACCGGCGGAAGATTTCGCGTGGACATAACAATCGACGACGATGTTGCAACAGGCGGCACGCAAATTAACGCGGCAACAACTTTTAAGGAGATTACGGTTGTTGTATCGACAGAAAGCCCGACTCCCGGTTGGCAATTCGCCATACCTATTCGGGCAGTCTTGCGAAGAGTGAGGGCGAATTGATCAAATAATGAAGAATCTCAACTTAAAAAATGACCAAGGATTCTCGCTTCTTGAGTTGATGCTCGCAATGACCATCATGCTCGTGCTTATGGGACTGATCGGCACCTTGTTTAGCCGATCAATGGGTGTGAGAAGTCGGGAAAGTCGTCGGACGGACGCGCTCACGTCCGCCCAAGCAGCGCTTAATATTCTCTCACGCGAAATTGCAGATTCGGGTTATGGTCTCACTGATAATGGAATTGTTTTAGCCGATTCGGGAGCCAACCGCATTCACTTTCGCGCAAACATTCAAAATTCAAATACGGTTACTAACGAAGCTGGTGAGGACCTCACCTATTACTTTGACCAGCCGACCCAGTCTATTGTCAGATACGAAAAAATTGGAAATTCGGGCACTACGAGCGCAATCGTCAATCGAGTTAGTAATGTAACTTTTCGGTATTACAACTACACGGGTAGCAGTTCGACTCCGACCATTACTACCGCCCCGACAGTTGATACATGTCGGGTTGAAATTACTGTCGTAGTCACGCTTGATCCGGTGCCGAATATGCCTGCTCAAACTGTTTCTTTCGTGACGGACGTAACTCTTCGAAATTCAAATTACATGCTGAATCAATACTAAAGCGCTCGGCGCTGGAGGAAGTACCAATGGAAACTACGCAGGTCGAAGGAAAAATGGAAAATAGGGATGGCGAACGCGGAGCGGCGCTCGTTATGGTTCTGATGATCTCCTTCTTGCTTTTAGTAGGAAGTGCAGGGTTGTTACTTGAGACAACCGTAAACACGGCAAACGTAACTGACGTAATTGCCGAGCAACAAGCATTTCAGTCGGCGGAAACCGGAATTCAGTCGACGGTTAATATTCTCCGAGGCAATGTCGTTCCCAACCCGCTGATCGATTCAACCAAAGCCGCGACAGATCCCGCGAACAAAATTGATTTTGTAAAAGCCTTAAGGCTCACGACTGCAAACACCACCGGAGATACGAGTACGGTGCCCAGACTTTCGCGATGGATGACTTACAACTACGCGCCCGCTGGGGTTGCAGTGACCGAGCAACGCGTAGCTTATGGAAACGCAACGACCTACGACCCATATACCGGAAATGCTTTCCAAGTATCGGTTTCCGATCCGGATCGCACCGGCACCACGAATTCGTTTTCGACAAGCGGATCAATTGATAACTTAGGACCGAACGTACCGAAAACATACGGAACCGGAAGCAATGCCGTTACGATCACTTACCTTCCAGTTTCGGTTACCGATCTCGACGTTTCCTCAAACAATGCGGCGACAAATTTAGGACGTTTTCAAATAAGTTGTGCGACATCGTCCTGTGGAAGCATCACCGCAGACACACGATTTTCTATCACTGTCACCTTGACGAGACCCTACAACGCGGTGAGAGTACTGCGCGGATGGATCATAGCCGGCGCTGTAACTAACGGATCCGTGGGAAATGTCCGGTTGCTTTTTGATACCCAGGTTTTCTCCATGATGGGCAGTAGCATTACCGTTACGGGAGTTCCCGCAACTTCGAGCTCGATGGGTACACCGGCAAAATCCGGTTTTCCTATGACGCCAAACGCGCCTGCAGTTAGCGGCGGAATCACAACGATAAACGCATCGATGACACAGTGTGAACCAACGCGCCTTACAATACGATCCGTTGGTTTTGGTCCGCGCGGTGCACGAAAAGAACTCGAGGCAATCGTCAAAAAGAATTTCTTCGATGGAATGGCGGCACCTTCAACTTTGACACTGGTAGGATCATCGAACGGATTTGTGTTCAATCTCGGAAACTCGAATGCGCTTACATATTCCGGCGATGATGTTGCGTCAAATATGTTTCTTCCACCTATCGGAACAACAAATGCCGCGAATCTTTCCACCGTTACGGCGCAGATAAGTAACAAGGGAACGATAATCGGAACGCCTTCTAATGTTGGCACTGAAATGCCGGCATGGTTAAGTAGTCCGGCTGCGCTTGATGCAACTGTGCAAAACTTGCGCAACGTTGCCGCTTCTTCCGGACGTTATTTCACTCCGTCAACGACGCCATCAACCATTGGCAACAATGCGACGGCGCAGGGAATTACGTTTATGGAGGGAAACGGAAGTCTCACAGGTTCAGGTGGCGGCATACTTGTTTGTACGGGAACTCTTACCTTGAGCGGTGCGTTTAACTTCAATGGAATGATTCTCGTAACCGGTACGGGTGGAATAACTAGAAACGGCGGCGGAAACGGGACTCTTCAAGGTGCTACGGTAGTCGCGCCATATGACCCTGCAGCACTTACCGATAACGATCCTACCAACGACGTTTTTTTGGGACCAAGATATGACTTAAACGGTGGCGGAAACTCGACGATCGTTTATAACTCGAGTAGCATCGCCAACGGCATGACTGCAGTCAGTAATCTCGTACAAGGAGTTGCCGAAAAATAATCCCACCGTGAATTTACTCTCGGACGCGTCAGAGTTTTGTCCTACGGAATTCCGGCGCGTCCGAATCTCTCCTCGCCGCTTTCGAAAGTTCTCATCTTTCTCAAACCGTCCGACTGCAAACCGCAGATCACAATAAATATGAGCCCGAGAGTTTTATTTGCGACCATTGTCGCAATCTGTATTTTTTTCTCCGCTTGTTCGGATAGCACGTCGGAAACCGTCTCGATTGAGTTTGATGGGCCGGAGAAGACTGAATCGTCGGCTAATACCGTCGATTTTGCAGATTCAGAAGTTCAATCGAGCTCCGAAGCAGCTAACAACCCGCTCGGAGAGAAACCGAAAGATACAACCAAGGTGCTTCCGGATAAATCGGAGATTCTTACAATGTATGACGGCTACGGAAACGTGATCGAGACCCGAACCTTTAAAAATAATCAAAATATTTTATCGGTTGTTTCGAAGTTTACCTCCGATGGGCGCCGAGAGACTGTTGTTTACGGATATAATGGCGAGCGAAAAGTGCTACCCGAGAACCTGCATGATCGAGTGATGTCTGATAGAGGAAGTGCCGTAGCTGCAATTGCCGGAATAACGTCAACCCGTCAGATGCGAACGGTAACGGTGTCGAGAATTCCTGTAACACCCACACCTGGAGCAAATGCCTTGCCCACTACACAATCCTCAGACCCCGAAGTCGAAAGCAATGAGCAACCACTGCAGAATAGCGAAGTAAATCCTCCACAAACACGCCCGAACGAAAATCAATAGTTGCCTGAAAATAAGAGAGTTGAACGTAAACCTGCGGGACTAATTTTAGCGGCAGAAAAGTCGAGGATACGCAAATTTATCCACGATGCTTAAGAGAAAGCTCCAGGAAGTTTTCGAAAAGGATTCTTCCATCGCGCGATTCATTCGGATGTTCCCAGCGCGTCGGATTCTTGTTCCAGTCCTCAAAGGACTTTTCGAGATGGAACTGAACGGCATAAATCAACTGACCGTCGGCGCGCCTCACCATCATCTGATTCTTGCAAAGATACGATGTCGCGAGCAGTTTGAAACCATCGGGAACCCCATCAACCTTTAGTCCGTGATTTTGCCAGACGCGAAGTATGTCGTCTTCAAGTGTGTAGTCCTGCCAAATTCCGCTTTCGGAGTTTGCCACTCCTTCAAAAATCGGATCAGCATCATCAACAATTTTGATAAAACGATATTGATACTCGACCACCCGGTCGATGCGTTTCGCCGCGGGATCAAGATCATCGAGCGTTTTTAAGCTAGAACCGAAACAGACGGCTACCAGCTGATGTCCACCGCAAATCGCCAGGACGGGAATTCGCGTAGTCGTAATAAATTGTCGAAAACTCTCGATGTGTGCGGGATTATAGTAATCGAAATCATTGAGCGTACCGCTCAGGACGATTGCATCAGGTTCAAAAGTGGAAGCAGCAGCGGCAACCTCCGAGAGATGGACAGTCAGGCTTTTCGGTTGTCGCACTAATCGTTTTATGTTCTTTGCGATGTTGTCGCAGGCAAGACCGGCGAGTCTTTGTTCATAACGCAGTTTTGCCTCAAGCGTGCCGTTCCATTCCGCGCGAGCAAGATCCGAGACATCCGATTCATAACGCAACAGGTTACTCACGATCAAAACCTTTGCGTGCTCAATCTTCTTTTCTATCGGTTCATACCGACAAAAAAGTTGTTTGTGTTTCGGGAGCTGGGTCTGAATTTGTTTGGTAGTTGTTTTAGAGCTGTCTAACATAACTAAAGAGCCAACTTTATTTTACACCTCATCGGCAAAAACATCATCTCTATTTTGCAACCGTCAACGGAAAATCCGGTTGCATTGGACCCGAACCCGTCTCTTCGATCTCATTTCGCATTTGGAGAATCAGGCGTCCTCGCAAGCGACTCCGCATTTGTGTCGAGAGCGTTTGGGTGAGTTGCGTGAAAACCTCCTGGAAATTCTTCCATGCCGCCTCCAATTCATCTGCGAGGGCAGAAATTTTTGTAATGTCATACGGAAGGGCAATTTCGGCGCAGCCCAGACGTGCGAAAACCGCAAGATAACGTGCAGTTGCTTCATCCGGACACGCTAATCGCATCTTTCCGATCTGCAACTCAATTCCCAACAATGTATGTAAAACCAAGGGCTCGCTTTCGCGTGGGCGAATATTGAAGACGTAACGGCGTGTGCGGGTTGTAGCGACCTTGGTCCTGTAAATTAGCGGAATCCAACTATCACCGATTTCACGTCGAAGGTCCTCGACGTCTGGGATGCTGCTTTTCATTTCATTTGGATTCCAACGAACTTTTTTCCGTTTTTCCCCGAACCGCTTCGGTTCGATCCTGTGGAGAGCTACGAAACAAATTCAAAAATCCATTACTGAAAATACCGAAATAGAATACTCCCAAAACCGTTACGATCAAGACTGCGGTTATACTCGCCGGAATTCGTGGCTCTGACCAATCGGTCGTTCGTTCCCGGAAAAACATCACTACGATCAGACGAAGATAATAGTATGCCGAAATTGCGGTGTTGATTACTGCGACCACTACAAGAATGAGCAAAAGCGGATTTCCCGATTCCAGCGCCGGACGAAATACCATCACCTTTCCCATGAAACCTGCCGTAAGCGGAAGCCCGAGAAGGCTGAGCATAAAGAGCGAAAGCGAAAACGCCAACACCGGCGAACGAAAACCGATGCCCGTGTAGTCTTCAAATTCCGTTCGGCGATCATTCTTCTGCGCAAGCAAAGTCACTATCGCAAAGGCTCCGAGATTTGTTATGGCATAGGTGAGTAAATAAAAAGCCACGGCGGCAATCGCTTCATCACGTGCCAAATCAGACGTTGCTACTCCGGCGCCAACGAATCCGACCAAAGCATATCCCGCATGAGATATAGATGAATAAGCCAGCATTCGCTTTACGTTATTCTGCGCAATTGCCGAAATGTTTCCGATCGTCATCGTCAACATCGCAAGAATGCTCAGCATCAAAATCCACGATTCATGCAGTGAAGCTGCAGACTTCGCGCTTGCGATAAGCGGAAATCCCAAAACGAAAACGCGCATGAACGAAGCAAACGCGGAAGCTTTTGGACCGGCTGCCATAAAAGCAGTAACGGGCGTCGGTGCGCCTTCATAAACGTCTGGAGTCCAAACGTGAAATGGCGCCATCGCAATCTTAAAACCAAAACCCACAATCAACATGGCGGCGCCCACTAAAAGCAGCGAAGGAAAATTTGCGCCTGCGAGTCCGGACGCGATTCCGGAAATATTAGTCGTCCCCGTAGCGCCATAAATCAAAGCCATTCCGTAAAGCAGGAAAGCGGAAGCAAATGAACCGAGAATAAAATATTTTAGCGCGGATTCATTTGAGCGGACATCAGTCTTTCGCAAGCCCGCCATTACATAGGTAGCGATCGAAAGTGTTTCGAGACCGAGAAAGATCATCACTAGATCGTTTCCCGAAGCCATAAAGAGCATTCCAACCGTGCCGAATAAAAGTAGCGAGTAATATTCACCCGCTGGAACGTTTTCATTTTCAATCCAAATTTCCGAAATTAAAATAGTCATCGCGGAAACGAAGAGAAAGATGAGCGAGAAACTTAAACGCAAACCATCATTCGCGATCATTCCGTTCCATGCGCCGGTATGTGCATCTCCGATCCAAAGTGAAAAGAGTGAAACGACCGCAATGATAATTCCAATGACAGAAATCGTCGCGGCGATTCTTCGCCGGTTTGGAAAGAAGGAATCGAAAAGCATGACGATAACGCCGGTAAGCGCAACAATCATTTCCGGTAACACGACTAACAGATTCGCGTTTGGATTTTGAAGACCTGCCAGAAAAACGTTTTTCATTTCATTTACAAATCAGTGACGCGATTTCGCATCAGTGCTTTTTTTTGGCGAATAATTAAATTTCTTTTCACCTGCAAGAATTCTCGTCTGCAAAAAATTCTCCTTCGGCGGAATCGGACATGAATATCTGTCGCTTCCAAAAGCGCAGCTCGGATTATACGAAAGATTAAAATCCAAAATCACAGTATTGTCGTCTCTGAGGCGAAGACTTAGATAACGTCCCGCGCCATAAGTTTCGTTTCCATTCGTAAGATCGCGAAATGGTACGAAGAGCAAATCTTTATATTCGGGAAATTTAACCCTCGCAATTTCGTCCATTTGGAAAACACTCAACGAAAATTCTTTTCCCTCCAACGCGAAACGCAAAACGCCAGCCCTTTCGTATTTGCGGACCGTGCCGGCGGAAGTTGGCATTCTAAATACACTTCTCGCGGAGCTCGCGGAAAATATAGCGTTCAAACGATATCCGGGATCGTTTTCGAAATATTTCAAGCCATCAAAAATCTCAAAATCCGTACCGAGCAAAGGCGATTGCCGCGGGTCACGAAATTCCGCATCGCGCCCTTTTCGGAATTCCGCGAGGTCAGTCGTCCCGTAAAAGCTTTGCGCGCTTGCCGTCAGGGAAATAAATAACAACGATGCAATCAACAAGAACTTCATCAATGTTTCGTCTCGGAAATCCGAACTGCAGGAATTGGCGCAGCCTCCGCGATACTGCCGCCTTTTTCCGAGCCGATGACGCGATCACGAATCGCGACTATGCTCGTTTTAGCTCGATCGAGAAACGGCGCCGGATAAACTCCCATGAAGACCATCAAAAACAAAAGCGGAATCATCAATGCGATTTCGCGTGAATTCAAATCAAGCAATCCTTTGTTTTTTTCGTTTGTGATCTTTCCGAAAAAAACGCGTTGCACCATCCAGAGCAGGTAAACAGCAGCGAATATCACGCCGGTTCCCGAAAGCATGGTCGCTACCCAATTCCAATTTCCCGTAAGCGCGTGGGAATTCCACATACCAAGCATGATGAGAAATTCTCCAACGAATCCGTTTAAGAAGGGAAGTCCGATTGAAGACATCGTAGTGATAACAAAAAACGTTGCATAGAGCGGCATCACATTCGAGATTCCGCCAAATTCCGTTATTTCGCGCGTGTGTCTTCTTTCGTAAATGAATCCGACGAGCAAAAACAAGGCGCCGGTTGAAATCCCGTGACCGAGCATTTGATAAAGCGCACCCTGCATTCCGTATTCCGTAAAGGAAAACATTCCGAGTATTACGAAACCCATGTGCGAAACGGAGGAGTAAGCGACCAGGCGTTTTATATCCGGCTGAACCATCGCGACGAGTGCGCCGTAAATTATTCCGATCACGGCAAGGGCGATAAAGATCCACGCAAATTCGCGTGTGGCTTCCGGAAACAATGCGAAATTGAACCGCAGCAATCCATAGGTTCCCATTTTTAGAAGTATTGCTGCGAGAATTACAGAGCCCGCCGTTGGCGCGTCAGTATGTGCATCAGGTAACCACGTGTGAAAAGGAAACAGCGGCACCTTGATCGAAAACGCCACCGCAAAAGCCCAAAAAAGAAGAATGGCGCCTTGTCCGGCTAAAACCAACTGTCCCGACTTAAGAGAATTCAACAAAACAACGAAATCAAAAGTGCCCATTCCGGTCGCGCTAGCATGCAAATAGTAAAGCGCGATAATTGCCACCAACATCAACAAACTTCCAAATGCAGTGAAGATAAAAAATTTGATTGCCGAATAAATCCGATTCGCGCCGCCCCAAATTCCGATGAGAAACAACATTGGAATCAGCGATGCTTCAAAGAAAAGGTAGAAGACCAAAAGATCGAGCGATACAAAAACGCCGATCATCGCGCTTTCGAGCAGCAGCAGAAATACAAAAAACGCCGTAGTGCGTTTCTCAACCGATGTCCAAGCACACAAGACCGAAATCGGCATTATGAAAGTTGTAAGCAAAACCAGCCATAAACTCAGACCATCGATTCCGACGTGATAGTTGGTGTTAATCGCTTGTATCCAAGGAACTGACTTCTCAAACGAAAATCCGCTTTCCGATGCTTTCGCGCCGCCGAGCAACAGCAACGACAAAATAAAATTCGCGATCGTAAATCCCAAAGTGATCGCCTTGGTGTCTTCGCTTCGCTTCCAAAACAATGAGTGAGCGAGAGTTGCCAGTGCGCCGAAGACCGGCAGCAAGATCAAAATCGTAAGAATATTTTCGTTGATCCAATTCATGTGAATGTTTTTCAACCAACCAACTTAAGTCCGAAATAAATAAAGTAACCGATCACAAAAAGCGCGCCGATCAAGATAATCGCGGCGTAGCTTCGTACAAATCCGACTTGTAACTGCCTGACTCCGCGCGCAGCCTCGACGAAAAAAGTTCCGATGCCGTTTACGATTCCGTCAATAAAACCGAGATCAAATCCCTTCCAAAGTCCATCGCGCGAAATTCTCGTGATCGGATCGACGATCGCTTTGTTGTAAAGCTCATCGAGATACCACTTGTTTTCAAAGAGGGTTGACATTTTGCGCAGCGGGTTTTTCTGAAACATCCACAACCCGATTCCGATACCCAGACCAGCCAAACCAAGTGACAGCAGTGCTAAACCACGTTCGGTTTTAATCTCAGCAGGCGAATGTGTTTTATGTTCCGCAACGGCGGGAGCTTCACTGGCCAAATTTTCATTTTGGGAGACGAGATTCGTAGCTTCCGCCGAATGTAAAGCAGCTTGCGAAGTTCCGGTTTTCGCGATCACCGGTTCGAGAGTGTGTTCAAACACGTTCACATCGCCGCCGCCGACAATCGAACTGACCGCATACGGAATACCGACGAGTCCGCCGACAGTTGAAAGTATCGCAAGAACGATCAACGGAACTGTCATCGTCCAAGGCGATTCGTGTGGTTTGAAATCGTGTGGCAGATGATGATGTTCTTCGTCATCGGTCGAATGCGGCGCTTCTACTTCCTGATGGAATCTTTCCGTTCCCCAAAACGTCATAGTCATCAATCGCGTCATATAAACCGCGGTCATTACCGCAGTGACCAACCCGATCACCCAAAGAAAAGTATTCCAACCTTGCGGAAGTCCCGAGGCAGAAAAAGTTTTGTAGAGAATTTCGTCTTTCGAGAAAAATCCCGCAAAAGGAAAAATTCCACAGATCGCAAGCCAGCCCGCAAACATCGTCAGGTAGGTAATGCGCATATACTTTTTCAGGTTACCCATCTTGCGCATATCCTGCTCGTGATGCATTCCATGGATAACCGAACCTGAACCGAGAAAGAGCAGCGCTTTGAAAAATGCGTGAGTCATCACATGAAAAATCGCAGCTATAAATGCGCCGACTCCGCATGCGAGAAACATATAACCAAGTTGCGAAACGGTTGAATAAGCGAGAACTTTTTTGATGTCGTTTTGTGCCAGACCGATTGTCGCCGCGAATATCGCCGTCGCGGCACCGATGATCGCGATGATAAACATCGCCGTCGGGGCGTTTTGATAAATTCCGTTGCAACGCACGACCATATAAACGCCGGCAGTTACCATCGTAGCGGCATGAATCAAAGCGGAAACAGGTGTCGGACCCGCCATCGCATCGGGAAGCCATGTGAGCA
>DAITAB010000168.1:0-5380 GCA_036824525.1 Pyrinomonadaceae bacterium
GTGAAGCCAAGCCCGACAAGGCCACCAAGTCGACGTCCACGAAGACGCGCGCCGAAGTCAAGGCCGAGTGCGATGCCGCGGGCAAGGCCGGCAAGATCGTCCAGGGCGAATGCCAGCCGTGATGATTGCTTGATGGCACATGCTTGGTAGCGGCCACAAGCCGTCTGCCAAGCGCTGCCATGTTGCTGGAAGTGACGCGATGAAAGCCTTGCTCCGCTGGTTGCGAATGCGCCGCGACTGGATATGAACACAGACGGTTCAATCAATCACCGCGACCAACTCGATAATGATTTCGATACTGTTCTCGGCGATCCCGAGAATCCCGCAACATGGCAACGCTTGGGTGATGTGGTTGATCCGGATGATGACAACGATGGTGTCATGGATACAGCAGACAATTGTGTGTTTACGGCAAACGCCGATCAAGCTGACAAAGACAGCGACCTTATTGGTGACGTTTGCGATCCGCTCGACAACCGTGATCCGGATGGCGACCGCGTTCCAAACGGTCCGGCGGTTGGCGATCCGCTATATGAAAAAGCAAAGGCCGCGAAAGCAAAATGGAGCATGGGCTCGACCCGTTTTGTAATTCGTATCGATGCGCTCGGAAGATTTTTCCAGAATGAATTTACCCAAACTATGACGGATGCGGCAACTTTATCGCCCGCTGAATGGGCTTTGAAGTGTTGGGAAAACTACGATCCAGGCGATGTTGTTATTGGTGGTCAACCGTATGAACCGTGCGGTGATGATACAACGCACATTTTGACTCTTGCGGGAGGAAAAGAAGTGCCGATCTCGCTCATCACAATTCCAAAACAGCTCTGGACTGACCCGCCGGTTGTCACTTGGATAAATGACCGTAACAACAATCTGCTGTTCGAGCTCGGTCAACACGGTTCTTATCATGTGAACAACACACCGAATTCTGACTGGGGAACTATGCCGGACAGAAATTACTTCTCGTGTGAAACGTGTGGACTCACATTTTCCGAATCGTATGAGCTTTTGAAAGTCGGTCAGGATACGTTGGTCGGTAACTACGCAAACAAATGGGTGACCGAATCCGGCGCGACCGGAAGCTCACCGAAAATCGACTGGTTAACTTCGGTCAATCCGCTAATCAGTTACGCGCCGCCTTTCAATGCTTCCGATACAATCGGGCGGCAAGGTTCATCGCAACTCGGATACCCGGCATTTTCGGCAAGTATCTATGAGGAGCAAAGTCCGATCTTCAGTCCGGAAGGAAGCCACCACGAAATGTTTGATCAATTTGGTTCATTTCATGTATCGGCGGACCTGGAACTTCATCCGCCCGATACGAACGGAGGCGCTTACGATTCCGTGGCGTATGCAAACTATCTTCAGTCCAACACTCAGCCCGGTGGATTGAATACCTGGCTCATTGAAGAAGTTTCCTGGAGCGGTCGTCCGTGCAACGACGATCCGCGACTCAATCCAAATGGAACGGATGCGCCGGCAAATTGCCCTGAAGCGGGCGGAGCGACGACGAACCGTGAGAACAACACAGTTTACTTGGCGCGTTGGCAGGGCTGGATGCAACTTCTGGATTATGTGAAAAATTATCCGGACGGAATAGCGCTGACGATGGGCGAAGTAGGTTTAGCCCAAAGTTTCGACAATGCTCCGACTGCAGAAAATCCGGATCAGGCAGACAGCGATCACGATGGAGTCGGTGATGTTATCGATGGCGCAGCGCTGGTGGCAACAGATGCGTTTCTCTCGCGTAATCTAGCGGGGGAATTGTCGGCAACATTAAAGAATGGTGCGGACTCACCGATTGCAGGTCAGCGTATTGAATTCGCGTTCGATGCCGGTGGCGACGGAACTGCCGAAACATATACAGCGAATACCGACAGCAGCGGAGTTGCCAGAGCAACTGTAACTGCAACTCGTGCGATTGGTCTGACTACGTTTTCGGTTTATTGGGATGGACAACTTGCAACTGCAAGTGGAACGGGAAGCGTAACGATCGGCGATGCAACAACTCTGACACTATCGTTGACAAATCCCACTTCCGGACAGGTAACTGATCCCGTCTCGATCGAAGCCACGCTGGTTGATAGCAGCGGAACTGCTCTTGTAGGAAAAACCGTTGCTTTCGCGATCGGCTCCGCTTCCGGCTCGGGTGTTACGGATTCCTCGGGTAAAGCAAGTGCTACGATTACGCTTGTAGGACCTGCAGGTCCGGCAACAATTCAAGCGAGCTTTGCCGGCGTAGGACTCATTGGTCCTTCGAGTGCATCGAGCAACTTTACCGTCAATAAAGAGAATACCGTGCTTTCGCTTGCAGATGCGGTTGCACGAAAACGCGCGCCGGCAATAGCTCGCGCGACACTCAGCGACCAAGATGATGGAGTCCTAAACGGAAAATCCATCGGATTTTATGCTGAGGAAAAAGTGCGAAATAGGTTAGTGTTCACGTTAGTCGGAACCGCAACCACCGGTCCGGATGGTGCTGCTTCGATTGAGATTCCAACGCGGTATATATCGTCAACTCCGCGTCGGATTCGTGCAATCTTTGCAGGAGACTTGGGCTTTGAAACCTCTTCTGCAGATGCATTCGTTTATAGGCCATAGAATCACGTCAGATCATCTGAGGCTGATTTACGTCAGCCTCAGATTTGCTCAAAAGGCGATACTTGCAAAACAGCCGGTGCGATCAAAAAAGAAATTTTCGAAATTTCTATTTGGTCCTCCGGCAGTTTTTCGGTTAAGTTCGCGGCGATACTTTCGAGACTATAGTTTACGTTTCCACGTTTGACCGTTTTAATAGAGGCGACTGATGAATACAGCAAATAGGACGAATCGCGCGCCTTCTCAACATCGGTCGAAAAAACCTCAATCGGAAACTCGAAGAATTTAACGGGAAAGCGTAACGAAAAAAAGTACGGAAGTTAGCTCGCATTTTCTATGGAAGGCGTTTCGAAATCCGAAAGCGTGCGTCCATCGCGCAACATCAAATCATTCGCGCTGACTCATGAACACGGTTCGTGGGGATTTTTGCTTGAGCCATTGCTCGCCGGAATTTTTCTCGCGCCGGGACTTGCCGCAATATGGATCACACTTCTATTCGTAGGCGCTTTTCTTCTTCGTCAACCGCTCAGATTTCTCGTGCCGGATCTTCTCGAAAAGAAAAATCTTCCGCGTACTATGATCGCGGGCAAATTCGTTTTGTTTTATGGAATTATTTTTCTCGTTGGGCTGATCGGAACATTTTTTACCGTAAACAAATTTGCGTTGCTTCCCTTTGCATTGGTGATTCCATTTGCGATTTTTCAAATTTATTCCGATGCACAAAAACAAAGCCGCGATCTAATCGCGGAAATCGGCGGCGCAACGGCACTTGCTTCGAGTATTGCGGTTCTCGCGATTGCCAAAGACGAAAACCTCGCCAATGGTTTCGCTCTATGGCTGATAATGTTGGCGCGCCTGATTCCATCGGTGCTTTATGTAAGAAGCCGACTGCGTCTCGAAAAAGGAAAACCTTTCACAAAGTTTCCGCCAATCTCTTCACACATTTTCGCGTCGGCGATTTTGATTTTGTTGGCTTGGTGGAAACTCGCACCTTGGCTTATCGTTTTGATGTCGGTCGTTTTGCTCGTTCGTGCGGTCGCCGGTTTGTCGGAATTTCGTAAACCGATGAAGGCGAAATGGATTGGAATTCGGGAAGTTATTTACGGATTGCTTTATGTAGTTGCTTTGGTTTTCGGAAAATATTTCGGAGTTTAATTTGAGCGATAAACACACTTCGTCTGTATATGGACCCGTTGATTCATGGCGGCTCGGACGCTCGCTCGGAATTGATTTATTGCTGGTTGATTCGATCTGTTCCTTTGAATGCGTTTACTGCCAGCTCGGGAAAATCAATCGCGTTACAATGACTCGCGAAGTTTTTGTGCCGACCGATAAAATCCTCGCCGATCTTGCGAAATTTGAACTCAAAGATATTGATGTCATTACGTTTTCCGGAAGTGGCGAACCTACCCTGGCAAAGAATCTCGGAGAAGTGATTCACGAGATCAAAACCCGTACCGGTAAGCCGGTTATTGTCTTGACCAATGCAACGCTGCTTTTTCATGAAGAAGTCCGAACGGAACTTCGCGAAGCCGATAAGATCTTCTGCAAATTGGATGGTTGGTCTAGAAGCGCATTCCAAAAAATTGACCGTCCGCATAAAGACGTAACTCTGGAGTCGGTTTTTCATGGCATAAAAATGTTGCGAAAAGATTTCCCGGGTTTTCTTGCTATTCAGACGATGCTTTTGCGCGCGCCGAATAAGTTCGAACTCGAGGAATTCGCGTTGATGCTGAGGGAAATGAATCCCGATGAAGTTCAGTTGAATGTACCGACGCGCGCCATTCCGAAAGAGTATGTGCTCGAATCCCGCGGCAACAGCCTGAACAAAAACCTGGAGCAAAGAAATCTCGAACACATCACACACGAAACGCTCGCGGAAATTCGCAATGAGCTTCATTCGCTCACACATCTTTCGATAAAAATTCCGCCGACGAAAATAGCGCACTAGCAGAACCTCTTCTCAACAAATATAATTTTCGAAAATTCACGGAGCAGAAAATGTCCGAACAAATCGCCATCGAGTCAGTCTTGCATGAAGACCGCGTCTTCAAACCTTCGAACGAATTTTCGTCGCGGGCACATGTGAAAAGTTTTTCCGAATACGAAAAGCTTTACTCGGAAGCCGAAGCCGATCCGGAAAAATTCTGGGCGCGGATCGCCGAGGAAAATATTCATTGGTTTAAAAAGTGGGATAAAGTTCTCGACTGGAAACTTCCTTACGCGCAATGGTTCGCAGGCGCTACGACAAACGTTTCTTACAATTGTCTCGATCGTCATCTTACTTCTTGGCGCAAAAATAAAGCCGCGCTGATCTGGGAGGGCGAACCCGAAGGCGAAACGCGTACGCTCACTTATCAGCAACTCCACACAGAAGTTTGCCGTTTCGCAAACGCGCTGAAAAAACTCGGCGCGAAAGCGGGCGATCGGGTTGCGATCTATATGCCGCTGATTCCGGAAGCTGCGATCGCGATGCTCGCATGCGCGCGAATCGGCGCGACTCATACCGTTATTTTTGCCGGATTTTCGGCGGATGCGGTGAGCGATCGCGTTAATGATTGCCAGTGCAAATTGATCATCACCGCCGATGGCGGTTTTCGTCGCGGCACGGAAGTGAAATTGAAACCGGCGGTTGATGAAGCGGTCAAGAAATGTCCGAGCGTTGAAAATGTTGTCGTGTTCAAAAGAACCGGAAGCGAAATTTCGATGCGCGTCGGGCGCGATCACTGGTGGCACGAAATTGTGCAAGCGGTCGACGATAAATGCGAAGCCGCACAGCTCG
>DAITAB010000375.1:0-1633 GCA_036824525.1 Pyrinomonadaceae bacterium
AGAGCGTCTCGAGAAATTGTCGATCAAATGGAAGCAGGGAAGTTCCGCATGCGTTGTAATTGCGGCGAAGAATTATCCAGCGAAGCCGCAAACGGGCGATGAGATTTTCGGTTTAGATCAGGCGGCGGCTAACGAGAATGTTCACGTTTTTCATTCCGGCACCGCGAAAGACGATGAAGAAAAATTTATCAGCAGCGGCGGACGCGTTCTATCGGTAACCGCTACCGGCGTGAATTTGAAAGAAGCGCTTTCGCGTGCGTATGATGCCGTTAATGAAATTTCTTTTGAAGGAATGCAGTTTCGCAGAGACATTGGTAAATGACTAAATCAAATCATCCCGAAAGGTCATTTAAATACTACGACCTCATCATGGCGGCATTCGTCTGCGTTTTGCTGTGCTCGAATCTGATCGGCGTACATAAAGTCACCGTTGTAAATCTTCCGCTTTACGGCGAATTTATTTTCGGTGCCGGTGTTTTATTTTTCCCGATCAGTTATTTGTTTGGAGATATTCTTACCGAAGTTTATGGCTACGCACGCTCGCGCAAAGTGATTTGGGCAGGATTTACGGGTTTGATTTTTGCCTCTCTTATGGCGTTTGTCGTGACAAGTCTTCCGGTCGCGCGGACGATGAAACCGGAAACGCAGCAAGCCATCGAGATAATTTTCGGACAAACTCCTCGCATAGTGCTCGCTTCGCTTACAGCTTTTTGGCTCGGAGAATTTGCCAATTCCTTTGTGCTCGCGAAAATGAAAGTTCTCACGAGCGGTCGTTGGCTTTGGACGCGAACGGTCGGCTCAACCATCGCGGGTGAAATCGTAGATTCTCTCGTTTTTTATCCGGTTGCGTTTTACGGACTTTGGTCAAACGAACAGGTTTTGACTGTGATGTGGAGCAATTTTTTGTTGAAGGTCGGCTGGGAAGTACTAGCAACTCCATTTACCTATTGGATTGTCGGTTTTCTCAAACGCGCCGAACACGAGGACCACTACGATATCGACACGAAATTCAATCCATTTAGTCTCGAGACATAATGTAGTTCAAATGCCGGACCTCGAATCCTTAAAACTCTCAACGCCGCTGATCGAACTTGCTACATTCGAAATTGCGAATCTTTCGAAAGTCCTGGCGCGCAAATTGGCTTTAGCTGTTGCAGACGCGATGGGAAAAAAAGATGCTAGCGATGCTACGGTCGAAGATCTTCTCAACTATTTCCCGATGCGATATGAAGATCGCTCGAACCTCATACACATCGACCAGCTCTATGATGGACTTGAAGCTTCCGTCGAGTTGTATGTGAAGGTCGCGGGCGGTTATCAAGTTGGAAAAAATCGCGCGCGTGGAGCGCCGTCGCTATATATTTTTGAAGTAAGCGCAAGCGATGCCGAACGCAAACTCAAGCCGGTTGTGGTTTGGTGGTTCATCTCCGGAAAGCAAGCATTCCACATAATTCAATACAACATGAAACGGTTTTCACGCGGCGCACATTTTATCGCTTACGGAAAATGGGAGTGGGACGCGAGGCGAAATACCTTCGCGCTTAAACTCGGCAAACCCGATGAACTCGAAATGCTTTCAAGTGACAACGATGATGAATTTGAAAACGGCGCCGTAACCAATTTTGCAGACTCG
>DAITAB010000169.1:0-2418 GCA_036824525.1 Pyrinomonadaceae bacterium
TGTCCGCGATGTTTTGGTACCGGAATGGAAGTCATCGAAGGCGAAGGCGCCCGACGCTGCGACTGCCGAAAGCAAGATAATCATAGCGTCTTGATTTCGCGTGCGCGCGTTCCGCGGCGATATGATAAATGTCATTTTCAGAGTTTTATAGTCGAAAATGATTCTCAGAAAGTCGCGTTGAAGTATGCATCCAATCTCGTTCGCGATTATCCGGCGGTTGATCGCGGACTGCTCTTGACCGGTCCCTGCGGAGTTGGAAAAACTCATCTCGCAGTTTCGATTTTGAAAGCGCTTACGGAACGCGGATTCTCGTGTCTCTTTTATGAATTCGGTTCGCTCCTGAAAACTATTCAGGATTCTTACAACCCGATTTCAAAGACCTCGGAGCTTACGGTTCTTGCGCCGGTTTTCAACGCGGAAGTTCTCGTGCTTGATGAACTTGGCGCCTCGAAGCCCACCGATTGGGTGAAAGATACGATGTCGCAAATCATCAATACGCGTTACAACGATGATCGTCTTACTATTCTCACCACCAACTATTCAGACACACGAAAAACCGACCGCGATGAAACGCTCGAAGATCGCATCGGAGTTCGGCTTCGATCGAGACTGTATGAAATGTGTAAGACGATTGAAATTGACGGCGAGGATTTTCGCCGAAAGAAACTGTAAATTGTGAGTTCTTAGTGGTGAGTGGAATTTATCTTCATCCTTCATCCTTCATCCTTCATCCTTTCCGATTCATCACCCGATATCCCAACAATCCGGTGAGCACAATTCCGAATAAGACGGGATAAGTGATGTCGGATTTCACCATCATATAAAAGTGAATTACTCCGCCAATCGCGCAAATGTAAGTGAGCTTGTGTAGTCGCGACCAATTTTTTCCGCCGAGTCGTTTCACCATATTGTTGGTTGAGGTGATCGCGAGCGGAACCAAAAGCAAAAAACTCGACATTCCCACTAAAATAAACGGACGCTTGAATGTGTCTTTAACCACGTCTGCGAGATTCAACCCGCGATCAAACACAACATAAGTTGTCAGATGAAGGCAGGCATAGAAAAACGCGAAGAGCCCGAGCATGCGCCGATATTTTATTGCGGCATTAAAATTCAGGAGTTTCCGAATCGGTGTAATGGTAAGCGTGAGAAGCAAAAACGTGAGCGTGAGAACTCCGGTGGCACGCAGGAAATATTCGATCGGATTTGTTCCCAGTTGGTTCCGGAAGGCATCCCAAAAAAGTATCGCCAGCGGGACAAGCGCATTCACACCGAGCACAAATTTGTGGAATCTGATGTTTGGCATTTAACGGAACGCGAACTTTAGTTCGCCAACAAAGCGGACTCAAGTCCGCGTTCCTTCTTCTCAAAAATTCTTTTTCAGATCCATTCCTTCGTAGAGCTTTCCGACCTCATCGGAGTAGCCATTAAAGAGTAAAGATTTTCGCGGCAGAAGTTCGCCGATTCTTCTCTCGGTCGCCTGCGACCAACGCGGATGCGAAACTTCCGGATTCACGTTTGAGTAAAAACCATATTCATCGGGCGCCGCTATGTTCCAGGTGGTCGGCGGTTCTTTGTCCGTCAAGGTGATCTTCACAATTGACTTAATACTCTTGAATCCATATTTCCAGGGAACGACCAAGCGAATCGGCGCGCCGTTTTGATTCGGAATAATTTTTCCGTAAAGACCGGTGGCGAGAATTGTAAGCGGATGAAGTGCCTCATCGAGGCGCAAACCTTCCACATACGGAAAATCAATTCCCGCAAAAAGCGCATTCGGCATCTGCTGTTTTTCTGTAGGAAGTTTTACGCCCGGAGTTTCACTCACAACACCGTCGTAAAAAGTTTCAAACGCTACGTGAGTTGCGTTACCCGTAGGAACAACCGCGTCTAGAATTTTCTTCAACGGAAATCCTACCCAGGGAATTACCATCGACCAACCTTCAACGCAGCGGAAGCGATAAGTTCGCTCTTCCTGTTCGAACTTGAGCAGATCTTCGATATCGAAAACTTTCGGCTTTTGTACGAGACCGCCGATTTCTATCGTCCACGGACGAGTAACGAAATTACGTGCGCGTGATGCGACCGCTTGTTTATCGGTTGAGAACTCATAGTAGTTGTTGTAATTGGTTATCTGCTCAAAAGAATTTGGCAGGTCATCTGCGGACGTGAATTTTCCTTCGGGTTTGATGACATTCGTGATATCGCCGGTCGCGATTTCAGGTGAGGGACGCGGATTAAAGAACCGGTAAACTCCGGCGGTGGCAAGCACTGACCCAATCAGCCCACCAGCGCGCAGAAAATTTCGCCGATTAAGATACGTTTTCTCGTCGGTGATTTCGCTCGATTTAATGTCGTCTGCCTTCTTTATAAGCACACAAATCTATACGACATTCGTTTCGGGAGAGTTTCGTTCAA
>DAITAB010000169.1:2518-5349 GCA_036824525.1 Pyrinomonadaceae bacterium
TGCAACGTCCTCAACCGTCGCGCCACCTTTCGCAAAACCCGTAGATGTTTTTACAAAATCCGCGCCCGCGTTTTTTGAAGCGAGACACGCACGAACTTTTTCGTCGTCTGTCAGCAACGCGGTTTCGATAATGACTTTGAGCAAGACGCCATTTTCGTGCGCGGCTTCCGCCACTGCGCGAATATCTTCTTCGACCGCGCAATCATCGCCGGATTTCAAAGCGCCGATATTGATCACCATATCTACTTCTTTTGCGCCATTGAAAATCGCACGCCGCGCTTCGAAGGCTTTTACGTCAGGCAAAGTCGCGCCGAGCGGGAAACCGATGACCGTGCAAACCGGAACATTCGTGCCGCGCAAAAATTCCGAAGCTCGTTTTACCCAACTCGGATTTACGCAAACCGATGCGAAACCGAATCGCGCCGCTTCATCGCAAAGCTTTCTGATGTCGGCTTCCGATGCTTCGGGCTTCAACAAAGTGTGATCAATCAGCGACGCCCAATCGCCCGCGGTCGCGCTTTCGCCTAAGATGATTCCGATGCGCGATGCGCCTGCGTCAACTATTCTCTGAACGTCCGTATCACAAAACGAGGGACAACTATCGTCGCCGCCGAGCCGTGACAAAACCAGATCCGTAATCTGTTCTACTAATTTTTCGTAATTTCCATTTTGCATTTTCTTTACGATTTGAGTTTCACCCTTGCTCACGCGCGGGTTTCTGAAGTTCCAATCGCATCTATCTTCGCCACGCGTTTTTTATGTCGCTCTTCGCTGATTTCAGTAGTAACAAAAGCGCGGACGATTTCCTTTGCGTCATTGTAAGAAGTTTGTCCGCTGCCGAGCGTTAAAACATTTGCGCCATTGTGCTCACGAGAATTTCTCGCGAGCGCTACATTATAACAAGCCGCCGCGCGAACGTGCGCAACTTTGTTCGCCGCCATCGCGCTGCCAATTCCCGCGCCGTCAATCATTATTCCGATATCTGCGCGTCTATCCGAAACCGCTTTCGCGACTGCGAATGCAAAATCCGGATAATCAACCGCGCTTTCGGAATTAGTTCCAAAATCCTGTACGCGAATTCCGAGTTCGATGAGAAAAACTTTGACTTGTTCCTTCAACGGAAATCCGCCGTGATCTGCGCCAATCGCAACCGATTTCACTTTTAAAGTTCCGGCGCGCGCAGATTTTTTTATCAACTCGATATGCTTTTCGTTTATCAGATCGCGAGCGAGCGGCGTATAGCGCGCGTCTTCCGCAACACGCAATTTCGCGCCGCGCTCAAGTCCGCGCAAATCATCTTCTGTGATCAAAGTCTTCGAAGATTCATCGCGGTCAAATTCGCGTCGCACTTCATCTCGAAGCGAATTCACGACCACGCGTTCGGGAAGATTCGGCTTCGCAGATTCCTCCGTCGGCACGTTCGCCAGAACTTCGCGCACGAGCGCGCGCACACGTTCACGAGTTTGATTTTTGTCTTCGCTCACTTTTCGCCACTTGTTCCTTTATATACAGTCGAATAGTATTTCTAAAAATCTCTTTCGGCAAATCACACTTATGCAAACTGAGTTCAAAAATTCGAATCTTGAGGTTCTCCTTTCCGAAGAGCAAATCCGCGCGAAGGTTAAGGAGATCGGCGCAGAAATCACTCGCGATTATGCGGGAAAACATTTACTTGTAGTAGGTGTTTTGAAAGGCTCGTGTATGTTTCTTTCCGATCTGATACGCGCCATCGACCTGCCGTTAGAAGTAGATTTTATGGCGGTTTCCAGTTACGGAAAAGCGACAACGAGTTCGGGCGACGTGCAAATCTTGAAGGACCTGGGCGAATCGATACGCGATAAAGATGTGCTCGTGGTCGAAGACATCGTTGATACGGGTCTTACGCTTTCTTATCTTTTGGATAATCTCGGTTCGCGAGGTGTGCGTTCGATTAAACTGTGCGCCCTGCTCGATAAACCGGAACCGCGTATCAAGAAAGATTTGAAGATTGACTACTGCGGCTTTCAAATTGAAAACAAATTCGTCGTGGGCTTCGGATTAGACGCCGGTGAGAGATACAGGAATGTTCCGTATATTGCGATCTTGAAAAATCCATGATGGAGCGCGGACTTCAGTCCGCATTCCATTACGAAATCTCGTTTAAGAAACTCTCGCCATCTTTTAATTTCGTTCCGTAATTTTCCGCGATAGTTTGTCCGATATCGGAGAGCGATTGTCGCGTGCCTAGATTTACTCCGCGTTTTGCGTTCTTTCCAAAAACAATCAGCGGCGCGAATTCGCGTGTGTGATCCGAGCCTTTCATTGTCGGATCATTGCCGTGATCGGCAGTGATGATTAGAAGATCGTCGTCGTGCATAGCATCGAAAAGTTCCGGCAGACGCGAATCGAAATGTTCGAGCGCGCGCGCGTAACCTTCCGTATCGCGGCGGTGTCCGTAGAGCATATCGAAATCGACCAGGTTGGAAAAAATCAATCCGCGATTTTCCATGCGCAGTGCGTTTACCGTCTGATCAAATGCCTGATCGTTATTTTTTGCAGGCAAATCTTGTGTCACTCCCACTGAGTCATAAATCGAAGCGATCTTGCCGATACATACGACATCGCAACCTTTTTCCGCTAGCAGCGGAAGCAGATTTTCGTGCGGCGGCGGAACCGCATAGTCGTGGCGATTTTCCGTGCGCGTGAAATTCCCGGCGGCGCTTCCTATGAAAGGTCGCGCGATTACGCGTCCGACTTTGTCTTCACCATCTAAAATCCTCCGCGCGATCTCGCAAATTTCATAAAGACGTTCGACGGGAATTATTTCCTCATGGGCGGCGATTTGAAAAACG
>DAITAB010000376.1:0-1624 GCA_036824525.1 Pyrinomonadaceae bacterium
TTTTCATTTTGAAGATGCTTCATCGCGACATCCAACCCCACCAAAGTTTTTCCGGCACCCGGAACTCCGGTAACGAAACAAATCGCCTTCTTCTTTCCTTCTTTTGCCTCGCGAATTATTTGCGAGACCGCATTGCTTGTGTGACTCAAATTCTTCGCTGATGCGTCACTTCGCGAAATTTGGGCTACGGAGTGTTCGTTGTACAGGACCGTTGCGGCTTCAATAATTGTTGGTGTAGGAGAATAACGTCCTTCCTTCCACTCAGCGACGTCAATTTTTTTGCCTTGCCCGAACTGAACGATATTTCTTATGGTCTCGTCTAGATGTTTTTCGTTGGTTATTATTGGAGAGAAGACTCGATCGCTATGGAGGTTAGGAGCCGGGGAAAAATGAACACTACGTGCGGTGGTCGCAACAAGTACAGGTGCAATAAAATGGTCATGACTCGTTTCATGGAAATTTTTTAGATCAAGCGCATAATCCCAAACTTGCTCGATCGCGCGTGCTAAAGACTCTTTTTCACCTACCTTGAATTCCAAAACAAGAATTGCGTGTTCGATTATCAAAAGCACATCAATTCTCTTTCCAATCCTTGGAATATCAAATTCAAAAAATATTTCGCCAAAGTAATTTTTCAGAGTGTCCTTTAGAATCCGGATTTGATCGTACCAAGCTTGCCCCTGTGCTTTTAACAGCGCGCCATGATTGTTTTGAGAAAGCACACCCAAAACTTCATCTGATGAGGTTTGAATAAATTGCGGAATAGTGGCTGAGTAATAATAACTCTGCATGAGTTCAACTTATTTTTGTACTCTGTTGATTTCCTTTCCCAACAAATTTGCAAGTGTTTCAAATGTGCGCGCGTTTCGTCAAATAACTATCAGTCAGGTAGATAAGTTACGCCGAAAATGCCGAGACGGTTAGAATTGTCGGAAAAGGTTCAACCTATCAAGCGGTTTCGATATTTACTTAGAGTACGCGATCGATTTATGTGCCCAAATCCGACATTTGATAAGATAAATCTACGGTTTATGCAATTTTCATTTGATCAGAAACTAAACTCTCTCGTCGGGAAAGTAGAATCCGGCGAGCGGCTTTCTTTCGAAGAAGGAATTGCGCTTTTTGCGACGCAAGACCTGAACGCGCTCGGCAAGCTCGCGGATTTTGTGCGCCGTAAAAAACACGGGCGGACGACTTATTACAACGTCAACCGTCATTTCAATCACACGAATATCTGCGTAGCGGATTGTAAATTTTGCGGATTTTACCGCCGCGCGCGCGCCGCGGATGCTTATACGCATACGGTCGAAGAAGCGCTCGAGATCGCGCGCACCGCGGTGAGCGAAGGCGCGACCGAACTGCACATCGTCGGCGGGTTGAATTCGAAATTGCCCTTCACTTACTACACGGATTTGTTTTCTTCTCTCAAACGCGAATTTCCAAAATTGCATCTGAAAGCGCTGACGATGGTCGAGCTGGATTTCTTTGCGCGCTTTTACAAAATGCCGGATGAAGAAGTGATCGAGAAATTGAAAGCCGCGGGAATGGATTCTTGTCCGGGCGGCGGCGCGGAAATTTTTGCGGAGCCGACTCGTTCGCGAATTTGCGATCACAAGTGCGATGG
>DAITAB010000170.1:0-5314 GCA_036824525.1 Pyrinomonadaceae bacterium
TGGCGCGATTGCCGTTTGCTTATCACACGCCGCGAAAAATATTAAACAGCAGATGGCTAGTAATGAATGGATATTTCGAGTTCTCATTTTTGTTTCAATTGCTTCTTTTCGTTAAGATGATTTTCATAGATTCTATAGTTGTTTGTCTAACTAAAAAGTTTTGATTTGTGATTCAACTCCATAACGTTTCCAAAATTGTCAGTTCCGGCGAGACAAGTCTCACAATTCTCGACGACGTCTCGCTCGAAATTCCTGATGGACAATTTATCGCTATTACCGGCGCATCCGGCAGCGGAAAATCAACTCTGCTCGGATTGATCGCAGGACTAGACGCACCGACGAGTGGCACTATTCTGATTGATGGCGAAGAAATCACTCGCCTAAATGAAGATTCGCTCGCTGCGCTTCGCAGCAAAAAGATTGGCGTCGTGTTTCAGTCTTTTCACCTGATTCCATCTCTAACCGCATTTGAAAATATTTTGATGCCCCTGGAAATTGCGGCATCGCGTGAAGCGAAATCGCGCGCCGGGAAATTGCTCGCCGATGTTGAACTTACAAATCGCGGACATCACTATCCATCCGAGCTTTCCGGCGGCGAGCAACAGCGGGTTGCGATCGCGCGCGCTTTCGCAAACCAACCGAAGATTCTTCTCGCCGATGAGCCAACGGGTAATCTCGATTCGCGAACGGGAAAACATATCTTCGAATTAATGACTGCGCTTCATCGGCAAAATAATTCCACGCTGATTCTCGTCTCTCACGATGAAGTTCTGGCGAGCGGCGCGCAGCGCAAAATTGTTTTGAAGGATGGACGAATCGTTCAAGACGATTCGGCGTAAAGAATCTCAACCGCGAAATGTCATTTGTCTTTTCATTAACATCACGTGAAATCCGGTCGTCATGGCGACGTCTTTTATTTTTCTTCCTCTGCATAGCAATTGGGGTCGGTTCAATCGTCGCGGTTCGTTCGCTGATACAGAATTTCGCGCGGGCGGTTGCGGGAGACGCGCGCGCCCTTCTAACGGCGGACGTTGAGATAAGTTCGACCAGTCCGTTTACTCCCAACGAAATTTCACTCGTCGAAGATACCTTGAAGGAATTTCCGATTGCGGAAGCGCGCAGCGAAGCCATCACAACTTCGGTGATGGCGCGATCGGCGGAAGCAGTACAGTTCGTCGAGCTCAAGGGAGTTGAAGACAATTTTCCGCTCTTCGGAAATTTTGTTCTGAGCGATGGAAGTCCGTTTCAGTTTTCCATGCTGGAAAATCAGGGCGCGGTAATAAATGAAGCGCTGCTCGAGAAATTAAAGATAAAAATTGGAGAAGGAATTGTCCTCGGGAAGATGGAGTTCGTAGTGCGCGGAACGTTTTCCGAAGAGCCCGGCGGAGCCAGCGGTTTTCGCTTAGGTCCGCGAGTATTCATCGAAAAAAAGGCATTCGATGAAGCCGGCTTAACGCGTTTTGGTTCGCGTGCGCGCCGCCGAATTCTTTATCGAATGAATTCTGATCCGACAGAGTTTGTAACCGCGCTTCGCGCTAATCTGAAAGGCACGATTCTTTCGGTAACTTTTTATAAAGAGGCACAGGAAAATCTGGGCGAACAATTCGAGCGCACGGAAAATTATCTGTCGCTTACAGGATTGCTGATTTTGGTGCTCGGCGGAATCGGCGTCTGGAATGTGGCGCGAGTTTTTGTAGAACAAAAGAGAAAATCCGTAGCCGTTTTGAAGTGTCTCGGCGCCAGCGGAAACAAAATCCTTTTTGCCTATCTGCTTCAGATCCTCACACTTGGTTTGCTCGGCGGTTTATTTGGAGTGGTGCTCGCGCAGGCGGCGCTTTGGTTTGTTAAATTCAGATTCGGCGATGCTCTTCCGGCAGAAATGATTTTTTCGGTCAACGCGATTTCATCTTTACAGGGCGTGGTTCTCGGCTTTCTGATCTCGCTATTGTTTTCGTTGCTGCCGCTAATGTATGTGCGCACGATCAAGCCGAATTTGCTCTTGCGCGATGAAAACAACGAGCAAATAAGTCGTCTCGATTGGAAACGATGGGCGATCGGTTTTCTATGTTTGTTGGGACTTTTGGCATTGGCGGTTTGGCAAGCCGGATCAATCCGTGTCGGTGCGGCTTTTTTAGCTGGACTCGCGGCTACTTCGTTTATTCTTTATCTCGCTGCGATGGCGCTGGGCACGATTCTTCGTCGATTGAAAAAGTTTTCATCGTTTTCAATCGCGCAGGCGATCAACTCGCTTTATCGTCCGGGAAATCAGACGCGAGTAATTATTTTAGCGGTCGGCTTAGGCGTTTTTGTCGTGTTGTCGGTTCAATTCGTGGCGGCGAATCTTTTACGCGAATTTGATTTCTCGCGCAATCAGAAAATTCCCAGTCTCTTCATGATCGATATCCAAAAGAGCCAGGTTGAGAAGCTGCGGAAATTTGCAGAAGAAGAAACAGGTGAACTCGTTGAACCGATTCCGACAGTGCGCGGAAGAATCGCGCTCGTAAATGGCGAACCGTTCGATTTTGAGAATCGCGAGATACGTCAACAACAAGGAATGATCGGACGCGAATTTGCGTTTACCTATCGCTCGAAACTTGATGCCAATGAGTCAATTGTTGATGGAAGTTTTTGGGATGGCAGCTCCGGTGACGCTGCGGAAGTTTCCGTCGAACAAGGTATGAGCGAAACGCTGAAGGTGAAGCCAGGCGACGTAATTACATTCGATGTTCTCGGTCGCAGAATGGACGCAACCGTCACCAGTATTCGAAAAATCGATATTCGTAATACTCGAACGGCGTTTGTTTTTGTGTTTCGTCCCGGGCTTTTGGAGAAAGCGCCGCAAACTTATGTGCTTCCATTGATCACAAAACTGCCCACGGAAAAACGCGCTCGTTTTCAGAGAAACGTTTTGGAACAATTTCCTAATGTTCAAATTTTCGATGTCGCAGATGTCATAGCAAACATAGGAAAGCTGATCGATAATTTCGTAATCGCCGTTTCTTTTGTCGGAAGTTTTGTAATTCTCACCGGAATTCTCATCCTGATCGGATCGGTTGCGTTAACCAAATCGCAACGCACATATGAAAACGCTATTATGAAAACGCTGGGCGCGAATCGTTTCACGTTGGCTTCAATCTTATGTTTTGAGTATGCGGGACTCGGACTTCTCGCGGGCTTGATCGGTTGCACCTTTGCAGCAATTCTCGCTTATGTCGTGACGCGTTTCATTTTGCGAATCGGTTGGGAGGTCGATCCGCTAATAGCAGTTTGGGGAGTTGCCGGCACGATGATTCTGGTGATTCTGGTTGGGGTGGCGGCGAGTTTCGGCGTGATCTTTAAGCGTCCGCTTTCGATTCTTCGATCGCAGTAATAGCTTGAAAAAATTAGTCGGCGGCGTTCGGGTCATACGGATGATCCGCCAAAACCGTTCTCATATTGATTTGACCGAGAAGTGTTTCGACGTATGCATCGAATCGATGAAGCAGAGAGCGAAGATCTTCGATATTTGATGTGAAAAGTACTTCTTCAATGAATCGTTCGACGGTTTCAACATCCTTATAGAAAAGAAACCGCATTCCGGATTCGCGAAATTCGCTTAGCCTTTTTCTCAAGTCGTCGAGCGGATATGTTTCGATGTCTGCTTCCATCGCGCGAATCGTCAAAAGCAGCTGCGAGACTTCTTTGCGGAGAATCAATGAGCACGCTAGTTTGGTTTTAATATTTGGAAAGAGGTCAGTAGCTTCGATCGATGGATCGATTAGCTTGGCAAAACCGGCGATGGTTTGTTGGACCGAATCATAGAGCAAACTGTGACCTGTTTCGATTCTTCCATAAAGCATCGGAGCCTCGCGAATATCGGTAATTCCGGAAAGCTCGCTCCGGAAAACACGACGAATTTCGATCGATGAGGCGTAAATCGCGCAGTCAATTGCATCGAAGATCGGACTGGACTGATCTTTATATCGGAGAAGACTATTGTTCGCGAAGGCGATCATTTCCTGAGCTTGTTCGTAAACGCGCGTGAGAATCAAAAGCGTAGGCTTAAGCGGCTCATCCTTGGCGTGGAACTGACTCACTACATCGAGCCAACGCAGAATCTTGGCGAACCAGCCGAGGAGCGTACGCAAATCCGCCTCGGGTTGAGATATCACGGGGCGTTTGTTCAGCGCCTCTTTCAGAACGGGCGGAAGAAAATTCTCGCCTTCTTTCTCCGCCGACTGAATCAAGTCATTTACGATTTCTAATTCTTCAAGTGACTGTGAAACGCGACGGCTAAACGCGAGCCATTCCGAAAGTCCATATCCGGAAGATTCGAGTTGCGCCTCACACATTCGAATCGTATCGCGAAGAAATTCGCAAAGTTGTGCCATCTCGCGATATGTCATTCCGCCGCGAATTTCGATGCTCTCAAGCTGATCCTGATTCTCGGGTGTGTCTGAAGTTATGCGAATAGTGTTCTGCGACTTCAGGGTTTTCGAGAGACTTTGAGCGAGTCTCGAACAAACGAGTAATCTTGTGTAACAGAGGCGAAGCTCTTTCGACCAGTTGTGATTCGAAGCTTTCGTAGTCGTAGATTCAGCCAACAGGTGATTTCGAAAATTCAAAAAACTCTTAAGTCCGGAAAGCCAGAGCCCGAGTTCAAATTTGTCGTTTTCAAAAAACGCGGCGGCATTCTTATGCAAAGCTCCGCTTTCGGCAACGGCTTCTGGTGGAAGTGTAGCCTTTATATTTGATTGAGAAATAGTTTCTGCTGGAATAGTCAAGACAGGATTCCTCGGTATGACGGCGGGCGGAAATACGACTTGAGGCGAAAAAGTCGCTACATCTTTTATAGCGCGAAACCCGCATTTTTGGCAACATTATTATTGTCTGTACAATGGTTTGGAGATGAAAAACACCGAAGTTATCCCGACGAAATCGCGGATTCTCGTTGCTTCCCGAAATAAAGGTAAGCTACGCGAAATTAATCGTTTGATCGCGGGTCTTCCCATTGAAGTCCTTAGTCTTGATGCCTTTGAAGAAATCATTGATCCTGAAGAGACGGGTTCGACTTTTCGCGAGAACGCTCTTTTGAAGGCGCGCTACTATGCGAAACTGACGGGAGAAATATCATTGTCCGATGATTCCGGACTTGAGGTCACCGCACTCGATAACAAGCCTGGCATATATTCTGCCCGGTATGGAGGCGCTGATGCGACTCACGAAGTTAAGATCGAAAAGCTTCTGCGGGAATTATCGCGAAAACCTGCCGGGGATCGCTCTGCCGGCGGCGCAGGTTCTCGCGGGCGCCCTCGAGGCGCGCGCACGCCACGCC
>DAITAB010000171.1:0-5310 GCA_036824525.1 Pyrinomonadaceae bacterium
CAAGTTTATATCCGGGATACGCGGTTTTTCGTCCGCAAGGTTCGCAGCCGTTTGCTCAGTATCCATATACTGGCGCTAATGCCGGTACATTTGGATTTAGTTTGCCGTTCACTGCAGGCGGAGTTTTCGGATTTCCAACTGCGGTTGCAACGCTTGGTCCGCCACGCGCGGGAGGCGGTAGCGGTGCGGATTTATTCCCGGGAATCGGATCGATTTACGGAAGTATTTTGCCGGGTGTCGTGTTGAGTACCGTTTGTACGAGCGGCGCCAGCACTTGTTCGCCGTTGGCAACATCACCTGTTGTGTTTTCGACCGCGCCGAGCTATTTACCGGATGCTCCGTTTATTAATCGTCAATTTGGCGAGTCGGCTTTCAATACCTTTAGCGCCGGCGGAAAATGGCGTTGGACGGGACCAAATAATCCTGTTGGCGTCGGCATGATCGCATACTATCGTTGGTATGCAGACGGCGCGAGTGATCCAAGTGGATTTAATCAACTTCAACGCGGCGCAAGCCCAGGTGGCAATCGCGGCGACATTGGCGCGGTTCTTTTTGCTGACGCACGCTTACGCAAGTGGGTCAACATTTCAGGTAACGTTGGATACAATTACAACTCCAGCGTGAAAGCTAACGGGTTTACGTTGCTTGATCGACCGGATGAATTACTGTATGGCGTTGCTGCGGACTTCCCGGTTAACAAGTACTTTCAACCGATTCTTGAAGCTCGAGCCACGCAGTATGTTGCCGGACGAACGCCAAATGCGTTTGAGAATAGCCCGGTCGAATTGCTCGCGGGTGCCCGACTTTTCATGACCCGTTGGATGGGAATGGGTTTTGCTTACAGGCATCATTGGAATCAACAGGATAGCGGAAGCTTCGATTCATCGGGCACTAATACCGTTACTGTTGTTGGACGTGGCACTAACATTGTGAGCAACACGCTCTCAGGTGGTGTTCCGGTCGGCTTCAGTACTTCGAGCGATCCTCATGGATTTATCGTTAATGGTTGGATTGGACGTCGGAATTCGCGTGGTGCTTCGAAAGAAGTCAACAAGCCGGCAAACGTTGAGAGTCTCGATCTTGAGAATTCGGACAATGAAGTTAATCTTCCATGTCCTGCGGGAACGCGTTCGCGTTCCGGTAAGTGCAACGACGACTCAACCGTTGGAGTAAAGACCAAAGCGGTCGATCCGGAGAATGATGTTCTCACGTATAACTATACGGTTTCGGGCGGACGAATTGTCGGTACGGGAGCCAATGTAAACTGGGATCTTTCGGGAGTTCAACCCGGAACTTACACGATCACCGCCGGAGTCGATGATGGTTGCGGTGTTTGCGGTCAGACTCAAACTAAGACGATCACCGTCAAAGCTTGTGATGATTGTGAAAAACCGTGTAGCTGTCCGACACTTAGCGTGTCCGGTCCGAGTGAGACTACAGTTAAGGGCGGAACGATGACCTTTACTGCAAACGTATCGGGTGGAAGTCAAGATGGTATGACCTACAACTGGACTGTTTCGAGTGGAACGATCACGGACGGTCAAGGATCTCCTGTGATTCGCGTAATGGGTGGTGACACCTGTCCGGCGGATGTCACGGCAACTGTCGAGATTTCTTCTTCGGATATGTGCGCGGATTGCGCGAAGACTGCATCAGCAACGGCTTCGGTGGTTTGTCCTCCAGAGGCGCGTCAGGTTGATTCATTCGAAAAACTACCGAATGATGAAGTTAAGAATCGTGTGGATAACTTCTGGATTGCCATGCAGAATGAACCAGGATCACAAGGCTATGTTGTGCTTTATGGTTCTGCTAAGGAAATGGCAAGGGCTGAAAAACAGGTGCGCGATGCGATTGCATTCCGTAGCTACGACATCGGTCGATTCACCTTTGTTCAAGCGGGTGGCACTCCGGCAAGAACGGTCTTCTGGGTAGTTCCGTCTGGCGCTACCGCTCCAACACCGTAACCTTGATCAACGTTCGCGTTGCGGTTTCGCGCGCGACCATATTCAAAACGGGCAGCGATCAATTTCGCTGCCCGTTTTCATTTTCTCCTTTACATGTCTTTTGCGTGACCTATAGAATTAACCAAGGTAAACGGGAAAAGTTTTTCTTAGGCAGTATCTCCATTTTTATTTCAACCGTCCGTAGTTTTTGTCATACAACACTGCCGTCAATCGAAATCATCTGATTTGGTAAGGTGACGATCGGTTTTTGGGCGAGGAATAAATTTCAGGTTACGGTAATTATTTTTTGAGGAGTCGAAATTCGATGAAATGGTTTAGAGATGTTTCTGTTGGTTTCACATTAGTGTTGCTTACTTTCGTTGCGATTTGTGGGGTTAATTCCAATGTGAATGGGCAGGAGTTCGACAGTTGGAAGCCCGTAGGTCCATTCGGCGGTGACGTTCGTTCAATCGCCATAGATCCGCGAAACAAAAATCATCTCGCCATTTCGACACTCGACGCGCAAGTATATTCTTCTTTGGATGGGGGACTCACCTGGAGGCTCCTGACGAATTTTCGACGTCCGCAAATGGTTCTCGACAATCTTAGTTTTGATGCGCGGGATTCAAATGTGATTTATGCATCAGGTCACCGCCACAAAGAATCGGGCGGGTTTTTCAAATCGAGCGATGGTGGTGCAACTTGGAAAGAATCCGCGGAATTAACAAATGAAGCAGTTCACGCGATGGCACAATCGGATGTTGATCCAAATACTATCGTGGTTGGAACGGTAAACGGCGTTTGGATTTCGAGGAATTCCGGAGATTCGTTTGAAAAAATTTCATCTACGTCGATGCCTGTAAATATTGATTCGCTGGCGGTGGATCCGCGAAATCCTAACACAATTTTTGCCGGCACCTGGTGGCGCGCATATAAGAGTACTGATGCGGGAAAGAGTTGGCGCTTGATTAAAGACGGGATGATTGACGATTCCGATGTTTTTGCAATTGAGATCGATTCCAAGAAGCCTGATCATATAATTGCTTCAGCTTGCAGCGGAATATACGAATCTTTCAACTCAGGCGAAAAGTGGGCAAAGATTCAGGGTATTCCTTCGCAATCGCGGCGCACGCGTGCAATTTTCATGAATCCTTCCATTCCCGGCTCGATTTATGCCGGTACAACTGAAGGATTCTGGTTATCTGAAGACGCCGGCAAATCATGGTCGCTCACGACACCGAAAGTACTTGAGATCAATTCGATTGCGGTTCATCCGGATCAACCGAAAAAGATTTATATCGCAACGAATAATAATGGCGTAATGGTTTCCGAGGATGGCGGGAAAAATTTCGTCCCGATGAACGGAAATTTCAGCAGCCGATTTACGATTGCTTTAGTTCCCGATGTCGAACGATCCAACCGCATTTACGCAATTACGCAAAATACCGCTACGGGTGGCGGATATTTGTTCGTCAGTGACGACAATGGTCAGACTTGGCGAGCATCAATGAAGAACCTAATCGAAAAGCGCAGTAGCCCGACGACAATTTTGCAGGATCGGACAAATCCCAATCTCATTTATCTCGGAACCAATTCGGGGATTTTCCGTTCGGTCGATCGAGGAGCTTCGTGGGCGCCGATATCCTCGGTAATTACAGCCCCGCGACGTGCGGCAGTTGCAAAACGTCCGGTTCGCAAAGCCGCGGTGAAACCCGCTGTTCCGCTCGTCAAATTTGTTCGTACGCTTAATGAGAGAATTACCGCGCTTTCGAGAACTGAAGATGGTAAAAACGGACTTCTCATTGGAACGCAAAGCGGTCTCTATCGCACATACGATCCATCTAGAGGTTACGAGAAACTTAACCTCGGGACCGGAACTGTTCAGCCGGTGTATGCAGTTCGAATGTCTCCTGCCGAGCCAAATACAATTTGGGCGGGAACCTCTACCGCGGGGTTATTGGTATCGCGAGACAGCGGACAACATTGGGAAAAGTCGATGGGCGTAGCGTCGTTTGTGCCAATCGCGAGTATTGCCATCGATCCGACCAATCCACAAAAGATTTACGTCGGTACACTGCAAACTTTTTATCTGAGTCACGATGGCGGCACGACATGGTTGCGCCGCGGAGGAACTCTCCCGGTCGGAAATTACAGCAGCATAATTATCAATCCAAAAAATCCTACGGAGATTTTTGCGGCGAATGCTTTGATAAATGGCGGCGGGATTTTTCAATCACAGGATTCCGGAATAACCTGGCGAAGAATAGATGAAAGCGTGAGTTCGTTACCTAGTCGTAGATTCTGGTCGATAATGTTTGATCCAAGTGATCCGCGGTTGATTTTTGCGGGAACTCATTCGTCCGGCGTTTATCGTATTCAGCGAAACATGAATACCGGCACGGGCGATCAGCAGCGTCCGCGGCTAACCGTTTCGGCTAACTGACTCGGCGTTCCTTCTTGAGATTAAGACGATGCCTCGTGCATCGTCTTTTTCTTTTTCCGTTGTTGTGTAGTTGGTTGAAGGAAACTTATAATCGCTCAATGATTCGGGAGCCCGCACTGGCGCATCGCAAGCAAAACATACATAGCGTGGAAGTTCCATTCAAGGAAATTCCTCATCAATCGACTCTCTTTCTTGATTTTCTTGCAGGCTCGCCATCGCTCGATGCCTTTTATCCCGAACGAAAAACCACCGCCGAAAACTTTGCGAAGAAAGTTCTCGATGCTTACCAAATAAAGCGCGATGAACTATGCGCGGTTCTTCAAGACATAAACGCGGGCTTCGGCGCCGGCGCTGAAACGCAAAAAAATATTCAACGTCTGCGAAAAGATAGATGTGTTGCGGTTGTGACCGGACAGCAAGCCGGATTGTTTTCGGGACCGTTGCTCACTATTTACAAGGCTTTGACCGCGATCAAAGCTGCCGCCGAATACTCAAAATCGGGAATTGACGCGGTTCCGATTTTCTGGATTGCCGAGGAAGATCACGATTTTGATGAAGTGAGCTCGACGTTTCTTGTCGATGATCAAAATCGCGTCGCGAAAATTTCGAATCGACCGTCGAATAATGTCGCGGGAAAACCCGTAGCTCACATTGAATTTGACGCGACGATCGAAAAAACGAAAGAAGAGTTCTTAGAATTGCTTTCGGATTTCGGACATACGGCTGAAATTCGTGAGCTATTAGGAAATTCTTATTTTGTCGGCGAAACATTTTCATCAGCTTTTGCGAAGATTATTGCGCGTCTCTGTGGGAAGTTTGGATTAATCATTCTCGCACCGATGGACACACGGTTGAAGAAACTTGTATCGCCCATTTTTCGTCGGGCGTTTGAAAGAAGCGCGGAATTGACCTCGGCGATTCTAG
>DAITAB010000172.1:0-5309 GCA_036824525.1 Pyrinomonadaceae bacterium
CCATCGCCGCTTTGAAGCAAATTCGCGCCCGACCAGCCGCCTACTAATCCGTGTCCATGATAGTTAACAACGAAACGTCCCTGATTGACCTGATCGATAACTTGTTGACGCGTAATACTGTCTGCCTGACTCGAACTTCGCGAAACATAATTTACCTGCATCGCCGAAGGAAGCGAAGCGCTCAAACCCTGAAGCGCCAGATTGAAATCGTAACCCACCGGCAAATCAGCCACCATCGAAGCACCACGTGAAACCGCCAGCGACGACGACATTCCGCTCACCACGAGAATTTTTGCCACCGCGGCAGAAACTTCCGAAGCATTTCGAACCGGAAGGCGACCGATCGACATATCAGCATGCCAATCATCATCGAAATCTACGATTCGATCATCGGTCAAAGCCTCCATCATCAATGCGTCTTCAAACATGGTCGGAATGATGTTCGCGTCGTCTCCGGGAGTGCCGCGGTAATTTCGCGGATCAATCGAAGAATCACCAACCAACATTACGTAATTTGGTTTTACGTCCCACGAGGTATTTGCGAATTGGAGAAATGATTTGACCGCATCGGCACTTCGCGCGCCGCCACTGAATTCATCATAAACATCAACGATGTCCACCAGCTTGGTGTCAATTCCCTGAGCTATACGCGCATTAACCAGCGGCTGCAGCGCTGCATGAAATTGGCTCGGGGCGATTACTACAAAGTTCGCCCCATTCTTCAAGCTTCGAAGCGATGAAGAAACATTCTGTGTTATCGATACAGGACTTAAAGCTGCAACACTTTCACCCTGAGCAACGAGCGTTCGCGTCACGGACGATCTTGGAATCGAAACCGAATACCTACCATCAGCGGCGAGGACGCCCTGAAGTTCGAGCGAAGCGGAAGGCACGCCATTGAATAAATCAAATACGCGAACCCGCGCGCTTTCAAACCCATCAACTCTTACTTTTTGATTTGCGGCGACAACGAACTTTATGGAATTTCCGACCGCCACGAGTTTTCGCGGATAAGTGACTCTTACTGCTTCGAGAAAATTGTAATCCGAACTGCCATTCAATGAACGAAAACGAATATCGTTATTACCTTCGCGAAGATTGGAAACAGATGTCGGAATTCCCGCTTCGATTCGTTGACCCGGATCTATCGCCAAGGTACCGATAACAATTCCGTTTAATGAAACTTCTACCGAGTGTGATGTGCCATCGAATCCTTGAAGATCAACTCCGATCATCACTGACTCGTTGCTGCCAAATGCGACTTCGGGAAGATTCAATGTTTGAGTATTGCCGAATGAAGCGACAAAAGCCGAAAACCAGTTTTCGCGATCGCCATTGAGAATTCCCGTTCCGTAATAAATGCGGTCTTTTTTCTCGACGGTCATTCGCGTCGTTCCGCTGACGGCATTTGAGTCAAATGTATAGTGCGAAACCGGTATACGGTTACCGATAATCTTTACTAAATCTAGCCAGTAAACCCGGCGGTCGGTTTGAATGGTATCCATTCCGCGACCGTAGAATTCGATCGAACCATCCGGATAAACCATCATTGGTTCTTGCTTGCCATCGGTTGACAATATCCAATACGAAGATTTACTTGGATCAAATCCGCGCGCTGCAAGCTCACTGCCGGAAACTCGATACCAGCCATCGCGTGAAATCTCAAACTTAATCGCGAGCGACGATGTGTAGGGCGTGAAAACCCTAACGCGATTGGCGGCAAACGTTTCAAATGCGATTTTCGACAAAGACGTTTCAGGATTTTCAACTTTTTCAATCTGCGAACTTCGCGGTGACGTGATTTGTATTTCCGACAATGTCGGCGAGGCGAAAAGTGCTTTTGAGGAATCATTTGCCTCGTAATCTTTCTCACCAATCGCGATCGGACCAAGCCACTCGCTCTTGTTATTGGTCCTTATGACTTCAACGTAATAGCTCGCGTTGGCATCGCGGAGAGCCTCGGAACTGTTATCAACGTAGAGATAATTATCGCCCGAGAAAGCGGGTGCAGACGGGTTACTGAAAGCCCTCGCTGCAATCGGCTCGGCACTCAGCAAGGACATTCTTCCTTCATTCATGCGCCAAACGCGGAATCCAAGTAAATTGATTTCACTTTCGGTGGACCATGAGATCTCGACGCTGTTCCCATTTGATACGGCCGATGAATCCGTGATTTTCGCAGAGTAAGACTGATACCCGCCGGAATTTACTTCCCGGTTTTCAAACGTCGATCTCAATTTGTATCCGGATAAACCTGTTTGAGCAACGACGTTAATTCCAAAGTAACCTACGAGCGGTATTGCGAGAAGTGCAACAAGACTTCTACTTATCGATCTTGAATTATTGAATCGAGCGATCCCAAAAATCATATGGTTGGCCTCCGAAAACTTCATTAAAGGTCAGCTCGACACATCAAATTTCCCTGAAATGCGGACCATCGACGAAGAAATTTTGAGGATCTCCACGAACCAAAATCGCAGTTGCGATTTTCAAAGGAATGTCGTAGGTCGGGGGTTATGATGTGTGTCGAGAAGGTGGTTCAGCCGTTAAGCTTCACGCTATTTCTAAGGTTAACAATCACGTTGAACATCTGTCAAGATTGTTTAACAGTCTGAATTGCCGAACCATAGAGGATTTGTTGGGTTTGCACCCAAATCGGGTGGCGGTTATGTTGGGGGACGACCATTTTCGAGGTAGCTATGACATTTAGAAATGACAGTATTGCGGTAATCACGGGAGCGGGCTCAGGAATCGGCAGGGCGCTGGCTAGCGGCTTTGCGAAAGAGCGAATCCGCGGTTTGGCGCTGTGTGATGTTGACGAAGCCGGCTTAAATGGGACGGTTGAGTCACTGAAAGGTTCATCGACCGAAGTAATATCGAATGTCTTTGATGTATCTAATAAGTTGGAGATGGAGCATTACGCCGCGACGGTCGAGAAGTCGTTTGGACGGATAACGCACTTGATTAACAACGCGGGCGTCGGTCTCTTTGGCACGTTTGAACAAATTTCCATCGAGGATTTTGAATGGCTGATGGGAATAAATTTTTGGGGCGTAGTATATGGGACCAAGTTCTTTCTCCCGTTACTCAAGCGCGAAGAGTTCGCACACATCGTTAATATCTCAAGCGTTTTTGGAATGATTGCTCCGCCGGAACAAACTGCTTACTGCGCAAGCAAATTTGCCGTGCGAGGTTTCACGGAATCGCTTCGTCATGAACTCGAAGGTTCAAATATCCGCGTGTCTTCGGTTCATCCGGGCGGAATAAGAACGAATATTGCTCGAAACTCGAGGATCGGAATTAACACGCCACCCGAAAACAAAGTACAAGGTACGAAATTTTTTGACTCGGTTGCGAAGACAACACCAGAAAAAGCGGCGGAAGTGATTCTGCACGGAATCAAAAACGAGAATCCGCGAATACTAATCGGCATGGATGCTCATGCGATCAATTACGTTCAACGAATATTTCCAAAAAGGTATTTGAAAGTTTTTGAGATGATTGCAGGACACCGCTTAGATTTAAGACAAAAATAAACGTGAGTTCTAAAACTGCAATCGATCAGTATTTGTGCCGGTCAAAAGGACCCGCGGAAATCAACCATTTCGATCAGGATCGAGCAAACGTGTGGTGCCCTCGGCAACACTGGGCGGGGCAACGAGTTCACCTGTCGTGTATCGATTTTTCATCGGCGCAAAAGGTTCACTTGCGGGCGCGGAAAGCGTTGGAGTCTCAGAATGCGAAATCTTTGAAGCATCGGATGAAGTTCCGTCGATTGAAGTTCTCTCCGAAGGTTTTTGCTGGTGAGTTTTCAGTTGAAGAATTTGACCGATGCCACTTCCCATCGACATAAAGGCGGGAATCAACATCCAAAACCACCACATTTTCCCGCCGATCAAACCGGTGGACGCCAGGACGAACGCAATACCGAGAAACGCCATTCCAAAAAATAATTTAGTGACTGCGCTTTCCCATGTAATCGGTCTTCCCCTTCGGGAAAGAAGTATGTTTGACGATTCAATCCGGTGCTTACCCGAAAGTGCTTCACTGACGACACCGATGTCCGTGCGACAGGTTCTGCAGAATCTCGCGTCATTTGGATTTTCTGTACCGCATTTTGGACAAAACATATTTCAACCTCTTTATGATTTCTTCTTACCGGCAATGGTTCTCTGACGTTGCGCTTCAAAAAGTATTACGCCCGCGGCAACCGAAACGTTCAGAGATTCGACCTTTCCGAACATCGGGATTTTCACCAGCGCATCGCAGTTTTCCGCTACGAGTCGATGAAGACCTCGACCTTCATTACCCAAAACCAACGCCGATGATTGGGTCCAATCCCATTCGCTGTAACTCATTTTCGCATCGGCAGACGTTCCGATAGTCCAAATATTTTTGCCTTTAAGCTCTTCAAGGAGGCGAGAAATATTGGTCACGCGAGCTACCCGAACAAATTCGCTCGCGCCCGCGGAAGTTTTCAAAACGGTTTCGGTCAACCCCACCGCGCGGCGTTCCGGCACGAAAACCGTTTCTACTCCTGCACACTCAGCCGTACGCAAAATCGCGCCGAAATTCCTTGGGTCTTCTATACCATCGAGCACTAGCGACAAAGAATTCCCCTCGAGCGAATCGATCAATTGACTCGCATCCTTATAAATGGCGGTCGAAACAAATGCGACTACACCTTGATGATTCGCATCGCGCGCAACTGCCTTTTCGATCACGCCGCGTGAGACTCTTTCAATCGAAATATTTTTTTGCGCAGCGAGTCGCAACAATTCATCGAGACGCTTTTCCCTCGAACTTTCCGCGACGAGAATCTTTTCAATGTGGCGACTTCCCGCCCGCAATGTTTCCATCACCGGAATCAAGCCGAAAATCTTTTCAACGCCAGCGCCTTCTTTCATTTGTTTAGATTTCCCATTTGGCTCAGCTGAAATTGCAGGCGCGAATAGCGTTCGAATTGCCGTTCGTTTGAGACGACCGATTCGCTCGTGCGCTCGAACTTTCCCATCGGTTGACGTTGCACTCCGCCGGAATCCGTTTTTTCTTCAACTTCCCAAACATAACCGATAAGCGCACGTGTTTTCTCGTAATTTGTGTCGGCTATCACATTTGGCAAAACGCTTTGCAAATGGTCAAACATTGCCGACAGGTTTTCGTTTGCTATGAGTTTCTTTTTCGCGCCCAGAGACGAGAAATCGAACCCATGAGTTGAAATACGAAACGGAATTCCATTTCCGCCATAGTAAACATCGATCACCGGTTCATCGCCGCTGATTTCCGAAGTGTCAGGTTTCTTCTTACCG
>DAITAB010000173.1:0-4405 GCA_036824525.1 Pyrinomonadaceae bacterium
AAGATTTCCAAAGATGTTCAGCCGCGGATCGCGATCTTTTCGACGACCGAATTTTTTCTGAAGCAAAATATTGCCGAAGACGTTCGTCTGGTTGGTTCCTAATCCGCGCGCTTGATCTGAATTCGGAAGCTGAACTCCAAACTTAAATCCGAGTGCCGGAATATTTCGCGTCTCGTTGCGCAGGCGGATTTTTGTCGAAAGCGTGAAATCGCCGTTGTCGCTAGTCGAATTCGCGCCAACGTTTAGTGGAATCGGCGATGTAGGCTGTCTATTATTGATAGCCAGAAAATCGCGTGCGGTTCCTTCGATCTGAAACTCAACATTCGGCGAAAAACCAACGCTGAGTTGCACCATTCCAATTCGCGAAAGATCTCCCGTAAGTCCCGAAAGCGGAAACCTCGCATTCTGCAAAAACTCCACTCCGAGCGAAACTCTGATCGAACCTTCCGGAGCCGTATCAACATCTTCAGTGATCAAAGGCTTTTGCTGCGAAAACGAAACGCTCCCAAGAGAAATGACGAGTAAGATTGTTCGAATCGCAAATTTCATCTAAGACAATTTCGCATTCTGTTTCAACGTTTGCAACCAAAGACGAATATTTTGGACTTAAGGCAAGAAAATTGGCACAATAATCGTCAAAACTGATTTGAGAAGGAGACTACTATGAGCGTTCAAGGTACAGGAAAAGCTCCAACCATCGGAGCCTTGTTGGCGATGGAACTAAAGCAGGAAGCAATTTCTACGCGAAAACTTCTAGAGAGAATTCCCGAAGCGAAATTAACCTGGAAGCCGCATGAAAAATCAATGACTTTGGCGCGGTTGGCTTCGCATGTTGCGGAAATCCCGCATTGGACAAAAGCAACGCTTATGAATGACGAATTGGATTTTGCGGCGACGCCATATACACCGCCGGAAATTACTTCGACCAAACAGCTCACGGATATATTTGATGCGAGTTTCAAAGAGTCGATTGAGTCACTCGAAAAGACTACTGACGAGCAAATTATGAAAAACTGGACATTGAAAAATGGCGAACAAGTGTTTTTCACAATGCCGAAGGCGGCGGTGATGCGCGGATTTGTAATGAGCCATCTCATACATCATCGCGGTCAGCTCTCGGTGTATTTGCGTCTTCTTGATGTTCCGGTTCCCTCAATCTACGGACCATCGGCTGATGAACCAATGTAATTTCGATTTTTAATTTGGCGCGGGTCGTTACTCAAAGAGCCGCTTTTACTTGATCAAAAGCATTCGATGTATCTTGACGGCTGGTCATCAAGTGATCATGCCGCTTGCGGCTTTTGTGTTTCGTCCGGTTAACGTAGTTAAGATGTCCAACCGTATCGCTCGAAAATTTCTCGTCAGAGGGTTGGTGCAGGGCGTCGGATATCGATTCTTTGTACAGCGTGCTGCGGCGAGGCATCAGGTGCTTGGTTACGTAAAAAATCTTGAGGACGGACGAGTTGAAGCGTTTGCGGAAGGAAGCGCAAAGTCAGTCGAGGCATTCAAGCACGAACTGTTAACCGGACCGTCGTACTCAGTAGTCGAAGATTTAGAAGAGATCGTTTTAGAACCGAGCGGGACATTTCCGCAATTTAGGATAGAAAGGTGAAGTTTTACTGACAAAAAAATGCGCGCTGATCAAGCAACATCAATCAAACCCGAAACCCTCAAAAAGTTGATTCGCGAGGTTCCTAATTTTCCGAAAGATGGAATCAACTTTTATGACATTACAACTCTGCTCAAAGACGCCGACGGACTTCGGCTTACGCTCGATGCGCTGGCGGCGGAATTCAAGAATCAAAAGATCGATACGGTAATCGGAGTCGAATCTCGGGGATTTATCTTCGCCGCACCACTCGCTTACCAACTCGGGGCGGGATTTGTTCCGGTCAGGAAACCAAAAAAACTTCCGGCGGAAAAGGTCTCGGTTTCATACGATCTCGAATATGGACAAGACACGCTTGAAATGCACAAAGACGCGGTCGGAGAAGGACATCGAATACTGATTGTGGATGATCTTCTCGCGACCGGTGGAACTGCACGAGCGGTCGTCGATTTAGTTGAAAAATTGGGTGGGAAAATCGTCGGACTTTCGTTCGTGATTGAACTGAACTTCCTGAATGGGCGTTCGAAATTCGAAGGTTACAACGTAAATTCGTTGCTGCAATACGACGAATAAAATTGAATTTCAGCGTCTCGAACCGAAGCAAAACCGGATTTCGCTCCCGTAGCTCAGTTGGATAGAGCAACCGCCTCCTAAGCGGTAGGTCGTGCGTTCAAATCGCGCCGGGAGCATTATTTTTAGGGCTCAAATTTGTGTCACACTGAACTAATTTCCGTCACAAAGAATGGGCATTTTTCGATTTTGGAAAGACGGTTCGAATAGACGTTTGTTTGAGTATCGGAACGAGAAATTAGTCAAGCGCAGTGGCAGACAACAAGCGGTAGGTTCGAGAATACTCGTTTCAAATCACAGTCTCCTTTTTTACAGATTTAGTCGCGTTTCTTTGATGGGAACGCGGCTTTTTTTTGAAAGCATCAAGTCAAATTGAACGATAAATTCATTGCCATTGCTTCTTCGAAAATTTATCATTCACCCGCATGCAAAAAGTTCTCACGGCGGAAGAAATGCGCGACATTGATCGGCTTACGACCGAGCGATTTGGAATACCCTCAATACAACTAATGGAAAACGCGGCGCAAGCCGTCGCTTCTACACTAAAGAGAAAACTTGGCGCAAGCATCGACTCAAAGTCATTTCTGATCTTATGCGGAAAAGGAAACAATGGCGGCGATGGCGCCGCACTCGCGCGAATTCTCGTCTCTTCAGGTGCTCACGTAGTGGCGGTTTTGTTTGGCAAAATCGAGGAGACAAAAGGCGACGCCCGCGTTAATTTCGAGCGGTTGAAATTACCCGCAACGGAGATCGCAAACGAAATTAGCGACCACAAGTTAAGTTTTTATGAAACGGAATTTTATTCGGATGCGATCGACGAAATCTTAGACAGAAATTTCGATGTGGTATGCGATTCGCTTTTCGGAACCGGATTGTCGCGACCGATCGAAGGCGAAGTGCTAACGCTAATTCAAGAGTTGAAGGAGCTGAAATCCACGTCGCCTTCGACTCTTTTTTGCGCCATCGATATTCCTTCAGGTCTTAATTCCGATATGTATCGCCCGATCGGCGAAAATTTCCATGCGGATATAACCGTAACGTTTACTGCGCCGAAACTAGCAAATGTTTTCCCGCCCGCTTCGAATTTCAATGGGGAATTATTTGTGGCGGATATTGGCAGTCCGAGCGAGTTGATCGATTCCTCACCTTCAAAGATTTTCGTAAGCGAACAACGAGATGCAATCCGCTGGCTTCGCGACACGGAAGTTCGAAAAGATTCGTACAAGAAAACGCGCGGCGTCGCAGTGATCTTAGCGGGTTCGGAGAATTATTCAGGCGCGGCGGCATTGGTCGCGAATTCGTGTTTTGCGAGCGGCGCCGGAATGGTAACTTTGCTGACGCCGAAATCCATAAAGGAAGCGGTTGCCGCAAAACTTACGAACGAAATTATCGTCAAGAAGCTCGAAGGCGCCAATTTAAATTCAGAGAAAACGGATGTCGTTGCGATCGGTTGCGGATTATCGAGCGACGCGAAAACCGTTGAATTGATCCGCGGCGCGGTTGAGAACCGAAAGACTCCGATGTTGCTCGATGCCGAAGCATTGAATGCGCTGTCGCCATTTTCCATTGATGGCTCCGAGCAATTTCCCTTGATCTTAACGCCGCACATCGGCGAATTTTCGCGTCTTCTTGGCGGTGAAAACGAGAGCATCGTCGAGAATCGTATCGTGGCGGCGCGCGAATTCGCGTCGCGGCATAATGTCATTCTCGTTTTAAAAGGCGAGCGGAATTTGATTGCATCGCCCGATGGACGAGTTGTAATTAACCCTACGGGAAACGCCGGAATTTCGCGCGCAGGCGCCGGCGATACACTTGCTGGAATCATCACGGGATTTCTCGCGCAGAGCTTGGCGGTGCGCAAATCTTCGGAGAGTGATACAAATTTGGAAGTCGCTTTCCGTGCAACAGTGGCTGCAGTTTATGTTGCCGGACTCGCGGGCGACGTTGCCGCTGCGAAGTTCGGCGAACGCTTCTTGATGGCTAGCGATATTCGGGATTGTCTTAAAGATGCGATCACGCAAATCGGCGCGGAAGAAAGGTAGTCAGGGAGAAATGAATTCAAAGCAACTTCTGCAAGTCTGGATTGATGCATTCAACCGCAAAGACATCGAAGCGTTAATGGAATGCTACGCGGACGACGCGGTGAATTTTCAGGTCGCGACGGGCGAGCCGGGAATCGGTCGCGAACAAATTCGCGTTGATATGTTGGAATTCTTTAAGGGCTTT
>DAITAB010000173.1:4415-5293 GCA_036824525.1 Pyrinomonadaceae bacterium
TCCGGATTCCTGGGCGAAGGTTGAAAACCTCCTCGGAGAAGACGATTGGGCAGCTTGGGAATGGTTGGGCGGCGGAACTTTCCTCAACGAATTTTATGGAAATCCGCCTACCGGGAAAACTTACGAGTTGCGCGGTTGCGGATTCTTCAGGTTCAAAGAAGGCAGGATTATTTATCAGCGCGGCTACTGGGATAAGCACACATGGTTTTCGCAAGTCGGACTTTCAATCGAATGAAAAGCGCGCAAATCATCAACGGAGAATTCCTTTGCAAGAGCGCCGAAGAGACTTTTCAACTCGGCACGCGAATCGGCGAGTCGCTCGAAGGCGGCGAGGTGATTTTGCTTTCCGGCGAACTTGGCGCGGGAAAGACTTTGCTCACAAAAGGCATTTTGAGCGCTCTCGATTACGACGAAAGAGAAGTTCTGAGTCCGAGTTTTACGTTGGTGAATATTTACGATGCGCGCCTTAAAGTTTTTCACATCGATCTTTATCGGCTCGACGAAAAATCAGGCATTGCCTTCGAGCTTGGACTGGATGAAATTCTCGAAGAAGAAAATGCGGTCGTGATTATCGAATGGGCGGAGCGACTAAAGGATTATTCATTTCCTGTAGACATTATGCGTGTGAAAATCGTGGGCGATGGTGATGATACGAGAAAAATTTCGGTTACTTCGGAGCTGAAACCAAAATAGAACGAAATAAGTTCGCGGAACCGCGCGATTGAACCGAAGGTTGCACCGCGCTCGCATACCAGAATGTTGTCGCTGTGGCTGGCGCTACGCGCCTTATCCACCACATTCTTCATGTCGTGGGGCGCCAGGAACTGCCCCTTCTTGATGTTCACCGGCTTGCCGCATTGCGCCACGGCGCGGATGAA
>DAITAB010000377.1:0-1613 GCA_036824525.1 Pyrinomonadaceae bacterium
CCAAGCAAAATCAAATCAAACCGCGGAATGGTTTCTTCGAAAAGACTGCGAAGCATTTTCTCATAGTCGCGCGCCACTAATTCGGCGTCCGTTTTTTCGGTTTTGTATCGGTGAATATTTTCTGCGGGAATGCTCACCTTCGAAAGCAAAGTTTCGTTTGCCATTCGAAAATTACTCTCGCTTGATTCGGGTGTAACGAAACGCTCATCGCCGAAGAAAACAAAAACATTCTTCCAATCAATCCGTTCGCGGTATTTTTCGGAAGCCAAAAGTTTGTAAAACGCTTTGGGAGTTGAGCCGCCTGAAAGCGCGACCACAAATTTTCCGCGCGCTCTGATCGCTTCGCGAGAAATCTCCGCGAAATCTTCCGCCGCGAATTCGTTCAGCGATTCAATGTTTTCGAAAATTTTCAATTCCATTGTTAAGGCGCGCTCAATGCGGGAGAAAACGATCCTCGAATTTCACGAAACACACGAAAGAAAACATTCTCGTTCCTAATTTCGAGCAATTCGCGGTTCCGCTTTCCTTCGCCGCGTCTCATCGTCCCCGCGTCGCCGCGTCGCAATTCAAGGAACCGCATTTCTCCATGCCCGCCCATCGCGCGCGATAAGTTCATCGGATTCTTTCGGTCCCCAGGTTCCAGCTTTGTAGTTTGGAAAAGAGCGCGCGGGAATCGCTTGCCACACATCCAGAATCGGCGAAACAATTTTCCAACTCGCCTCCACCATATCGGCGCGTTGGAAAAGAGTTGCATCGCCGATCATGCAATCAAAGAGAAGTCTCTCGTAACCCGTACTCATTTGTTCGCCGAAATGATCTACATAATTAAAATCCATATCGACTGCGCCCATATTCACAACCGGTCCGGGAATTTTCGCGCCGAAGTGAAGCGTGATGCCCTCGTCGGGTTGGATGTGTACAACGATGCGATTTGTCGTGAGACGTTCGATCGAAGTATCTCGAAACAAAACGAAAGGCGCGCGTTTGAATTGAATTACGATGTCGGAATGCTTCGCCGGAAGGCGTTTTCCCGTGCGCACGTAAAACGGAACGTCAGCCCAGCGCCAGTTATCGATAGAGATTTTCAATGCCGCATAAGTTTCCGTATTTGAATCCGGCGCGACGTTTACTTCCGAGCGATACGCCAGACTCTTTTCGTTGCCGATTTCGCCTGCGTCGTATTGCCCGCGGACGGTTTTGCGCAGCACATCTTCTTCATTGAATGGTTGAATCGCCTGCAGAATTTTTGCTTGCTCATCGCGGACTGCATCTGCCTCAAATGAAACCGGCGGCTCCATCGCGGTCAATGTGATCAATTGAAAAATGTGATTCGGAATCATATCGCGGAGCGCGCCGGCAGCATCGTAATAATTTCCGCGCTTCTCGATTCCGATGCTTTCGGCCACGGTAATTTGCACATGGTCAACATAATTCCGATTCCAGATCGGTTCGAAAATACTGTTGCCGAATCGAAACACCAAAATATTCTGGACGGTTTCTTTTCCGAGATAATGATCTATCCGATAGATCTGTTTTTCATCGAGAAGTTTGAGAAGTTGCGCATTGAGAGCGCGTGCCGATTCAAGATCGCGACCGAAGGGTTTCTCGTAAAT
>DAITAB010000174.1:0-5281 GCA_036824525.1 Pyrinomonadaceae bacterium
CAAAACAATTTCGCCGGCTCTCGCGGCTAAACACGCGATGGCGAGCCGACTTGTCTTTACCAAATGGCGAGATGGAGTCGGCGGAAGCTTACGCTTTTTCGTTTCGGGTGGCGCGCCGCTTTCGAAAAAATTGTCGTATGCATTTTGGGCTGCAGGAATTCCGATTCTTGAGGGCTATGGAATGACCGAGGCGTGTATCGTTTCGGCAAATCGCCCTGAGAATATTTCGCTGGGATCGATCGGTATCCCGTTTGAAGGAGTTGAGATGAGAATCGCCGACGTCAATTCGGAAATTCTCGTCCGCGGAAAAAACGTGATGAAGGGCTATTACAATAGGCCTGAAGAAACGGCGAGTGTGATTGATCAGGACGGCTGGTACCACACGGGTGATGTTGGTCATCAAAGTGCCAACGGACATTTTTACGTGACCGATCGGTTGAAGGACCTCTTCAAATTATCTAACGGGAAGTATATCGCTCCGCTTCAGGTAGAAAGCCTGCTTAAACAAAGTCCCTTGGTAAGTCAGGCGGTTGTGGTCGGATCGGGTCGGAAACAAGTGGGCGCATTAATCGTGCCCGATTGGGAATCGCTGAAACAGGTACTTGAAAAAGAGGGTATTGATGGCAAGGAGTCGCGGGAAGAACTTTGCGAGGACGTGCGTGTCGTAAAGCGTGTACAGAACGAAATGATCGAATTGACGAGAGAATTATCCGACTATGAAAGAATTAAGAGGATTTACTTGCTTCCGCACGAATTCTCTATTGATAAAGGTGAAATGACGCCGACTCTTAAAATTAAGCGTTCCATAATCGACGAGAAATATTCGGAAGCTATCGACGAAATCTGTGGTTCGTAGATTGTAAGTTTTTCGACTGACGATTTCAGTTGCGGTAGGAAATTTCCGAAGGTTATTTTGACTTTCTTTTAGTCTTTGTATCTTCACCAGCCAACGATTCCAAACCCGCGGATCCGACTCTACGTTTTGAGAGAAGCGCTTCGGCTAACTCGTAAAGCGGAGCGGGGATTTGTCTCGTATCGCCAAGATCATCCGTCTGCGGATAATGGGCATAAAACTCCTGTTCCGCATAGCAGAATTCACATTCCGCCAAATGTTTCGAAAGATCTGAAGTCCCGCTCGGAGTTGTTCCGGAGTCGCGATAGGCCAACAGCTCCTGCGAGGTCGGGCAGTTCTTGTATTTTAAGAATTGATCCATTGTTAATGAGCCAAGAAAATTAACTTTCGCATCCGGCAAAAACCGCTGGCGCGCCTCAACAGCAACTACTCTTGCGCTTTACCAAGATAAATCCACAATCGGCACGTCATTCCAAAAGTTAACGCAGTCAATCTGGGCTCTAACCTTTGACCACCTCTTTCTTTTTAACCGTGCCATATTATGCAAGTCGTTAAAACTGAATAACATATTGACGCAGTTTAACAATAACTAACAAACAAAAAATATGTTGCTCAGACTTCGAATTGTTGTTAAGATATTCAAGTGTAAGGGAGTTCAGAAGAACAACCTTTCCCTCGCCTAGTGTCGCTAACGACGAGAACATTCTGTTTCTCATTCGACGATACCTTCATCCCTTCGAAAAAACTTCCGAATTACAAAAAGTGGCGCCAAAGCCAATTTGATCCAACGCTTCCTCGGGAGAAGCAATCCGGTAATTAACGAAGGGAATTCTTCCTCTACACGTCGCGAAAGTATTTCCCATTTAAGGAATTCGAATAATGAGTTCGAACAAACGAACGGAAAACGTGCCCAGAGTAACGCGTTCGACCCGCCAACTGCGTGTCGGAAATTGGAGCGAGAGTCTGAGGACATCAAATGTCAATCAACTTTGGACTGATCTGCACCGTGTTGTTTGTTCACATCCTTTGGCGCGCGCATCAAAGGGCTCGGGTTTACTAGTTGAAGAAGGGCGCCAGAATTCTTTCGCGGATCTAACTCAGGAATTGTTCGTAGCGTTATTGAGTAAGCAGCGTTTTCATACATACGTCGATACTGGAATGACCGATGCGGAAATCGAAGCCGAGATCAGCCAGATCGAACTCACAAATTTGTTGACCGCGGAACTTCGCAAACGATATCCCGAGTCCTATCGACTCGCGCGCAGAATTTCGACCCTCATTCAAACCAGTTCTACATTCAAGCGAATCGACAATCTTGCGAACCTTGAGATTCATCGAAGACTCGCCGATCGGGTCTTTGGACTTTCCGAATGGGCGGACAAGAAAAGGCGCCGGACGCCACAGGAAGCGGAGCAGCGTGTGCGTAATGTACCGTTTCATCGTCGCGACACAAGATTTGTTGGATGCACCGGCGATTCGCAGGTTGTGATCAGCAATCCGGATTTGGAAGCCTTGATTGTCCGAGTTCTCAAAGCGATTGATTCGCCCATGGATATTCGAACTCTCCGCAGTTTAGTTATGTCGCGATTACCCGTGATGGATATTTATTTGGTTCCCATCGGCGGGTCGGACGAAAATGACGATGAGCACAAATATGAATTCGAGCCGGTAGATCTTTGCGATACGCCCGAACAGGGTCTTCTCCGTCGCGAGGCGGAAGATCAGGCGGTTGACTACGTTGAAGGTTTCCTGACCAGTTTGAATAAATCCGTTCGCGGAAAAGTGAAACAATATGATCGAATGCTAAGCGTTCTTTGGCACTGCTATTTAAGTGCGGGCGGTGGAACGCAACTGGAAGTCGCCGCAATGCTGGGTGTTTCGGATTCGCTTGTTTCCGACTATCGCCGGCGAATTGAAACGAACTTGCAGAGCCTGTCGTTTTCCGGTGTGGGAGCAGCGAGACACTTTGAAAACGCCCTGCGCAAAAAAGTTAGAGCGATGGTTGTCGTTAATGAAAACGAAAAGGTCGGAGTCTGATTTTCGCTTGGCGGTTTATATCGGAACAAAGCGGATGCTAAAGTAGTACCTGAATGAGTTCCGTTCCAAAAAGTTGACTCACTTATTCATTAATGACGGGCGAAAATATCAATGAACGCGATTATGAATCGCTTTTTCCTTCCTCGAGCAATCGCTTAGACGGCGAGGCTCAGGAACGGGAAACACTCAAACGCCCTTCATCTTACAAAGATTCTCACGGAAAAGAAGCCTTTAGTCCGTTAACGAAAAACGGCGCCAAGGAAACTGAGTCAAGCGAATTTCCGTCGGCGGAAACTTCGTCGACGGCGGCTGAGCTTCTTCCGTCAAACAAAACAGGAGCAGAAATTTCTCCGGAGAGTGAAGAATCGTTACCGTATTCCAGCAAACAAAAGCTGGAAAAGGAAAAGAAACGAGGGAATCGCGACGAGAAACTGTTGCGCGGTGATCGATGGCTGGCGCGAAACGGGCACACCGTTACGTACGTCGGTCTTTTTCTTTTTACCTTTACGGTTTATTTCCGCCCATACGAGTTAGTTCCAGCATTATCCGGATTTACGTCGCTTGCGTTGATCATCGCGTTAGTTACGTTATTTGTTTTTGTTCCGAGTCAACTGGCTGCAGAAGGAAACTTCACCTCATTTCCAACCGAGGTAAAGTGCATTTTGTTTATTGCCGGATGGGCTCTAATTACGATGCCGATCGCAAAAGATCCGCAAATGGCTTGGACGCTGTTTTACGATACGTTCGCGAAAGTGGTGATCATCTTCGTAATTATGGTCAACACGCTGCGGTCGATGCCGCGTGCGAAAGGATTGATGTGGCTGGGAATCGGAATCGGCGTGATGCTCAGTAATCAGGCAATCGATCTTTATAATCGAGGAGTTTTTAACACAGAAGGATATCGCGTCTCAGTCGATTTCGGCGGAATGTTCGGCAATCCGAATGATATGTCTTTGCATTTGGTGATGTTTATTCCAATTGCACTGACAATGGGAATCGCGTCGCGAAATCCATTGGGAAAGTTTGTATATTTCGGATCGTCCGTGGTTATGGCGACTGCGGTAATACTCACGCAATCGCGAGGCGGTTTTCTTGGGTTAATTGTGATGTGTGGCGTTTTGATCTGGAAGCTCGGCGGACGGAATCGTTTGCAGGTTATGTCCCTTGCATCTGTAATTACTTTGGTTATTTTCATCATTGCTCCGGGAAATTTTGGATTTCGAATACTCTCGATTTTTCTTCCAGGACTTGATCCGGTCGGATCATCCGATCAAAGACGCGAGCTGCTTTACACCTCTCTTCTCGTAACGCTCCGGAATCCGCTTGGAATCGGTTTGGGGAATTTTCCGATAGTGGGAGATCACAATCAGCAATCGCATAATGCTTATACGCAAGTGTCTTCAGAATTGGGTTGGCTTGCGTTCATAGCATATTTGATTTTATTGGTCAGTCCATATAGAAAACTCGGGGCTGTAGTCAGGCAACTAAAGGTGCAGGGTGAATTTTCGTGGACTTATTATTTATCAATCGGAGTGCAGGCAAGTCTCGCGGGTTATATGACCGCCAGCTTTTTCGGATCCGTTGCCTATAACTGGTATCTCTATTTTCCCGTCGCTTTCGCGGTTTGCCTGCGTAGAATGCATACGAACAGAAGTGCGACATTGCCGAAATTCGTTGAAAAGTCTTCGGCGCTTGGTACCGGCAAGACGACAGTTGAGGTTTAGTTCTTGATGGCGGTTTTTGATTTCACACTTGGCACGTTTCTGGTTAGCGTCGGCGCGCTTTTCTATACCTATGTTGGCTATCCGTTAATCGTGTATGTTTTCGGGCTCGCCCGTCCATTGCGAGTGGCGAAACAGGACATCGAACCGCGTGTAACGGTAATCATCACTGCTTACAATGAAGAACAGGTGATTGCTGAAAAAATCAATAACACGCTGGCGCTCGATTATCCGAAAGACAAACTGGAAATAATTGTCGCCTCCGATGGATCTACCGATTCGACGGACAAGATCGTCAGCGGTCTGATAGACAAAAATGTGCGACTCTTCCGGCAAGATGGGCGAGTCGGGAAAACGCTTACTCAAAACAAAGCTGTGGAGGTTTCAACCGGTGACATCATTTTGTTTTCAGACGCAACAACCATGTATCAATCGAATGTACTTCGGAAGCTCTTGCCTAATTTTGCGGATGAGAATGTGGGCTGCGTCGCCGGAAAATTGATTTATGTTGATCCGAAAAACAGTAATGTAGGACACGGTGCCAAGAGCTACTGGAATTACGAAACATTTCTGAAGGAAAGCGAGAGCCGCGCCTGTTCGTTGATTGGGGTTTCAGGTTGTCTTTACGCGGTTCGTCGCTCCGCATACCAACCGATGTATGCGGAAGCGT
>DAITAB010000033.1:0-17134 GCA_036824525.1 Pyrinomonadaceae bacterium
CGATAAGACGAGGAATCGGTTGGCACAAATTCGGTCAGCCTGATTGATTCACGGTGTCGATTTGAAATCCTGATCGCCTACTGAAAGTTGGAAATGCCCATTTTTTGGAGAAATTTGGTTTGGCACCGCGATTGCCCTTAGGTTTATCGGCGATTGGTCATCGCGGAGAATATTTATGATGCTGCAGAATTTTTTCCAAAACGAAACTGTTCTGAATTTCCTAAGCAGCGGAACGATTTCTTGGGCAATCAGTAAGATTGGAATCGTTCACAGTCTGATTAGGCTTTTCTCATAAGAGACGGCATCCGCATATTGCTTCGCAGACTCCTCCTTTGTACGGCAGGTCAAATGGCGACCTGCCGTTTTTTTTGTTTGTTCGGTAAGATGTTTAAGCTTATCGGTTTCTCAAAGAAGAAGTGTTTGCAACAGAACGAATCATTTCTGCGTCAAAGAATTTCAAAGCAAACATTCTGCAGCTTGTAATGAGACTAGAGCGCAAAAATTCGGAGTCGTAAATTTTTCGATAATGATGAAGATAATTGTCCGCATTTCATTTTTGATTATCGTTTTTTCACTTGTTTCATTTGCACAGGGTCCTACTGATGCGAAAAGAAATCCGTTGATAGTAATTCCGGGTCTCGCCGGTTCAACTCTCGTAAATAAGAGAACCAAAGAGACAATTTGGGTGCGTTTTTCTGCCGGTAAGACGGACGATTTGGAGTTACCTTACTCCGGTAATCTTTCGGGAAGTCGCGATGAACTGGTAGCCGGCGATATTGTTGAACGCGTAAAGATTTTCAAATTCCTCCCGCAAGTTTCAGTTTATGAGGGACTCGTGAATTTCCTTGAAAAGAAAGCAGTTTATAAGCGTAAGGCCTGGAATGAGGCAATCACTTCCGAAGATCAAAACGTTTATTTTGTTTATGCCTATGATTGGCGACGCGACACCGTCGAGAATGCCCGTCATCTGATTGAGCGTATCGAGGAATTCAAAACCCGAACTAAAAATCCAAATCTTAAGTTTGATATTGTTGCGCATTCACTCGGCGGTTTGATCTCCCGTTATGCAGCGATGTATGGCAAATCCGATTTGCAAGTAAAACCCGCTCCAACCTGGTACGGCGCAAAACACCTTGAGAGAATTTTCATCATCGGCACTCCAAATGAAGGCACGATGAGTGCCCTTTCGACTCTAAACAGCGGCGTTGCGATTAATTTACCCGCCGGGAAATTCTATCCGCAATTTCTGGGAAGAGAAGTGGCGTTTTCGATGCCTTCGATGTTTCAGCTTCTTCCCCACGGAAAATCCGCACGCTTCCTCGACGAGAATCTAAACCCGCTTTCATTGGATATTTATGATCCGGTCGTTTGGAATAAATATGGATGGTCGATCCTCGCCGATGAAAAATTGGCAGCGCGTTTTGATAAAAATAACCGCATTGAAATTGAGAACTATTTGCGCGCGGCTTTGTTGCGCGCCAGGCGATTCCACGAATCGCTCGATGTGAAATCCGATATTCCGGCGTCAATAAAGTTTTTTGCCTTTGGCAGCGACTGTAAGAAAACGATTGATTCCGCAATTCTTGTTTTCGATCCGGAGAAAAAGAAGTGGAAGACCCTAACTTCGGGAGACTCTTTTAATAATTCCAAGGGAGAACGAGTTCCCTTTGAGAAGGTTCAGGAAAAGGTTTACGCCGAAGGCGACGGAACCGTCACGCGTCGATCGCTCTTCGCGGAGACGATTAGCGGTCTGATCGGACAGAATCCATTCTTGTCAACTGTAAACGACTCAAATTCAAAACTCGTTTGCGAAGGACATGCCGCTTTGCCTGCGAACCGAATGCTCCAAGAGAGTTTTGCTACCATCCAAGGTCTGCAACTCACTCACTAAAAATTTAGTTTTTGAGTATTTAGTACCAATCAGCGAATTTTTTTTGGGACTACTTCACTATTCCGTTTCCATCGAGCGCAGTGTAAACATCCGCAGCGTAAAGACCGAGCCATTTATCGTAATCAGGCGTCAGAAAGATTTCGGAGTAAACCCGCGAATTGAATTTTTCGAGATCGTTGATGTCTTCGCGGTTCATCCATTCATAAAGTTTTGTGTGGAAACGAAAATCATTGCGCACCGTATCAAGAGCGACGAGGTCGCGGAGTTTCGATTCAAGCGACGCGAATTCGCTTGCACTTATCCCGCTGCGAGCGTTTTGCCGATGTATAAATGCCCGCGTCGCATCGTCGAACTGCGTACCGCCGGCATAGAGACTCGCGAGTTTCTTCCACTCTTCGAGATCGATCTGACTTTCAAATTCGCCCATCCGATCGTAGATTCCGCGTAGAACGGTAAATTCGGTCTGCATTTTTGCAATCGCCAGCGGCGCCACATCGAGTGCGTTTGTACTTCCGGAAAACTGATCCTTTAGCTGAATGTTGGCGATATGCAAGGCGTTTTTGCGTTTTGCAAAAATGTCGTCATACATCCATTTTCGATAACGAAGTAGCCCGAGATTTTTTTGTTGATCGGAAACCGGTTCTATTACGTTGCTGATCTTCTTTCCGGCGGTCAAATACTTCAAAAATCCTTGTGGACTGTAAAGTCCGGGAAGCGCATCGATCAATCTTCCATCCTCATCAAGAATGTAATGAACACTGTTGCCAGTGAGAGTGCGAACGATTTTGCGTCCGTCACCGAAATCGATGGTCACTTTTGGCGCCGGTCGCACCGATTTCCAATGCAACACATAATTTTCGCGCAAGAACTTCGAGATTTCGGAATTTGAATACAGCAGCGCACGAAAGAAACGACTGTTCGCGCAACTGAACTCTTCGTTTAAATTTCCCAGAAGTCGCAGCGATAAAATAGGCTTGTTTGATTTTCGAGCTGCGCGTTTTGCTTCCTCAATATCGGTGTACCAGAAAAGCTGTGAGGCATAGGCGTCTTTTTGCATCGCTACGTTGTCCAGCGCATACGAAATTTTGCGCCAACGATCGCTTATCTCGCCGTCCGCCCGGAATTTTTCGATATCGGCTTGGTAAAACGCAATCAAGCTCTTCAACCCATCCGATTCGCGTTCGCGGAGTAGCCGCATTGCATCCTCGGCTTCCGTCTTGTTTCCCAAAATTGCCAGCTCAAGGGACGTTTTTGAAGTTTCTCCGGCTAGTGTCGCCGCGTTATTGAAAAACACCACCAGCAGTAAGATCGAAGTTACAAGAAATACCTTCATTTGATTCACCTCACAATGCGGAACGAATAAACGCCAATATCTTGCGCTGTTTGGTGCGAAATATAACAAAATCGTTTCCCGGCACGGAGAAAGCGCTAATGGTGATTTCCCGATTTTTTTGAAAGACGCGGGCGTTTTGTGCGCTGAATATGAAATTCAACGAATAGAATCGGCAAAATTCTTAAGATCTTCGAAGTTGTTTGCGAAGAAGTCGCAAGGGAAGCGTTCACGAAAAACCGGATCGGAAAAGACTCGACCGCCGAGAACAATCTTCGCCGACTGTTTTTGAATTAGAAGGCGGAGCTGCGCAAATTCGCGTCGCAGGCGGTCCGCGTCAGGCATGATTGAGGATGATCCGCAGATCAATAATGGTTTGAATCGCACCACTTCTTCCGTAAGCGAGTAAATAGGCATTGATGCACCCAGGTTCCTGACTTCCCATCCGGCGTTCTCGAGTGTTACCTGTGCCAAACGTGTCGGAAGCTCATGAAAATCGCCTTCGAAAGAAAAACAAATCACACGATTCTTGGTAGGCATCGGTTCCGGCAAGGTGGAACGGTATTTCTCAATCGCGGAGGAGATCGTACGGGTAGCCAAATGTTCTTGCGCGATCGTGAGTTTACCGCAAGACCAAAGATCGCCGATTTTCTTCATGGCATCGGCTATCACTAAATCAAAAAGTTGTGTTGGGGTAATTCCGGAAAGTAGAGCGCGAATTAAAACGTCTGTAGTTCCGGACTCGTTACCTTGAATGACCGAATCGAAAACTGAAGTCCGTAAATCATCGATCTTCAGTTTCTGATGTTCGAAACCAATGAGAGGTTTTTCAGCTACCTGTTTTCGGGAGCGAATAAACTTTGCAACATCCTCAGGCAAGAACCTTCTATGACCACCGCTGGTCTTGACTGACCGAATCACACCGGCATCTTCCCAGCGCTTTACGGTAGCATCGCTGACGCGAAACATTCTCGCGACTTCTCTGGTAGTTAATTGAGTTGCAATTTTCATAAGGAACTCACGTCGACAAATATAACAAATACGCCCAAAACGGGCAAGCATTGCACCACTGACTTCAGGTATTTTCGATAAAGCCTAATTTTTGACTTGACACCATGTTGATATCAGGTTATCTTGAAATCGCTCAAACCGCTCATTCGGATCTGAGCTAATTTATTTGAAGGAAGGTAGAATCATGTTTAAGAAATCAATCGTTTTAGGTTTGGCAATTATGGTTTTGATCTCGGCTAACTCGGCACTTGCAGGTGGATACGGTAAAAAGAAGAAGAAAGATATCGTGGACACAGCGGTGGCGGCGGGTAGTTTCAAGACCTTGGCAGCGGCTTTACAGGCAGCGGGCTTGATCGATGCGCTCAAGGGCAAAGGCAAATTCACCGTGTTTGCTCCGACGGACGAAGCTTTCGCGAAACTTCCCGCGGGAACGATCGAAATGCTTTTGAAACCGGAAAACAAAGAAAAGCTCAAAGCAATTCTGCTTTACCACGTAGTGAAGGGTGAAGTTCCGGCGAAGCAAGTTTTAAAACTAAACGGAGCGATGGTTGAAACTCTTCAAGGCGGAAAAGTGACGATAAGCACGACGAACGGCGTAATGGTAAACAATTCGTCGGTCGTTAAAACTGATATTCGCGCATCGAATGGCATCATTCATGTGATCGACACGGTCTTGATACCTAACTAATCCCTTTCGGGTTCAGTTTGCTTGATTGAGCGTTTACGGCTCACTAAAAATTTTATCGCTGTCTTTATATAGGGCAGCGATTTTTTTTTGTAATTTCGCGGTCGGTTTATCTTCGGGTAGAATCGAACTGAACATATGAAAGTTGCAATCGGAGCAGATCACGCGGGTTTTGAGGTAAAAGAAAACATTAAGATGCTTTTGTCGGAAATGAAAATTGATTTCGTCGACTATGGAACTGCCTCGCGCGAATCGGTTGATTATCCGGATTTCGCAAAGAAAGTTGCGGAGGCGGTTTCGCGTGGCGAGGCGGAACAGGGAATTCTCGTCTGTGGTTCGGGAACCGGAATGGCGATCTCGGCAAATAAAGTACAGGGCGTGCGCGCGGCAGTTGCATGGAATGAAGAGGTTGCCCGACTCGCGCGCGAACACAACAATGCAAACGTGCTAGCCATCGGTGCTCGTACTACGCCAGAAGGAACTGTGCCCGCGATCGTGAAAGCCTGGTTCAACGCGAAATTCGAAGGCGGAAGGCACGAGAAGCGAGTCGAAAAAATTGAGCCGATTGAGAAATCCTGTTAGTTTCGCTGTCTGCGGTCAAATCGCGGGCTTTTTTTTGTCTTTCCGATTTATTTCTTTTAAACCGAAAACACCATGAATAATTTTTTCTCATCCACCTTGTCCGAAACTGATCCGTTAATTGCCGAAGCAATTGATAATGAAGTCCATCGTCAAGCGAATGGTCTTGAGCTAATCGCGTCTGAAAATTTCGTTAGCGAAGCCGTGCTTGAAGCGATGGGTTCGGTAATGACAAATAAATACGCGGAAGGTTATCCGGGTAAACGTTACTACGGCGGATGCGAATTTGTTGACGTCGCGGAGCAGCTGGCGATTGATCGTGCAAAGAAACTCTTTGGTGCCGAACATGCAAACGTTCAGCCGCATTCCGGCGCGCAGGCGAATATGTCCGTGTTGCTCGCCGCACTCGAACATGGCGACACGATTCTCGGGATGAATCTTTCACACGGCGGACATCTCACTCACGGTCATCCTTTGAATTTTTCCGGATTGAATTACACCGTCGCTGACTACGGAGTTAATCGCGAATCGGAAACGATTGACTACGATGAGTTACAGAAAATCGCGGAGCAACACAAACCGAAACTTCTGATCTGCGGCGCGTCTGCTTATCCGCGCACGATAAATTTCGAGCGAATTGCCGAGATTGCAAAATCTGTCGGCGCGCGGGCGATGGCAGATATTGCACACATCGCCGGATTGGTGGCGGCGGGAATTCATCCTTCGCCGGTGCCTCATTGCGAATATGTGACAACGACAACACACAAAACTCTTCGCGGTCCGCGCGGAGGACTTATTTTGTGTCGTGAAGAATTTGCTGCAGACGTAAATCGGCGGGTGTTTCCCGGTGTTCAAGGCGGACCATTAATGCACATCATTGCAGCGAAAGCAGTCGCCTTTGGCGAAGCGCTGCGCGAGGATTTCAAAACTTATCAACAGCAAATCGTTGCAAACGCAAAAGTGCTTGCCGCGGAATTGCAATCGCAAGGACTGCGACTCGTTTCGGGCGGCACCGACAATCATCTGGTGTTGGTTGATGTGTTTATGAACGGAAAAGGCATTACGGGAAAAGAGGCCGAAAAGGCGCTCGACGCCGTACATATCACGGTAAACAAAAACACGATTCCCTTCGATCCAAATAAACCGATGATCGCCTCGGGAATTCGCTTTGGCACTCCCGCGCTTACGACACGCGGAATGCGCGAAGCGGAAATGAAACTCATCGGACGAATGATTGCAGAAATCGTGCGCGAGCCGAATTCTGAAGAGACGAAATCGAGAGTTAAACGTGAAGTCGCGGAGCTGACGGGGAAATTCCCAATGTATCAGAAAAGGATGAAGGCTTCAGGATGAAGGACTAGCTTTTAGACCAAAAGAAAAATCGCGCGAGAGTTCAATTGAAAAACTCCGCGCGCATTTTTTTGTGATCTTTAATTTACTGATTCTCTGTTTCTTCAACCCCGAAATTTTCGAGAATGTGTCGCGCTTCCGCGGAATCGTATTCAAAACTTTGCATCTCGAGCACGTTGCGCGCAACTTCCGTATAAAGCGGATCCTCGAGCATCGGTACCAGAGCCGCGGGTGAGATTACCGCTAAAGTCTCATACGCGATCGCGCGAATCGCCGGATGTTTTGCCTGACGCGCAACTTCGCAAATTTCCGGCACGGAAAAACGCGACAGCAGCGTTTCACCCAACTTATCAACTTGTTTGAAATCGTTTTGCCTGAGTGCGCGGGTAGCAAGCTGAATAAAAACGTCGGCGGATTCGCTTAATGTCTGCAGAACCTCGACGCAAGTTTCAGCCAGCGCCCGAATATCTCCGAATTGCGGCGCATCTTTCGCAACGCTTACCGCTTCTTCATCGAGCGCCGAAAGGAGACTGCAAACTTCCCAATCCGACTGAGTATCGTAAGAGAAATTTCGGGAGGCTTTCTTTTGACGCGATTTCAGCGCGCCCTCCAACATTTGTTTTGTTACGGGTCTCAAGCCATCCCAAACTCGGGCGACTTGTCCGCTCAAGTTGTTAATTGTCATTTCTCTAAAAAAAGGACTGCCAGCGGCAGTCTGCTAAACAAAATCTTATCACCTCAAGTCGGATTTCCGAAGCAATTATTTCACGATAATTTTCGTCGCCTGCAAACGCCGTTCAATCCGAGCTGGCGAATTTTCGTGAGACGAAAGACAAAAGACGCTCTTGCATTTCTTCGCGTAAGGGCTCGCGAATCTCTTCGGAGTCGCTTTCATCAAAAACTTGCAAAAGCGCCAGCGGCGTTTCACCCAAGGAGCGCAACTCCCAGGTTTCTCCTCCGTTTTTTGCATCACGCGAAAACCACAAAGCATCGACGGCGGATTCTTGCGGCGCAATTCCCTCGAAAATCATTTCTGGTTTCATTAACCGTTTGAAAAGTTCGGGAGAGAGCAAAACACGGCGGAGCTTCCAACCGTGTTTTGAGTATTGAGCAATTATTTCGACGATCGTCCCCGTATCCGTCATCGCGAATCTACTTCTTCAAGACTGGATTTGGCATTTTCCCATTTGCCATATTGGCAGCGGGCGGTGCGGCGATGCCCTTTAGATTCGCGTTAGTTTCAATCTTCATTGGCAATGGCATCATCCGATTTGAGTTAACGTTTGCCGCTTCCGCTTCGATTTGCGCGCGTCCTTTACCCGGGGACTTAAAACTGCCTTTCCAGTCATCGCCGATGGCGAGTTTCCAAGAACCGTCTTCTTTGATAAAAGGCAAATCTTCCCAGCGCTTATCTTTTTCGTTCCAGACTTCGACCTTTCCAAATTCTTCGCTAATACGTTCATCGCGAATTTCCGGAAGACTGGCGGCAAAGGTCGTTGCCGTTAAACCGTTTTCATAAACTTTGCCGACATCTTGCTTCTGCATTCCGGCAACGGTTTCGACGAAAGCATTAGTCGCCTTCGACATTACCCGACGGATTCCATCTTTATCTTTCGCTTTTACGCAGCCGTAAAGTTCACGGTAGGCATCGCTCGGCGATGCCGCACCGGCGGAATTACACGTTCCGGCGTTTGGCGCTGAAGTTGGCGCCTGACATGAAAAAGCTGAAAAGCCCAGAAGAGCAATTACAAACACAAAGAAAACATTTCGCATATATTTAGAAAGAATTAACTTTGAAATTAACTCCGAAGAGTATAGATGAATTTGATTTTCTTCAAAAACTGCGCGGGAATTCCCTTGCGGTTCGCGGCGTGCACGTATTTACTAATCAAATCGTTCAAATTATGATTTGTTCTGATGCCGAGCCTGCTATCAGTGTTTTTCACGATTTCCATTGGGATTGTCCTTTGCGGGTGCGATCCAAATTCCCGCAAGTCGGACTCAAATGAGCTTCGAAACGCGATCGGGACGGCGGAGAGCGAGACGATTAACACGGCATCGAATGTCGAGCTGAAAAAACGTATGAAATTTTCCGAAGCACTTGAATCGGCGCTCGTCCGACGTTCGATTAATCGTAAGGAGTTTTGTGACGCCAACGACGCCGTGCAGGTTCGGGTCTTAAATGAATACGGCGCGATGTTTCTAGCCACAGCCGATGTGGCAGTACCTTCGGTTTGCATGTTTCAGAATTCAGCGCAAGTTAAGAATTATCAAGACCGAATCTCGATCGCGAAAGAAGATTTTGGTGACGCCCAAATTGAACTTCAGGCGGGAGCGATGAAAGCTTTGCTTGAGGCGAAACGGGAACTCCAAGAAAAGAATCTGACCTTAACTCCGCGCGATGGTGCGGAAGCTGCCCGACGCAGTTTTGAAGATACCGTGCGGCTTTGGAATTCGCGTTTTGAACCGGCTTGCGAACATTGGATCGCGAAAAAGCGTTTGAAGATGGAAGAGGTTGCCAATTTGAAAGCCTTGCCAATTAATGAGCAAGTGCGCGAAGTTTTGAAACTCGAAGAGAAGAAAATCTATTTCAATACCTTTTTCAATAATTCGATCTTGTATTCGGTGGCGGCGCCGGGAACTTCGCAACATTTATCGATGCTCGCCTTTGACGCGGAAGAGTTTCAAAATGAAAAAGTACGTAAAATTCTCGGCGATCACGGCTGGTTTCGTACGGTGAAAAACGACGCGCCGCATTTTACCTATTTGGGATTGAAGAAAGACGAATTAAAACGAAATGGTCTGAAGAAGATCGTAACCGGCGACGGAGAATATTGGATTCCGAATATTTAATTATGAAAATCTGTCCGCAGTGCCAAACAACTTATACCGACGATACGCTTCGTTTTTGCTTGCACGATGGCGTGCCGCTAAACAATTTCGGCGCATCCTCAAACATCAACGCCTCCTCAGGACCGGAGACGATTATTCGTGATCCTGCCACCTGGCGACCTAACGCGCCCGCAGTTCCCGAAAAGAAATCGCGAAAAGCCTTGGCGATTTTTGCCGCGGTAATTGTCACATTCTTTATTTTGGGAATCGGTATCGTCAGCGCATTTATGATTTTTCTCAGTGCGAAACGTGCCGGCTTAAAAAACGAGATCAAGGTTTCTGTAAACAAATCTGCGATGATTCCGACAAATTCAAACGCGGCATCAAACGCAAATTCAGCAATCAACACAAATTTGAATACCGCCACTAACGCAAACTCAGCTTCAAATTCCAATGCTTTCAATTCGAACGTAGCGACACCAGTACCGAAACCGACTTTAGAACCTGCACAAGTGGAGGAGATTCGTTCGGAAATTTCCGAGCTGATTCATGATTGGACCGCTGCTGCTGAAGACTTGGATGTAGATTCGCATGTCAGTTACTACGGACCTATAGTGGATTACTTCCGTGGCGGTAAAATGAGCATTGCAAAAGTACGTGCGGATAAGGAAAAGGCATTTGCGAAGTTCGATACGGTTTCTGTCGATATTGGCGAGATCGAAATTACGCCGGATGCGACGGGTAATCGCGCTACCGCGATTTTCGATAAGGAATGGACTTTTCAAAAAGACGAAAATACTTCGACCGGAAAAGTTCGGTCCCAGCTCGTTTTGGATAAGACTTCCGGCGAATGGAAGATCGTGAGCGAAAAGGACCTGAAGGTATATCGCGTTGGAAATTAACGTCAAAAATATTTCTGATGTAAAAATTCGCGAAGCGACAAATGCAGATTGCGACGCGGTGCAGAACCTAGTCTTTGGAGTGCTGCGCGAATTTGGTCTCGAACCTGAACCGACCGGCACTGATCGCGATCTGACAAATATCAAGGCGCACTATCTTGATCGCGGCGGTACCTTTGAGTTGCTTGAAACCGAAGAAGGAAAACTGGTCGGTACGGTCGGGCTTTATCCAATGAATGATTCGATGGTCGAGTTGCGGAAGATGTATTTTGCATCGGAAATTCGCGGCAAAGGAATCGGGCGCGCAGTTATCGAACGCACTCTGGAAAATGCGCGTCAACTTGGTTTCACAAAAGTCTATCTTGAAACGGCAAATGTCTTGGAAGCCGCCATACATCTTTACGAGAGTTTCGGCTTTCAACCGACTTGCGAAAAACATACGCCCAGATGCGATCGGGCTTTTTCGCTTGAGCTAAAAAGCGGCGATTCGTAGGCGGTTTTTCGTATGCAAGCTCTTCGATTCGAGAATTTCCAACTGAGACTCGCAGAATTTCCTCCACCACGCATGGAAGGCGAGGCGTTGATTCGCGTTTTGAAATCCGGCATCTGTAATACCGATTTGGAAATAGTTCGCGGTTATGCCGGTTTCGAAGGAACTATCGGACATGAATTCGTCGGCATCGTAGAAGAATCCTCAGATGCAAAAAGTTTAATCGGAAAAAGAGTAGTAGGCGAAATAAATGTCGGCTGTGGCGTTTGCAAACTTTGTGTCGGTGGTGATTCTCGTCACTGTCCATTTCGAACGGTTCTGGGAATTCTGGGACGCGACGGCGCCCACGCGGAGTTTTTGACATTGCCGACGCGAAATCTCGTCGAAGTTCCGCCGGATGTTCCGAATGAGGAAGCGGTGTTCGTCGAACCGCTCGCGGCTGCTTGTGCGATTCTCGAACAAGTCGAGATAAATGTTGAAACTCGCATCGCGGTAATCGGCGATGGAAAACTCGGACTTCTTTGCGCGCAAGTTCTGGCGCTTTATAGCGATGAAGTTTTCCTGGTGGGAAAACATAGAGACAAAATGCTGATTGCGGTGAATCGGGGAGTGCAAGGCGTAATGCTCAACGATGCGGAAAAACTCGCACGCGATTTTGACGTCGCGATCGAAGCGAGCGGAAGCGCGGGTGGTTTCAAAACCGCCCTTCAATTAATTCGCCCACGCGGAAAACTCGTTTTGAAGTCGACGTTTCACGGCGATTCGCGTTGGGATACTGCAAGAGTTGTGGTTGACGAAATTACCATCGTCGGTTCGCGATGCGGTAGATTTGCTCCCGCACTAGAGCTTTTGCGCGATAAACGGGTGGATGTTTCAAATTTGATCTCGGATGACTTGCGATTGGCGAAAGGAATCGAAGCAATGAAACGCGCAAAAAAGAAAAACGCGATGAAAGTTTTGCTCACACCTTGAGCGCATCATTTTCCTTTGAGTATTGATTCGAGAAATACTCTTGCCTTATTCGTGACCAATTCAGCGTCAAGTCCAAAATCATTATTGATTGTCATGTGATTTTTTTCGGGATCGTTGACCAACTCCGATTTGATACCCGATTTGGTGAGCGCCGCCGAAAGCTTCGCCGATTGATTCAATGAAGCAATTCTTTTGCCGGCTGTGAAAATCAGAAATGGCGGAATTGTTTTTCCGGATGAAACGAAAAAGAGCGGCGAAGCATCGCGTTGATTTTTTTCATCGGTCGTGAATGCGTCTTCATACATATTTCCGAGAATCGGAATTTTGAAGATGCCGTTCTTCATCTGCTCCGGAATATCGTAGCCGGCTCCATCAAGCAAAATTACACCCTTAATTACAGACAAATCTTTTCCGTGTTTTTTAAGGCGACGTTCATCCGTCGCGACGAGCGCCGCCAAATGGGCGCCCGCCGAATGACCCATCACGAAAATCTTTTGATTATCTCCGCCGTATTTTTTTATGTTGTTATGAACCCACGCCACGGCTTCCGCAACGTCTTCGATATGCGCCGGGTGTTTCACCACCGGTGACAGCCGATAGTTGATGCTCACGAAAATAAATCCGTTTTTGGAAAAGAAAGGAATTTTGTTTCGGATCAGACCGCGATTTCCTTTGTCGCCAATGCTCCATCCGCCTCCGTGAATCATTATCATTACCGGCGAATTCTTTGCGTTCGAAGGTGCGTAGATATCGAGAGCGGTCAAATTTGCGTCGGCGTTCGCACGCGAAGCATAGGCGACGTTATGCCAAGTGGTTACGTTTGAAAACTTTTCCCCGGAACTAATCTGGGAAAAGCCTTCAATCAAAGTGATGAGTACGATTAGCGCTACGGGAAAAACGTAAATTCTCTTTTGTATTTTCATCATGGTTTCTTTCTCTTAAAGAATAATCACCTGCCGATTAAGACGTAAATTAACCTGCAATAGTTTGAAATTTCGACTAGTCGAGTTCGACGATTCTTTCGCGAAACTATAACTACAAAGCCATTCTTTCGAAATGAACGCCTTCGCGTTTCGCATGCAGGAATTTCTATCAATGCCTTTACCGCACTTTATTTGATTCGTTATACTCACATCACGAATAAGCACACTTTATGGAAACCGGAAATTGAGGTTGGAATCGGTTATGTTTTTTCAAAAACTGAATAACAAGTTCGCTTTTTTATTCGCGGGGAAAACCAAGACTTTTGTCGTCGGAGGTTTTGTCGCGTGTGCGCTTTGCCTCTTTGCGGGGTTTCTTCTCGCGGGACGTTTCGCAAAAGCCGATCCTGATCCAAACCATGCGTTAACGGCGGAGGTTTTGTCGGCATCGTTTTCCGAGGTCGCGGCGAGCATCGAACCGGCGGTGGTGAACATTGACATCAAAGGACGCGTGCCCGACGTCACGGTAAAAGAAGACGTGCCGAATTCTCAGATTCCGAATGAGCTTCGGGAGTTTTTAGAACGTCAAAGAAAACCAACGTTTGCGGTGGGCAGCGGATTTATTGTTGATAAGTCCGGTTTGATCCTGACGAATGCGCATGTGGTTGACGGTTCTTCCAGGATTTCCGTGCGACTCCAAAACGGCGAAGAATTTCTGGCTAGTATTGTTGGGACTGACGAAGAAACGGATTTGGCTGTTTTGAAAATAAGTGCCGGAAGCGATTTGCCTACGATTCGATTTGGCGATTCGGAGGCGATTCAGGTTGGCGATTGGGTTCTCGCCGTCGGTTCGCCTCTGGGACTTGCGCAAACCGTAACCGCCGGAATTATTTCGCAGACACGAAGACAAACTCCTTACTCAAGCCCGTTTCAAAGATTTATTCAGACTGATGCGGCGATTAATCGCGGAAACAGCGGCGGACCGCTGGTGAATATGCGTGGCGAAGTTATCGGCATCAATTCTCAGATCGCCACTTCGGTCGGTGAATACACGGGAATTGGTTTCGCATTTCCATCGAATGAGGCATCGATTGTATTCCGGCAAATTATTAGTTACGGACACGTACGGCGCGGATACCTCGGCGTAAATCTTGAAACCGCAAAGCCGGAATTCACGAAGGTTTACGGAATCAATCAGCAGGGAGCGGCGATTATTTCCGATATCCGCGACAAAAACGGACCAGCCGCGAGTGCGGGTTTGATGATTGGCGATGTGATTATTTCGATCAACGATCAAAAAGTTTCAAATGCACAAGAGTTGATTTCGCGAGTGGCGATGACAGAGCCTGCACAAAATGTGACGCTCGCTTATTTCCGCGAAGTCGGTGAAAGACTGGAATCGCGCAAAGCCGTGGTTAAGCTAGGATTGCGACCGACAGAACATTTGGCAGCAGAAGGTAACCCTGAAAGTAAAAAGCTGACCATAGGAAATGCAAATAAGATTGTGAAGCCGCTTGGCTTGGTCGTTTCCGAGCTTACAAAGCAAGTTGCCTTCGAGAAAAAGTTCGAGGGAAAGAATGGCGTTTTGGTAAAGGAGATTGATCCGACCGGTGCGCTCTTCGATGTCCGGAACGAGGATGGCAGCTCGGCAATTTACGTAGGCGATTTGATTCAACGCGTGAACCGCGAGAATGTGACCGACGTGAAATCATTTGAGATGGCGGTTTCAAAACTAAAATTAGGCGATGCAGTTGTGCTTCACGTCGCTTTTTTCAATCCGCAATCACAGAAAGTTCAGACAAAGTTAGTGCAATTCTGGCTACGATAAACAAAAATTCAAATTTAATTATTTCAAGGAAAACCAACCACAAGAAACTTTCAATTATGCCAACTAAAGCTCAAAGAAAAACCGTGGCATCGAAGTCCGCGACAAAAACATATTCGAACTATATCAATGGCGAATGGGTTAGAAGTTCCTCGGGAGAATTTTTCGAGAATCGAAACCCGGCGGATATGCGGGAGGTTATCGGAAGATTTCCAAAGTCGTCCAAAGTGGATATTGACCGAGCAGTAGCAGCGGCGAAATCTGCAGCCAAGAAGTGGCGTCTGACTCCGGCGCCAAAACGTGCCGAGATTCTTTTTCGTCTCGGAGAAATCCTCGCGAAAAACAAAGATCGCTTTTCTCGCGATATGACCCGGGAAATGGGAAAGGTATTGAAAGAAACGGGCGGCGATGTTCAGGAAGCAATTGACTGTACGTATTACACAGCCGGCGAAGGTCGCCGACTTCATGGATTTACGACACCGGCTGAGATGCCAAACAAATTCGCGATGTGCATTCGTCAGCCGGTGGGAATTTGCGGACTGATTACGCCTTTTAATTTTCCGATGGCGATACCGAGCTGGAAACTTATTCCGGCGCTCGTGTGCGGAAATACCGTAGTTGTCAAATCTGGCGAAGACGTTCCGCTTTCAACTATTAATTTGGTGAAATCTTGCGAAGAAGCGGGAATTCCGAAAGGCGTAGTTAATATTGTAAACGGTTTCGGCGAAGCGGGTGCGGCGTTGGTAGGACACAAAGACGTGCGGCTGATTTCGTTTACCGGTTCAACTACGACCGGAAAACTAATTGCGGAAAATTGTGCACGTCAAAACAAAATCGTCTCGCTCGAAATGGGCGGAAAGAATGTGATCATCGTGATGGACGATGCCGATGTTGACAACGCCGTAGAAGGTTCGCTTTGGGGCGCTTTCGGAACATCCGGACAAAGATGTACCGCATCATCGCGATTGGTCGTTCACAAAAAAGTTTATAAAAAATTTACTGAGAAACTTGCCGAACGCGCCAAGAAATTACGTGTCGGAAACGGACTCGACAAAAAAACCGACGTCGGACCAGTGATCAACGAAGACGCCTTGAGAAAGATCATGGGTTATATAGACATTGGAAAGAATCAGGACAAAGCGAAACTAGTCTGCGGCGGAAATCATTTGACGAAGGGCGAATATAAAAACGGATACTTTATCGAGCCGACCGTCTTTATTGATGCTTCACCGAAAATGCGAATTTCGCAGGAGGAGATCTTCGGACCCGTTACGACAGTGATTCCTTTTTCGACATTCGACGAAGCAATCGAGATTGCGAATGGAGTTGAATACGGTTTATCGTCGGCGATTTATACGCAAGACGTAAATCGGGCTTTTCACGCGATGCAGGAAATGTACACAGGAATTTTTTATGTGAACTCGGCAACTATCGGTGCGGAAGTTCATCTTCCATTCGGCGGAACGAAAGGCACGGGAAACGGTCACCGCGAAGCGGGAACTCAGGTCTTGGACATTTTCAGTGAATGGAAGTCAATCTATGTTGACTACTCGGGAAGGCTTCAGAAGGCGCAGATTGACGAAGTCGAGATTTGATGATGACAAATGAGAATGCGGTGAAAGAAGTCGTTGAAGGGTTCGGAGACGAATGGTCGCGGTTTGATCAGTCGGTTCTGTCCTTGGATGAGCTTCGAGAAATGTTTGAAAATTATTTCAACATTTTCCCGTGGGAGAGACTTTCGGGAAATGCGGTAGGTTTCGATGCCGGCTGCGGAAGCGGTAGGTGGGCAAAATTCGTCGCGCCTCGGATCGGGAAATTGCACCTGGTCGATGCGAGTGCCGACGCGATTTCTGTCGCCCGGCGAAATCTTCGCGATGAATTGAACTGCGAATTTCATTTGGCGAGTGTGGAAGCGATTCCGCTTGCGGATAATTCCTGCGATTTCGGATACTCGCTCGGAGTTTTGCATCACATTCCGGATACTCAAGCGGGTTTGAATGCCTGTGTCAGTAAATTGAAGTCGGGTGCGCCGTTTTTGTTGTATCTATATTATGCGTTTGACAATCGACCGGCGTGGTTTCGTTTACTTTGGAAAATCAGTGACGTGGTTCGGCGCGGGATTAGTATTTTGCCACACCCGATTCGATTCGGACTCAGTCAGATTTTGGCGGCATTGATTTATTTTCCACTCGCACGAACGGCGAAAATTCTCGAGAGTGTCGGCTTAAACGTACAATCGTTTCCGCTTTCGCAGTATCGCGATCGAAGTTTCTACGTGATGCGAAATGATGCGCTGGATCGGTTCGGAACCCGCCTCGAGCAACGATTTACCAAAGAACAGATGCGCTCG
>DAITAB010000378.1:0-1600 GCA_036824525.1 Pyrinomonadaceae bacterium
TTCGAAGCTTGCATCTTCACCGACGAAAAACGCCGAGTATCTCGCGGCAGGTTTGCCCGTAGTCGTTAACAGCAAAGTCGGCGACACTGCAGAATTCACTCGCGAAGATCAGACCGGCGTGGTAATCGAAAGTTTTGATCGCGATAGCTACGAAAAAGCTCTGACTGAGATTGAACGGATGTTACAAACGCCCACGGAACTATCACTCCGCTGCAAGCAGAGCGCGAAGAAACGTTTTGACCTCGAGGAAATCGGCGGTCGAAGATATTTGCGCCTCTACAAAAAACTCGTCAGCCATGTGCGAAAGTAAATCGCCGTATTATGCTTCCCGTTTTTGAATCCGTGTCATTCACGTTAAACTGTTTAAGTTTTTAGATATTTTAAATAGTGAGTAATTCGTGAAAGCAGTAATTTTAGCCGGCGGACGCGGAAGCCGTATCAGCGAGGAAACCGCCATCAAACCTAAGCCGATGGTTGAAATCGGAGAGAAGCCGATTCTCTGGCATTTGATGAAATTTTATTCCGCTTATGGAGTGAATGACTTCGTAATTTGTTGCGGTTATCTTGGTTATGTAATCAAAGAATACTTCGCCAACTACTTTCTTCATACTTCTGATGTAACCTTCGATCTTGCAAATAACAAAGTCGAAATTAGAGAGCAACGCACCGAGCCTTGGAGAGTGACCCTGGTCGATACCGGAATTGATTCGATGACCGGCGGAAGACTTCGCCGTGTGCGCGAGTATGTAAAAGACGAGGAGAGTTTTTGTTTCACCTATGGCGACGGTTTAGCCGACATAAATCTCGAGAAACTCATCGCAGACCATCGCGCTTCGGGAAAACTCGCCAGCGTTACGGCAGTTCAGCCGCCGGGCAGATTCGGAGCTTTGATTGTGGACGATAATTCAGTGAGCGGATTTCGTGAAAAGCCGCAGGATGCCGGTTGGATCAATGGCGGATTTTTTGTTTTGAGTCCGAAGGTAATTGATCTCATCGCCGGCGATGATACCACCTGGGAAAAAGAACCGATGGAGCAATTGGTAAGAGATGGGCAGATGAAAGCATTCTTTCATAATGGTTTTTTCCAGCCGATGGATACGCTTCGCGATAAAAATCACCTCGAAGAACTTTGGGAAAGCGGCAAGGCGCCTTGGAAAATTTGGTAAGACTCTCGCGCTATCATTTGATGAATTTTTGGAACGGAAAGAAGGTTTTCATAACGGGACATACCGGCTTCAAAGGAAGCTGGCTTTCTTTTTGGTTGAAACTTCTGGGCGCGGAGGTTTGCGGTTTTTCGTTACCGCCTGATTCAAAGCCAAATCTTTTTGAAACGCTCAAGCTCGCGAAAAGCATTCGTTCGGAATTCGGCGATATACGCAATGCGGAGCTGCTTCGAAAAACGCTTTTGAACTTCGAACCGGAAATCGTTTTGCACCTGGCGGCGCAAAGTCTTGTGCGCAGATCTTACCGCGAACCGGTTGAAACATATTCCACCAATGTGTTGGGAACTATCGGTGTGTTGGAAGCGGTTCGAAGCGTCAAATCCGTGTCGGCGGTCATTGCCGTTACGACCGACAAAGTCTATGAAAACCTCGAACGC
>DAITAB010000175.1:0-5209 GCA_036824525.1 Pyrinomonadaceae bacterium
CTTCGAATTTCTTTTTTCGCTCAGGAGATTTTTCGAGAATCGGTTTGAGCGTTTGCCGTTCCCACTTCTCTTTTTCCGCTTGAGATTTCGAAATAATTTTTTCCGCTTCGATCATAAATTACCTTATCAATAAACAGCCCGAGCAGTTATCGTGTTGATCTTAGTGGATGAAAAATGAAAGCGCAAAACCCAGAATGTCTCGCAATCCCGTAGGCAGAAAAGGTCTTGTTATAGAAAGCAAACAACTCGACGGAGTATGACTCGGGCGCGCCCGATTGCTTCGCGAGAAACTTTCATTACAATTATTCGCAAGCGCAAACAAACTTTATGAAAATTGAATTAACTAAACTCGCGCATGCCCGTTCTGGCGATAAGGGCGACACGGCAAACGTAGGAATAATCGCGCTAAAGCCTCAATTCTATCCGGTGTTGGTCCGTGAATTGACGGCTGAGCGCGTGAAGAATTTCTTCGGCGAGATGGTCAAAGGCGAGGTCGAACGCTTCGAACTGCCGAATCTTGAAGCTTTGAATTTTTTGCTTCACGGGAGTTTGGGCGGCGGCGGAACACTTTCACTGATGACTGATGCACAAGGAAAAACTCTCTCGACCGCTCTCTTGCGAATGCAATTGGATTTAAACGACAGCGAAGCGAAATCGCTTGGAATAATTTAAGACAACACAGTTTTATTTTAAGGTGAACCGATGAAACAAATTTTTGTAAAAACTATTTCTGCGATCGCTCTATTCGCGTTTGCTACGAATGCATTTTCATTTCAGGAAACGGCGATGCTCGGATTCTCGAGACAATCGGCGGCGGATCAAGCTGCCCGCGAAGAAAAGTTCGATTCATTTTTGCGACGCGACAATTTGCGTGACTGGATGAAAAGACTTTCGGCTCGACCGCATCACGTCGGCTCGCCTTACGGCAAGGAAAATGCGGAATTCATCGCGGCGCAATTTCGTTCGTGGGGCTATGAAACCGAGATCGAAGAATTCGATGTTCTTTTTCCGACTCCGAAATTTCGTCTAGTAGAAATGATCGCGCCTGAGAAATTCACGGCAAAACTTGCTGAACCTGCGTTGAAAGAAGACGCAACTTCCGCGCAACAATCCGAACAGCTTCCGATTTACAACGCATATTCGATTGATGGAGATGTGACCGGCGAACTCGTCTATGTGAACTACGGCGTGCCGCGCGATTATGAAGAACTCGAAAAGCGCGGCGTTGATGTAAAAGGAAAAATCGTGCTTGCGCGTTATGGCGGTTCCTGGCGCGGCATCAAACCGAAAGTTGCAGCGGAGCACGGAGCGATCGGTTGCATAATTTATTCCGATCCGCGCGACGATGGTTATTTCCAAGGCGACGTTTATCCGAAGGGCGCTTGGCGAATGGAATACGGCGCGCAACGCGGATCAGTCGCAGATATGCCGCTCTTCCCCGGCGATCCGCTTACGCCAAACATCGCTTCGACGAAGGGCGCAAAACGTCTTTCATTAAAAGATGCACCTACGCTCACGAAAATTCCCGTGCTGCCGATTTCTTACGCGGATGCGCTTCCGCTTTTGAAAAATCTCGGCGGCGCCGTCGCGCCCGAGAATTGGCGCGGAAGTCTGCCGATCACTTATCACATCGGACCGGGCGCGGCGCGCGTTCACCTAAAACTTCAATTCAATTGGGACACGAAGACCATTTACGATGTCGTCGCAAAAATGCGCGGCAGTGTTGAACCCGATCAATGGATAATTCGGGGCAATCATCATGACGCTTGGGTGAATGGTGCCGATGATCCCATCAGCGGACTTGTCGCGCTGATGGAGGAAGCGCGCGGAGTTTCTGAACTCGCAAAAACCGGTTGGCGACCGAAGCGGACGATCGTGTATTGCGCTTGGGATGGTGAAGAACCGGGCTTGATCGGCTCGACCGAATGGGTCGAAAAACACGCCGACGAGCTAAAACAGAAAGCCGCGGCTTATATCAACACCGATTCAAACGGACGCGGATTTCTCGGCGTCGGCGGATCGCACACACTCGAAAAATTTGTAAATGAAGTTGGGCGCGATGTAGTTGATCCGGAAACAAAAGTCTCTGTACTGCAGAGAACGCGAGCGCAGCAATTGGTAAACGCGTCTCCCGCACAGCGCAAAGAAATTCTCGATCGCGCGGATCTGCGCATCGGCGCGCTGGGCTCGGGTTCGGACTTCACTCCATTTTTACAGCATCTCGGAATCGCGTCGTTGAATTTGGGATTCGGCGGAGAAGATGGCGGCGGCTCATATCATTCAGTTTACGATTCATTCGATCACTACACGCGTTTCGGCGATCCGGATTTCGTGTATGGAATCGCGCTCGCACAAGTTTGTGGACGATTGACGATGCGACTTGCTGATGCAGATGTGCTTCCGTTTGAGTTCACGAATTTCGCTGACACGATCGGAGTTTACGTTCGCGAGCTTACGTCGCTGACCGATTCGATCCGCGACGAAACAATTCTTACGAATCAAATGATCGCCGACGGAACTTTGAAAATCGTCAGCGACCCGAAACAGGTATTCGTCGTGCCTAACCCGAAAACAAATGTTCCCTTTTTGAATTTCGCGCCTTTGCAAAACGCGCTGGCGAAACTTCAGGAAGCCGCGAAAGATTTCCACAAGTCTTCGAAAGGAAAATCGCTTTCGCCCGAGGCTCAAATGAAATTAAACTCGGCGCTGATTCAAACCGAACGCGCGCTTACCCGCGATCAGGGCTTGCCGCGTCGAAGTTGGTTCACACATCAAATATATGCGCCCGGATTTTATACAGGTTATGGCGTAAAAACTCTGCCGGGAATTCGCGAAGCAATCGAGCAACGCGATTGGAAAGAAGCAAGCGAGCAGATCGAGATCGTTTCAAAAACATTGGATGCGTTTTCAGACGCGCTTGAAAAAATGACGGCATCAACGAAGTAACGATTGAGTTTGTTTCGAGAATGATCATTTTTTGAAAATCACTCGAAAGTTCTCAGTTGATATTTGAAAGTGTGTTTTGAAAAACAGTTGAGAGTTTTCAGTTGATAGTTGAAAGTTCGCGCTTTTAACTTTCAACTATTAACTATCAACTATTAACTATTTGTGATTTAGCGCTAATACGAATTCACAAAGGAAAAAGCCTCATGAGCAAGAGTCTCGTTTTGGAGAAAGCGATCAAGTTCGCTCTGCGAATGGTAAAGCTTTACAAGCATCTGACCGAGGTGAAGAAAGAATATGTGCTCAGCAAGTTGATTCTCATTTCGGGAACTCACATCGCGAAATTTATTAAAGATGCAAATCAATCCGAAGACCGAAACGGTTTTTGGAGAAACATGAACACAGCTTTGCAACGAGCATCGGAAACTGAATTTTGGCTTTTGATGCTCTTCGAGGGCGGCTATATTGATGAAAAGTCTTACAATTCTTTGTGCGAGGACTGTCTTGAATTGATCAAGATGCTTTCGAAAATTGTAAAAACAACAAAATCCGATGTCTGAACTTCTAATCACAACTGAAAACTCGATTCGGTTCTTGACGCTGAATCGTCCGGAAAAACGAAACGCGTTGAACGGTGCGTTGGTGAACGCGCTCGAAGGTGCGTTGCGCGAAGCCGATAATGATGAATCGCTTCGCGCAATCGTAATTCGCGGCGCGGGTGAGGATTTTTGCAGCGGCGCGGATTTGGCGGCGCTCGAAACAATTTCGAAAAGCTCGATCACGGAAAATCGCGAAGATGCGCAGAGCTTGATGGAACTTTTTGCGTTGATACGAAAAGTAAGAATTCCCGTGATCGCTGCAGTTCGCGGACGTGCGCTTGCCGGCGGATGCGGGCTCGCAACTGCGTGCGATTTGGTTTTGGCTTCGAAAAATGCGCGTTTCGGTTATCCGGAAGTAAAGATAGGATTCGTTCCCGCCATGGTACTCGCGATTTTGCGTCGGAATGTTTCGGAGAAACGCGCGTTTGAATTGGCGACACGCGGTTTTGAATTCGACGCAGAAACGTCGATGAAGTTTGGACTTGTAAACGAACTCTTTCCGAACGAAGACTTCGATAAATCGGTTCTCGCTTACGCTTTGCATTACGAAAAGCTGAGCAGATCTGCCGTTATCCTTACAAAAAACCTTCTCTACGAAATGGACGGACTGAATTTCGAATCTTCATTGCGAACCGGCGCGGACATAAACGCGATTGCGCGCACGACCGACGACTGCAAAGAAGGAATCGCGAAGTTTCTCAAGAAGTGAATTCCAATGCGCGCGTCAGAACATCTTCGCCGATTTCATCGACCAATCCATAAGTCAGCGCGGGTTCGGCTGAAATTTGTTCTGCGGTCAAGAACATCTGCAACGCGCGCGCCTCACCGATCAAGCGCGGCAAGCGTTGCGTTCCACCCCAACCGGTAATGATTCCGAGCCCAACTCCGGGATGACAGAAAATCGCGTTCGTACTCGCGATACGAACCTTGCAAGCGAGCGCCAGATCAAGCGCGCCGCCGAAACAAAAGCCGTTGATCGCCGCTATGGTGATTTGGGGAAGTTCGTTGATTCGCCGAAAAAGATTTTGCCCGCGCAACGCGAATTCGCGTGCGGTGTCAGGATTGAGCGACGCAATTTCATTCAAGTTCGCGCCGGAGGCGAAAACATCATCCGTTCCGGTGAAAATGATTTTGTGAATCTCATCTCTTATCGAAGCCTCCGCGATTACCTCCTCGAGCTCATCGAGGGTAGCAACTGAAAGCGAGTTTCTGATTTCGACTTGAGTAAAGCAAATAACGAGTGAACCGAGTCGTTCTTTCGTGGAAAGATTATGGAAAGCTTTGCTCCTGTAAGAATTCACACAAACACCGCCCAGGTGGCGAAGTCTTCCGAGAAATTTTCGAAACGATGTATAACTTTCGCCGGGACGAAAAACGCGTCGCCCGGTTCGAAGGTGAACCGCTCGTCACCAATAAGAAGTTCCCCGGTACCTCGGACGATGAAATAATATTCGTCAGCATTGTGAAACGTCTGGTAATCAGTCCCCTTCGGCGCAAACAAAATCAAAGTTGATTTCGCATTTCTTTGAGCTTCAGCATCCCATACTCCATTTTTCCATTTTTCCGTCTTTGGCCATTTTATCTTCTGGATTCAGGCGCATGGCAACATCCATAAACTCTTTATCGAGGAATGGAACCCGACCTTCAACACCCCAGGCAGCAAGCGA
>DAITAB010000176.1:0-5208 GCA_036824525.1 Pyrinomonadaceae bacterium
ATTGTCTCTCCGGCCACCTTCAGCGAGCCGCCGATCTTGCCATTGCCCGAAACGTCGAAACCGCCGCTCTGAGTAGTCTCTGGACTGATCTGGACATAACGCGGGCTTCCGGCCAATGGCTGTCTTGCGTCGGTTAGCCGGGCATCGCCTTCCTTTATGAGTTGATCGGGTGTAAAGCCGCCAACGGCCGCCGAGTCATTTGCCATGTTCGCAGTTTGAGCGAGCGACGCGGTTTTCGCGGTGACGGCATACGGTGCCGCGGTCATTTTCTGTCGGGGGGTCAGCGATGTATAGGCGCCCGTACTGTCTCCCGGCCGTACCTCGATCTGTAGCCACCGGGACCCGGTTAAAGGAAACGCTTGTCCGAAGTCGATCGCGACCGTAAATATCCCGGCCGTTACTTGTGCGTTGTCGACCGCAAACGGCGAGTCGGAAACCTCGGTCCCACCGGTCTCCGCGTCGAACAAGCGAAATTGTAGATCGTATTGTCCGTTGGCGGCGGCACCGCTAACCGTCAGCCTGCCCTGATATGTAAATTCGGTTGATTGAGCTTGGACTAAGATAGTCTGAATCGTAATCACCATCACCAAAAAACATATCTTTGAAATTGATCGCTTCATTTCTAAATTCTCCTTGGGGAATCGTTAGAGCTTTGACGGGTTTACGCCGATCGGCGAAAAATTCAGTTCCGTTATGCCGTCAGTTACCGAGACAACCTGCGGTTCATATTATAGAGTTTTGACCGTACCGACAGTTCACGGTTTGTTCAGCTTCAATTCCGTCGAAACGATAATAGCGGAAGGTGCACGTAAGCGTCGAGCGCGTGTTGCCCGCAATTTCAGTCAGTGAAACGATTGCGTTGCTCAAGCCGAGGCCTTCGGGGGTGAAGATTCTGGCTGAAGCGTTAGTGGTCCTGAGGCCGTTTGCAAATCTTCGGCAAACCCGAAATCGGCCCTGATCTCGAGCAATCTTTCAATTACCTCGATCGGGGCAAAACATCTTACTGGATCTTTTTACGTCGCCATAAGTTGTGAGTTGCGACGATTCTCTTATCTGCTAAATTTTTTGGCGATTAGGATTTGTGCCGGGTCAGAACCGCGAGCGGTAGCGACCAGGTTCTTCAATTCAGAAGCGCGAGCGATAGCGACGTTTTGAGTTCGGCGTTTAGGCGGCGCGTAAATAAATAAAAAAGAGCGACGAATCGCTCTTTTATTTCCGGCAGATTTTAATTATTTTTTCGGGCTGCTGCGCTAACAGGTGTGTGAGCTCCTTAGGCATAAGCGCCATTCTCTCCTTCAACCGCCGCAACCGGACGTCGTCTTTGAAGTGATTTCTTTCTTGGTTTGAGAAAGATTGCTGTGGTATGGATAATTCCGTCCATTACTTCCGAAGACATCATACGCGATCGACTCCTCTTGAAAAAGGTAACTCGTACTCGCCTTATTTCGAAATTGGTTTGATTTAAATCGCTGTCATGCCTATGGGGGGGCAGTGCGGATTCGACGCCAACATAGAAACCGGGCGTCAGAATGTAATCGTTCGAACGAATCTCTTCGAGATTTGCCGATTTGCTGAATCCGATTTGGACTTCATAAGAAACCCAGTCGCTATCGCTCCCGGTTCTGACAATCACGCGAATCGAATCGAATTCTCGAAGCGCTAATTTCCCAAAGCTTCTTTGATCAGCTTTTCCTGTTCGAGTCCATGGATTGCGTAGCTGCCGGTGGCGGGTGATGCGGAGGCGGCGCGTCCGGCGAAAATCAATTTCTTGTCGCCGATGATTTCCGTAAGCCGCGGTGCAACGAATGTCCATCCACCCATATTTTGCGGCTCTTCCTGGCACCAAACGATTTCCTTTGTGTTTGAATAAGCCGCAAAAAGTTCCTGCAATCGAGTTTTGGAAAACGGATAAAACTGTTCGAGCCTTATGATCGCAATATTTGCTGCCTTAGAGCTTTTTCGCGCTTCGTCCAAATCATAGAAAACTTTTCCGCTGCAAAGAACGATGCGATTCACTCCTGATCTTTCAACCGCGGCATCATCGATGACCGGATGAAAACTTCCATCAAGCAACTCCGCAACGGTTGAAGTTGCAGCCGGAAGACGCAGAAGACTTTTCGGTGTCATCACGATCAGCGGACGCACGATTTCCTGTTTCACTTGTCTGCGCAGAAGATGAAAGTACTGTGCCGGAGTTGTAGGGTTGCAAACCTGCAGATTGTTTTCGCCGCAAAGTTGAAGGAAGCGTTCGAGTCGCGCGGAACTGTGTTCGGGACCCTGACCCTCGTAACCATGCGGCAGAAGCAATACGAGTCTTGATCGTTGTCCCCATTTATCTTCCGAGGCGGCGATGTATTGATCGATGATCACCTGCGCGCCATTCGCGAAATCACCGAACTGCGCTTCCCACATAACCAAAGATTTCTGCGCCACGGTCGAATATCCATATTCGAATCCCAGCACTCCTTGCTCGGAAAGCGAACTATCGAAGACCTGGAAACGCGCACGCGGATTCGCCTCGCTGCGAAGTTCATTTAGCGGACACCATTTCGCGCCGGTGACTGCGTCGTACATAGAAGCGTGGCGTTGTGAAAAAGTTCCGCGTCCGGAATCTTGTCCGCTCAGGCGAACCGAATTTCCTTCAACGACGATCGAGCCGAAAGCGGTTGCTTCCGCGAAACCCCAATCCATCGGAACCTCGCCGCTGCCCATTTTTGCTCGCCGGGCGAGCTGCCCGACCATTTTAGGGTTGATATTAAAGCCCTCGGGAACAAGCGAAATCTTCTCCGAAACTTGTTTCAAAACACCGCCGGAAATTCCCGTAAGAACAGATTTAGAACCGTCTTCATCCGGAATCTGGGGTGTTAACGTCGCTTTGTGCGGCTTCGCCGAAACGATTTGTTTCGCACGCCGGAGAATGTCTTCATATTTGGCGACGACGCGATTCGTCATCTCATTGAGATCGTTTTCGGTTACTACTCCATCGCGAATTAATTTCTGCGCATAGAGATGTCTTACGCCGGGATGAGCTTTCACGCGCGCATACATCAATGGCTGTGTATACGTCGGCTCATCGCCTTCGTTGTGTCCGAGACGACGAAACCCGACGAGATCGAGCGCGACGTCTTTTTTAAAACGCTTACGATAATCGAGCGCAATTTGTGCAACGCGAAAAGACGCTTCCGGATCATCGGCGTTGATGTGAAAAATCGGAAGCTGGGTAATTTGCGCGGCATCCGTAGAATAAATAGAACTTCTTCCGGATTCCGGCGAAGTAGTGAAACCGATTTGGTTGTTTACCACAACGTGAATCGTTCCACCGGTTCGATAACCTTTGAGGTGAGCGAGCTGCAAGGTTTCCATCACGATTCCTTGCCCCGCAAAAGCTGCATCGCCATGAAGCAATAGCGGAAGAATTTTTTCGACCATAACGTCGGTCGTGGTTTCATCCGGATGTTTGAGTTCATCCTGCATCGCTCGCGCGATTCCTTCGACAACGGCATCGACAAATTCCAGATGACTCGGATTCGATGCAAGCTTGACGGCGATCTCTCTGCCATCCGCGGATTTATGTGCGCCGACAGCGCCTTGATGATATTTCACATCGCCTTCATCCGCCGGAAAACTCGGATGTGCTGTTCCTTCAAAGGCAGTGAAAATTCGTTCGGCGAAATCACCTACGACATTCGCGAGCACATTCAATCTGCCGCGATGCGCCATTCCCATCAAAACCGTGTCAACGCCCCGATTCGCCGCACCTTCAATCAATTGATCGAGAAGTGGAATCAAGGTTTCGCAACCTTCGAGCGAAAAGCGTTTTTGTCCGAGATATTTCTTGTGAAGAAATTGCTCGAATTGTTCGGCTTCGATTAGCTTCTGCAAAAGACGAATTCGCGCCGGGCTCGGAATCGGTTCGGTATCTACGAACTGCACGCGAATTTGTTCGCGCAGCCAAATCTTTTCTTCTTTGCTTTGGATGTGACGATACTCGATGCCGACCTTTCCGCAATAAGCTTTTCGCAAAACCCAAAGAACTTCCCGAAGTGTGGAAGTATTTTTTCCATGCAAACCGCCGGTGATAAATTCGCGATCGAGATCCCAAATCGTCAATCCGTAGGTTTCGAGTTCAAGATCCGGAGAGCTGTATTGAGTCAGATTCAGCGGATCAATATCGGCAAGAAGGTGACCGCGCGTTCGATAAGCATTGATGAGTTCTAAAACTTTCGCTTGTTTTTCCGTTTGTTCACGATTCTTTTCATCGCCAAAAAGAGATGGATTGTAATCTTCCGCCCAACGAAGCGGCGCATGATGAATTTCCATATCGTGGAAAATCTCATCGTAGAAATTGTGTTGACCAACCAAATATTCGTGAACCTTTGCAAGAAAGAGTCCGGATTCCGCGCCCTGAATAACGCGATGGTCGTAGGTACTGGTTATAGTGAGAACTTTGCTAATTCCGAGTTGCGAGAGTGCGGCGGAGGTCATCGCCTGATACTCGGCGGGATATTCAATCGCGCCGGTCGCGATGATTACACTTTGTCCCGACATCAAACGCGGATTGGAAGCGACGGTGCCGATGGTTCCGGGATTGGTAAGTGAAATTGTTGTGCCTTGAAAGTCCTCAATCTGAAGTTTGCCTTCGCGGGCGCGTTTGACCGTGTCGTCATACGACGAAAGAAATTCCGCGAAGTTTTTCGACTCCGATGCTTTTATATTTGGCACGAGAAGTGTTCGCGAGCCATCTTTCTTTTGAATATCAATCGCGATACCCAGATTCACGTGTGGATTTTGAAGACGAGTTGGCGCGCCGTTCATCATTCCGAAAGCATGATTCAACTGCGGAAATTCTTTCAGGGCTTTTATCAGCGCCCAAGCAATAATGTGTGTGAACGAAACCTTTCCGCGACCAATGGCTTGAAGATCGTCGTTTATTATCCGGCGATTTTCTTCGAGAACTTTGACCGGAATTCTTCTGGTGGAAGTCGCCGTCGGCACGGTCAAACTCTCTTCCATGTTCTCGACGATTTTCTTCGCGGGTCCAACGATCGGTTTTCCTTCAATATCGGCGCCCAGCGCGATTGCCGCTTGTTTCTTTTGAATCGGTGCGACTGCCGTGGCGGATATTGTTGCATCGAAAGTCGAAGGTGAAATCGCCGTTCGATTCTTAGTTGTATCGTCCGCAGCTCCGCCATTGACTCGATCAAATGG
>DAITAB010000034.1:0-1300 GCA_036824525.1 Pyrinomonadaceae bacterium
TTCGCGCCGGGTTTCGCGCGAAGCGGTTTCGAATGGAACGCCGACATCTTGTCGGCATTTCCGTTGCCGGCAGGATGCGGGCGCTCCGTTTCTTCGACATCACCTCGCGCAAGAATCCATTCACGCCTCAGTTGTGGCAGACCTTCGCGCACATCGCATTTCACTTCAGGATCAGTCCAGACTCCGCTCGTATCATAGACACGCACCGGCGGATTTTCTTCGAGCTTTCCATCGAAATCTTTCGAGGGACTCAGCAAAATTTCGCGAAAGGGAATTCGTAAATTGAGTTTGGTTTGATTTGCGGTCGAGCTGCTTGTCTCAACGTAAATTTTTCGTGAAGCGGGAAGCTTCACTTCGTCGCTGGTAAGTTCGCCGCTCCGGTCGCGACCGCTCGCGGCACTGACATTTTCGTTCATCGTTTTTCTCCCTACGTCGGTTTTTCACCGCATCAGGTTCAAAGGATAATGTCCGTATCAGACAAATCTCAGCCATTCGAATGGCTCTCCTGAAAACTTTTGCAGACAAAGAGTCTAGCATTTTCGTTTTATCAATTTAAACGTAATGCGAGAAAACTCCGTACATTCGATCAGCGTGAATTGTGTTCAGTGGACAAAAAAGGCGCGTTGAAAGGCGGGGAATAAATGCAATGCTCAAGAGCTTTGTCGGTTGCAAAGCTCTCGAGCATCACGATTTTGCGGATGGTAAAAGAAGTCGGAGGATATTATTTGTTTGCAGCCGGGACTTCAACCTTAATCTCAACATCGGTCTTTGCAGGTGTCGGTTTTCTGTTCAAAACACCGGAATAGTAAACAACTCCGGCGATAATCGCTACGATTATAATCATTGCAACTGCCCAAATCGCGTTGCTAGCGGTTCCGTTTTCTTCGCTCATAAGTCTCTCTCCCTAAGTTAAAAAATGTAATAGCAAATCTCAGAATTGAAAATTTGGATTGCGCTAGTGTATGTCAGCGAAGGCAAAGATCAAAATTGTGAAAATTAGAAGGTTTAGGCGTGCGGTTGATACTTCGCGTTTATATCTCGGAAAAAAAATTTAAAGATCATTTGAACCTAACTGCATTCGACTCAAGCCGAATTAACTTCAAGTTGATAGTTTCGCCGAATCAAACGCAAGTTTGGCTTGGTAGTTATACTTCGGTAGAGTTGAAAAGATTTTATGAACATACTTTCGCTCGAAAATGTCAGCAAGAATTTCGGCATCAAGCCGCTTTTTGAAAATGTGCAGCTCGGTCTGGAAGACAGCGACAAGATTGGAATCATTGGCGCAAATGGTTCCGGCAAG
>DAITAB010000034.1:1400-16905 GCA_036824525.1 Pyrinomonadaceae bacterium
CAACACGAACTCGAGATTTCCGGTGGTTGGGAAATCGAAACGAATGCACGAAATGTTTTGACCCGGCTGGGAATTTTCGATACCACAGCGCAAATGAAAACGCTTTCCGGCGGTCAACGCAAACAAGTTGCGCTTGCCCATGAATTAATTTTCAAACCCGATATCTTAATCCTTGATGAACCGACAAATCATCTCGATGCGGATACCATTCAATGGCTCGAAGATTATTTGAAAAGATATTCGGGAACGCTGCTCCTCGTTACACACGACCGGTATTTCCTCGACCGCGTTACCAATAGAATCTTAGAAATTGATCGCGGCATGGTGCAGAATTTTGACGGGAATTATGCTTATTATCTTGAGAAAAAAGCCGAGCAGGAAACGCTTCGCGCGACCGAAGGACATAAACGCGAACAACTGATTAAGAAAGAATTGGCGTGGCTAAGAAGGGGTGCGAAGGCGCGAACTCGTAAGTCGAAAAATCGCATCAGCGCCGCGCTGGACTTGATGGCGCAGCCAAAGGAGACGGCGAAAGCCGAGATTGATATTGCGATCGGCTCAAAGCGTCTCGGTTCAAAAATTATTGAAATAAAACATCTTTCAAAATCTTACGGCGAGCGTCGGTTGATAAAAGATTTTTCCTATCATCTTAAAAGGAATGACCGGATCGGAATCATTGGCGAAAATGGTTCAGGCAAAACGACTCTTCTGGAAATTCTCACCGGTCGGCTAAAAGCAGACAGCGGAGAAATAGAAATCGGCGAAACCGTTCGCATCGGATATTACGATCAGGAAAGCCGCGCCTTGAATGAGGCGCTACGTGTAATTGATTACATAAAAGAAGTCGCCGAATACGTTACGACGGTTGACGGTAATCAGATCTCGGCTTCGCAGATGCTCGAAAAATTTCTGTTCGCGCCAGCCGCGCAATATTCTTTTATCGCAAATCTTTCGGGCGGCGAAAGGCGCCGACTTTATCTCTTGCGCATCCTGATGGCGCAGCCAAACGTTTTGCTTCTCGATGAACCAACCAACGATTTGGATATTCCAACGCTGATTGCTTTGGAAGAATATCTCGATGATTTTGGCGGCGCCTTAATCGTAGTGAGCCACGACAGATATTTTCTTGATCGCACGGTGGAAAGTATTTTCAAGTTTGAAGCAGACGGTAACATACGAGAATTCACCGGCGATTATTCGGCTTATCTGGAAGCGATTAGCCGCGAACAAGCCGATAAAACGGAAATAGATAAGAACGATGCGCGCGACTCAAAGCGTGTGCCCGAGGGAAAGTCGGGAAAACTAACCTTTAAAGAAAAACGCGAACTCGAAACGCTCGAAGCGAACATTCCCGAAACAGAAAAGCGCCTCGCACAAATTGACGAAGAATTAGCTCGATCCGCTACGGATGCTTACAAAGTTCACGGTTTCTTTTCCGAACAACAAAAATTAAATGCCCAACTCGCAACATTTATCGAGCGATGGGCAGAACTTTCAGCCAAGGCTGATTTGTAAGCAACTAAAAGTTTGATAGGGAGATTGTTCGGAAAACTTCAACGCGGAAATTTAGACGACCTACCGGATGAATAATGAAAAGCGAAAGGCGGCACTTGAGCCGCCTTTTTTATTTGTTCAATTTACGCAGCGCATCATTTTTTTAGTCGATCAACAAACATCTTTCGGAACTTCGCGACTTTCGGCGCAACGACCGCCGCGCAGTATGGCTGATTAGGATTATTTGCAAAATATTCCTGATGATAATTTTCCGCTGCGAAGAAATTCGTGAAAGGCACAATTTCCGTCACGATTGGAGAATCCCAGATTTTTTCCGAATCGAGTTTCTCAATTGTTTCTTCGGCGACGCGTTTTTGTTCGTCGCTGTGAAAGAAAATTGCGGAGCGATATTGTGAGCCGACATCGTTTCCTTGACGATTCACCGTTGTCGGATCGTGAACCGCAAAAAACACATGAAGCAAATCGGCGTAAGAGAGTTGCGATGGATCGAACTTAACCTGCACGACTTCGGCGTGTCCGGTTTCTCCGGTGCAGACTTCCTGATATGTCGGATTATCTTTTTTTCCACCGGCATAACCGGAGGCGACATCTTCCACTCCTCGCAGATCATCGAAGACCGCTTCGATACACCAAAAACATCCGCCCGCAAGAGTTGCGATTTCAAGAGTTTTATCTTGCATAAGAATTCTTCGCGTTCTGCGAACGCTCATTTCCGGCAAGATGCCGGCGCTCCATTGCTAACCGCCAATGAAACTCATCGAGCGACTTGCAATGACGAAATCTTTTTCGTTAATCCGATGACTTTTTTCTTTTTTCTCGACCGCGATCTCAATGAATCTCGCAATCTCATCGTCGCTTGCGCCGGAACGCAAAACGTCGCGAAGATTATGTTCCGAAGTCGAAAAAAGACAGGTGCGAATTTGTCCATCAGCCGTTAGGCGGATTCGCGAGCATTCGCCGCAAAACATTTCTGTTACGGGCGCGATAATCCCTATTTCACCGGGCGCACCATCGGCGAATTCATATCTCCAAGCGGTTTCGTTTCCGCGGGAGTTTTCTTTTAGTTTCAATGGATACACTGCATTAATCGCTTCGCGAATTTCTTTACCGGAAACGACCTGATCGCGCTTCCAATCATGCCCCGAATCGAGCGGCATAAATTCTATGAATCGCATCGAGAGTCGATTTTCGCGAGCGAATCCCGCGAGCTCTACGACTTCATCGTCGTTGTATCCTCTAACGATTACGGCGTTGATTTTGATCGGCGAAAAGCCATGAAGACGCGCGGCATCGATGGCAGACAAAACTCTTTCGAGAGCATCGACTCCGGTTATGCGTTCGAAGTTTTCGCGTTTTAAGCTGTCGAGCGAAATCGTGACGCGGTCAAGACCAGCATGTTTAAGACTTGCAGCGCGATCAGAAAACGTAACTCCGTTTGTCGTTAAAGCGAGATCCAATAAATGCGGAATGTGAAAAGGAGTATGCGTAATTTCGTTTGTGGGTTCTTGCGATTCAGGTTCCGATAAGGGAGTTTTCAGTTGCGAGAGTTGCGAGATAAGATTTTCGATATCTTTACGCAAAAGCGGCTCGCCACCGGTGAGTCGGATTTTCTCGATTCCTTGTTCGACGAAGATTTTCGAAACCCGAAACAATTCTTCAAACGTCAAAAGACTTTCTTTGTGCGCGTGTGCCGGTTCGCCTTCCGGTAGGCAATAAAAACAACGGAAATTACAGCGATCTGTAAGACTTATTCGCAGATCGCGAATCGATCGACCATAACTATCACGCAGGATTTTCCGCATAAGGAAAGTCTAGCGCGACCAACTGAAATCGTCGAATCAAGGGCGCCTCCACCGGCAGAAATCCCTTTAACGAAACGCTTCCGCGATTTGCTTTAGCTGCGAGAGAGTCTTTTCTTTTTCAGTGTTTGGAAGTCGCGAAACGATGGTCCGAAGCTCGGCGATAAGATTATTGAATTCAGCGCGATCCGTCACATCCGTCGGTCCGCCAAAATTAGTTTTGTCAGGAATATCCGCCACGATTGGATTGAGAAAATTAGTAACGTTTTTCAAGGCATCGCTCGAATTGGAGCCGCGTGGATAGAAACTGAGATATTCACCCGCCGTCATGCGCACGTAAAAAAGATGACAATTTACATATCCTTCGCATTTACCCGGCAATGGATTAATCGCCGCTTCCCAGGCAATTCCATCCGCGAGCGGAGAATTAATATATTTCTCGCGGAGATTCCAAAAAAGCGAACTCTTCACATAAAAATCGCCGTCCGTTTCGCTTGAAACGATTTGGTCCTGAAATGTTTTCAAAAAGTCGCTGCGCAGGGAAGCGCTGATGTTTTCACTCTTCAAAGCGCGAAGGGCGATACGCAATGCGAGTAATTGACTCAGCGACATCTGTGCCGCCGCTGGATCGTTTTCCATCAAGGGATTTACGCGACGCAGAAAAGCAGCGAGTTCGGACGCGGTCGCAAAATCCATATTCTGCGAAAATTTCTTTTCGAAAATCTGTTTAAAAGTTTGCACCTGAGCACTCGGCGGGAATTTACGTGCGCCGGTTTCAGCGATCCATCCTGACTTTGAACTTCCGCCCACCACACATGAAGCTTTTATCCAGTTTCCCGCCTTGCCCGTGTAAGACAAAACAGTTCCGAGCGGAAGGCGGCAAAGTTCGCGCGAACCCGCATTGGCTTGTTCGCGGACTCGCATCGAAACTTCGGAAACGATGATTTGCGACTGATCGGCTTTAAGCGGGACGGAGCCTTCCGCCGATTTGGCAATTTCTGAGCGAATCTTTGGTGGCGAAATATTCCTTTCGCGCGTTTTCGAAGTGGTGGTCTTTACGGTTCTGGTTCTCTGTGAAACCTTCTTCGCGGCAGTCGCCGGTTTTGATTTATCTGGAACGGCAGCTTTCGCAGTTGTTGTTTTTGCGTTGGACTTGCTTTCCGGCTTCTTCGCGGTTGGTTTTGCTTTCGAAGAAGCTGATTTCGTTTCAGCCTTGGCGGTGGTCTTTGATTTTTGTGTTTCCTTTTTCGGCGAATCTTTTTTTACTGCGGTCGCATTTTTCTTTGGAGTCGGCGTTGCTTTCGCTACCGCTTTCTTCGCAGGAGTCGGTGTCGGAGTAGCCTTCTTTTTCGGTGTCGGCGTGCGCACGGCGTAGGCGCTTTCAAACCCAGCGTGGGTTCTGTTGATTGAAAGGAAACCGGAAAATAGAAAAAGTAGAGCCGCCAAAAACACGTAGCGGCGAGAAGGACTAATAATATTCTTCGACATTATTTTCTCCAAAAAACTTCCGAAGTGCGCGGGCATTTCGTTTTAGGCCATCGAGTTTGGCACGCTTGATTGCGCTTCTGCGGAAACGATTCCGATACTCTTCGAGGGAAAAATTCGTCACCTCGTTCAGATCAATCGAACACTCGCCATGGCGCGGCGAAAATCGCTTTTCGGTGGTGGGTTTTTCAAAGCGATTCCAAGGGCAAACGTCCTGACAAACGTCGCATCCATAAAGCCAGCCATCGAGCTTTTCATCAATTTCCGGCGGGAAAAGTTCTGCGCGCAATTCGATTGTAGCGTAGGACAAACACAAATTTGAGTCAACCAAATATTCCTCGGTGATGGCACCGGTCGGGCAGGCATCGAGACATGCACGACAATTTCCGCAATGATCTTCTTCGCGCGAATTCTCATATTCGAGTTCGATGTTTAGAAGCAGTTCGCCGATGAAAATCCATGACCCGAATTCGCGGGTGATCACATTAGTATGTTTTCCAAGCCATCCGATTCCCGCACGCACAGCCCAGGCTTTATCCATCATTGGCGCCGTATCGACGCAAATTTTTCCTTCTATGTTTTCATCGAAAGATTTCGCGAATGACAAAAGTTCGCGAAGCTTTTCTTTCAATACATCGTGGTAATCATCGCCCCAGGCATAACGCGAAATCTTACCCTTTGAAAAATCTTCTTGGTGTCTATGCGGTGTGAAATAATTGTGCGCTACGACGACGACCGATTTTGCTTCAGGAAAAATCTCACGCGGATCAATTCTTTTTTCGGGTTCACGAGCCATCCAACTCATTTCTCCGTTAAGCCCGCGATTAAGCCACTCGAAAAGCCTCGGCGCTTCTTTGTCTAGCGGTTCCGCGCAAACGATTCCAATCTTATCGAAACCGATTTCAAGCGCTTTGTCTTTGATTCTTTGCGATGTGAGTTTCACGAATTGATTATGGTCGAGCTGCCGAAAAAATCCAGCGAAAGGAAAAAGACCGACCAGTTTTTCAACTGATCGGTCCTGCTTTTAATGAACTTGATTTGGAAATTAGAAATTCAATTTCACACCAAGTTGGAATTGACGTGCATCGTAAGCTGCCGTCGGGCGGCTATAGAACTTTCCGTTCTTTGCCCGCTGGTTAAATGCGTTCACGTCAGAGAAGAGCGGCGAAACCGCGCCCTCGTTAAATCGATTGAACATATTGAAACCCTCGGCGGTCACATCAACTCTTACGCGTTCGCTGAAATGAAACGCTCTCGTAAGTCGCAACGTAACATCGGCGAAGGAATGAGTGATTCCGGAATTGCGTCCGAGATTTCCGGTCGTAAAATCCGGTGCAATCGAAAGCACGCCACTCGAGTTCACGTTTGGTCGATCAGTTTGTGTTGACTGATCGTTGTTTGAATCGACGTTCGTAATGATATTGAACGGACGACCGGACGAAAGCTCGACAATCGTTCCCAAAGTAAAGTTTGAGAAGACGCGTTGGAATCCGCTTCCTTTGCGCCATGATTGCGGTGTCATCGCGATTCCGCTGAACACGAATCGATGCCTTTGATCGAAAAGTGAATCGGCGCGTTCGGCTCTGAAATTATTTACGTCTTGCGCGATCAACAAAGTCTGAAGGTCAGATGAATCGTCAATCGTATGCGACCAGGTATAGGAAGCGGTGAACAAGAAATTGTTAGCCATGCGGCGTTTCAAGTCCACATTCAACGCATTGTAATTCGAGTTACCGTCAGAGAGCTGAGCATTAACCGAACCGAATGGTGAAATCACTCCGGGTGTCCGGACCGTTCCGGGAAGTTGCGCATTCAATACGGCGGGAGTGACCGCGCCGCCGGAAAGTGCCTGCGCCAGGAAATAGTTTGGCGCGTTTGGACGGAAGAAGTTTGCAACTGCCGGTGCGATTACTCGTTGTCCCGTCGTTAGATTTACCGAAATCATTCCCGGAATCACGTTCGCCCAACCACCCGCCGCGGTACAAGCCGCCGGGTTAACTGTGGCGACCTGCGTTGTATTGGTCGGAAGTGTACCGAAACAGCGACGATAATTTTCGATCTGCAAAGCGACGTTTGGTGTATTCAAATCGGTCGGTCGCGGAAGGTGATGCGAGCCGATAAAGATATACGTAGCGGCGATCGACATATCCTTGCCGAGTTTTCGTTCCACCGCAAAGTTTCCTTGAACAGCCTGCGCAAATTGAAAATCCTTTGCGACCGGAATTACAAACGGAAGAACAGCTCCAAAGCCCGGGAAGGTCTGATCATTGAAACGTTGACGTCCGGACTGATACTGCGCAGACGCTGCAAGTCCCGGAGTGCAATTCACACCCGGATTCGCGCCCGGGAAATTGCAAACTACTACCGTTCCCTGGAAGACCTGCGTTGCATTTAAAAGAGCAAACGGCGATGGACTTCCGGGAGTCAAAACCGCTTGTTGTTGCTGAGCCGCATCCGCGATATCGGAATTGAATGCAACTGCTAAGAGCGGATGATCGTAGAAAAGACCAAAGGCGCCGCGAACGACAGTCTTCTGGTCATTAGCCACATCCCACGCGAAAGCGAGTCGCGGTGCCCAGTTGTTTTTGTCGCGCGGAAATCCTTGCTGAACTCCAACTGCATCTTGCGCCGCCAGAATGTCACCCGCTGAAAGCGTAATTCCCGAAAGCGGATCGCGGAATCCAACAGGAGCAATGGTCTGCGTGAATTCCGTGTCATATCTCACACCGTAATTAATCGTAAAGTTACGTGCGATTTTCCAGGAATCTTGCCCATAGAAAGAAACCGGCGTGTTCTTGATTTTGCTGATGGGGTTTCCGAATCCTTGAATATAAATCGAAGGAAGTCCTAAACCATATGCCTGAACCGGAGTAAACGCAGGCGGCGCAATTCCGCCAACGGTTGGAAACGCTGCAAGATTAGTTGCGGCAAAAGGACCAAAATTGAAAAGTCCCGAGAAGTTTAATTCAAAACGTGCCTCGGGAATCTTAATTTTGTTGTAATCGCCGCCAAACTTGAAGGTGTGTCCACCTTTTACGATATTGAAATTGTCTGCAAATTGATAACGAATCTCTTGGCGATCTACCGGGGAGAAAAGTTCGCGACCGATAAATGCGGTTCCGGAAATATTGAAAGCCACTGCATCGTTATTCTGCGATACGAAAGTGGTTTTGCGCTTTCCATAGTTGAACCGGAATTCATTGGCGGAAGCGCCTCCGATCTGAGAATTTAACCCCACAGTGAATCCGGTGTCTTTTACATCGGCGATACCGGTTCGCGAAAAATCGTTTTGTCCAAGCGATTGGTTTTGCGATTCAACCTGAATACCCGTGACTCTACTCGGGTTATAACTGAATCGAAGCGAGAGCTGATTTTGTGAATTGAGACTGTGATCTCCACGGACCGAGAAATAATGCGTTTTGTCTCGAATGGGAAATACTTTCTGCAGAGACAAAAGCGGGCGAAACGCGATGCCCTCGCCTGCGCTGTTCGTGGTTCCTACGGGAACCGGCGCGCCCGATAGGAAAAACCGAGAACCTACGACCTGTCCCGCCGGAATTGCGCCGCCGGCGCTAATGAGCGGGTTCGTACCCAACAAAGCCGTATTACCACCGCTCGAGGCAAGATAAAGATATTGAATCGCGGTCGCAGGGCTAACACCCAACAATGCTTGGGCATATGCAGCCTGCGCCGAAGTCAACCGACTAAAAGTCTGCGTAAAAGGAAGGAATGGCGGACCAAGAGTTACAGATGAACCTAAGCCCTGAGTCACGTCGGTCGTGAAGAACCCGGATTCGTTTCGCTGTCTTCCTTCAAATGCAACGAAGAAAAATGTGCGATCTTTACGAATAGGTCCGCCGAGCGTTACGCCGTATTGACCGCGGGTATATTGCGGCTTTTCGACCGGCGAAAGCGCATTGCGTGATTGAAGTTCTTTATCTCGCAGAAATCCAAAAACGTTTCCGTGAAACTCATTCGTTCCGCGTTTAGTTACGACGTTTACCACACCGCCCGAGGCGCGACCGAATTCCGCGGCATAGCTATTCGAAGTGACTTGAAATTCTTGAACCGCTTCCTGACCAACCGTCGAGCGCGGCGCGTTTGTAGCATTATCCGTATTATCCGCACCATCGACTTGAACCAGTGTGGAACGTCCGCGTTGTCCGCCGATATTCAAACCAGATGTCGGTGCAGGTCCAATCGGACGACCATTATCGCGACCGACGGTTGATGTCGTCAGAGTAAAACCAAGATAATCGCGTTGATTAACCGGCAGGTTTTCGATTTTTTGTTGTTCGATGGTCGTTGCAACGGAAGTCCGTGTTGTTTCGACGAGTTCAAGCGACTCGCCGCTGACGTTGACCACTACATCTTCCGAACCGATTTCAAGTTTGAGCTTGATTTCAGCGCTCTGTCCGATGGTAAGAGTGATCGGAGAGACGACAACTTTCTTAAAGCTTTTTGCTTCTGCCGTAACGGAATAGGTCCCGGGCGGTAGTGCGAGAATTCGAAACTCGCCCGATTCATTTGCAGTGACGGTTCGAGTAACACCGGTCCCAGAGTTCTTTGCCGTAACAACCGCGCCGGCAACGACTGCGTCCGAGGGATCAACCACCGTTCCAACCAAGTCCGCGGTACTAGCCTGCGCTTGCGCAAAAATGCCGCCCGCTGCAACTAATGTAATCACCAAAAGTAAAAATAGCTGCTTTGTAAATACAGAGAATTTCGCTCTCATCATCAACGTCTCCTTAAGCTTTTCGTTTGTACTAAGATTCAAAAATTGCCGAAAAAAGCAATACGAAAGTTGGAGCGCTTTAGGGGAATCGCGTCTGATCGTCACAACGATACAAACCAACTTTTGATCTACTTATCTTGACCTACCGAGATAGCTTTAAGTTTTTAACTTAAAACCCGCCTTTTAGCAAGGAAAAACTGGGTCGTCACGAACCTGGATTAACCGGTTTGAAGTGTTCGTGATCTAGTCGTTGCGGCAAGCCATCTACGGGGAAACATAGGATTACCCAAGATCTTTACGCCATAGCTAACTAAGCGCGGGGAGAATGCGGCTCTACGCCACAAACTGCTGGCGCGAATTCGCGTCCGGAATTTTTCGCGATGAAGAAGGGCATAATTGGTTCCGATTTCGGCGATGCGGGCCGATGAAAGCGCCGCCTTTGCAACAAGTTCCGAGCTTTCGAGTGCCATCAAAATACCGCTTCCGGTAAATGGATCGATAAAGGCACCGGCATCGCCAACGCTAAGGAAATTCGGCGTCGGGTTTGGGTCTTGGAAGCCAAAACTTTCAATTGCCACAGCTTGCCAATCAAACTTCCGTAGTGCGTTTGACATCGTCGCGCGTGCGCGTACGTTCGCCATTATCACCTCACGAAAAAACTCCTCCGCATCGCTTCCGTTCTCACGAAAGAAATCCGCCTTTACGATAAAACATTGATTTGCCGCGCCATCTTCTACGTAGTTAAGACCGCCATAACCGCCGCGGAAGAAATAAATCTCGCAAACCCCACGAGGAAGTTTCACATCTTCAAAATGTGCCTTGAATGCAACGTGTGTTGGTTTGGTTTTATGACTCTTTGATCTTAAGGGCTGAAACTGATTTTCAAGAAGTTTCGAGAGTACCCGGGCGCGCCCGGTCGCGTCAATGATTAACTCTGAAAACAATTCGCGCGATTTCCCATCGGAGGATTTTGTTTTCACACCGATTACTCTCTGGTTATCGAATGTGAGTCCGACCGCGCGCGATTCTTCCAAAATTTCAACTCCGCTTTCTCGTGCGCGATTGAGTAAACACAAATCCATCGCTGAACGACTGATGCCGAGAGCCGATTCATCATTCCCGAACCAAGCGCTCGGAATCTCGAACAAATTTCCGTTCGGATCATAAAAAATCGTTTTTGAAATTTGTTCTCCGCCTATCGCCCGCATTTTTTCGTAAACCCCAAGATCGCGAAAATGCCGGAGGCATTCGGGCGAAACAAATTCACCGCAAAGTTTATGGCGCGGAAATTTTTCGCGTTCGATGAGCGTGACGCCAAAACCAAGATTTGCGAGTCGTATCGCAGCGCTGGCGCCGGCGGGTCCCGCGCCGACTATGATGACTGCCAACTTTGGATTTTGAAATGTGGATTTGAACTTCATTATTTCGGAAAGGTGACGATAAGTTATCATAGCTTGGCCGCGGAAATCCGAAGCATGAGAATTCGCGTTGCACTGTGTTCATGAAAATAATTCCAATCTCAGTCCCGACGCCGTTTTATGTCGGCGATGTGAATGTTTACCTGATAAAGGAAGAACCGCTTACGCTCATCGATACCGGACCGAAAACACCGGATGCGGTTAAGTCACTACGCGAAGATTTGCGGCACAATGGCGTGAAGTTCGGTGATATTCGCAGGATTATTTTGACTCACGCACACGAAGATCATTGCGGACTGGCAAAAACAATTCGCGATGAAGCCAAGGACGCAGAAATTTTTGTACACGCCTGGGAAACCGGACACGTTTTCGGAAGACTCGCCACGGAAAACCATCATGCGCTTGTTCGAAAAGCCGGCGTGCCGGATTCGATTTGGCATGCGATGCAGGATTTTTATGAATCGTTTCGTCCGCTCACTGATTCTCTTGAAGGCAGCGAATACAACGAGATCAAAGACGAACAAGAAATTCAGTTCGAAAGCGGATCCTTGAAAGTAATTCACACACCCGGTCACACTCCCGGTTCGTGTTCACTTCTTCGCGAAGCGAATCGAACATTGATTTGCGGCGATTGCGTTTTGAAAAGATTTACTCCGAATCCTGTTCTTTCACCGGACCCGATCGATCCGACCAGGCGTTTTCATTCGCTGGCGGAATACCTCGTCAGCCTCGCGAGAATTCGCGCGCTTGCGCCGACTTTTATTTATGGCGGACATGGTGAAGCGGTAAACGACTTCGAAGAAGTTTTTCATCGCTACGTCCGTGCGATTGATGAACGACAGGTGAAGGCGATTTCGTTTGTTGGGAAAGACGGCGCGACCGCTTTCGAGGTGGCGGAAAAGCTTTTTCCGGAGGCAATCAAAGAAGAGACACAGAGATTTCTCGCAATTTCAGAAACGATCGCACATCTCGATTATGCGGAACAGATGAGCAAGATCGGGATGGAAATGCAGGGCGAAGTTGAGATTTATCGAATATAGTTTTTTGAAGATGAAGCGAATCGAAAATCTAATTGACGCAGAGATCGCAGAGATCGCAGAGAATTCACAAGCTCCTTTTGTTGTCGCGTAGCGACAAACTGAATTTAGCCGTGGGTTTCAACGCACGGACGACAAAGCATCAACGTTTCCGTCGCGCGAGCGACGACTGAATTTTGATTTTCAATTGTCGCTGACGCGACAAAGTTCTGTACTTCAGACTTCCCCGTGGGTTAAAACCCACGGTTAAACTCAGAACATCGCGATGCGATGATGAAGGAATGGTTCAGATTTCCGAATGTTTTTTATTTGGTCAATTGCAGGTTGCTCAGCGCCTCAAGAATTTCCTGTTCCTCATTCTTCGAAACAGTTCGCAGGTCAACCAAAATCTTATCGTCGAGAATTCGCGTGATGATCGGCGGATTGAATGAACGCAAAATTTCGTCGAGTTTGTTTGCAGGAATTTTTGAATGACGCAAAAGGATCAGCGCGGTCGGCGGATAAACGGTAGGCGCAGAGCCACCGCCAATCGCGGAATTTCCGTCCACAACTTCAATCGAGACTTCATTCATTTTGTTTGTCCGCGCGCGGAAGTCTTCCGCGAAGCGATTTGCGCGCCCGCGTAATTCTTCATAGCTCATCGAGATCATTCGCATCACGGGAATTTCTTCCAAATGAGTTTTACGACGGTAAGAGTCGAGCGTTGCTTCAAGCGCCGCATACACAAATTTATTTACCCGCAGAACTCTGTAGAGCGGATAACGTCTTAATTTCTCGATAAGCGATTTGCGTCCGGCGATCAATCCCGCTTGCGGACCGCCAAGAAGTTTGTCGCCGCTGAAAGTGACAATATCCGCACCGGCGGCGATCGACTTACAAACGACCGGTTCATCTTTTAATCCGAAATCGGATAAATCAAAAAGCGCGCCGGAACCAATGTCTTCATAAAGGACCAAATTATTTTTGTGCGCCAGATCGGCGAGTTCGGTAACGCTCGGCGCAGCAGTAAAGCCGACGATTCGATAATTTGATGGGTGAACTTTTACGATAATCCGCGTCTTTTCGCGTATTGCGTTTTCGTAATCTTTGAGATGCGTGCGGTTTGTAGTTCCGACTTCGATCAATCTAACACCCGACTGCACCATTACATCGGGCACGCGAAAATCGCCGCCGATCTCAACCAACTCTCCACGCGAAATCAAAGCCTCGCTTCCGCGCCCGAGTGCGGAAAGCACGAGAAACGCCGCCGCCGCGCAGTTGTTTACAATCAACGCGCTCTCTGCGCCAGCGAGTTCGGCGAGTAAATTTTCAGCGCTTGCACCGCGCTTGCCGCGTTTTCCCGTCGAGATGTCGTATTCAAGGTTGCAATAACCGGAAGCTTTCTCCGCCACGGCGTTTCGCGCATTTTCAGAAAGCGGCGCGCGACCCAGGTTTGTGTGAATGATCACTCCGGTTGCGTTGATAACTCGTTGTGTCTCCAGTTTCGCTTCATTTCGCGAAAGCCATTCGAGGCGGCGCTCACATTCGGAAAGCATTTCTTCGCGCGTCATCCCGCCGCGGCGATTCTCCGTCGGACTTGAATTAATGATTTCCCGGCGAAGCGAATCTATGACTTCACGGGCGAGTTTGGTCAGGTGTGATTCACCAATTTGTGAACGGAGATCGCGACCGGTCGAACTACGCAAAAGCGCATCGACCGATGGAACGCTTCTTAATAAGTCCATTGAACTGGCATCGGTTGCTCGTTTCATTTGTCTTAGTCTAAACAAAACCTCAGAAATGCGGAATCCCGCTTGTATTAATCGTTTATGAATATTAACCGAGCAGATCGCTCGGCTTCCCATCAAAATGCCACCGGTAACTAAAGACAAAATCAACAAAAATCTTGGTCGCGAAGAAACCATAAACCCGGAGCAAGTGCTCGCGCGTCTTGAGGAAGATATTCGTAAGCTGAAGATCGAATGGGGAATTTATTTTGCGGGCGGATCTAAACGCGCGCCGCATGAGGCTCGCGGTCGCATCGAGTCGCAAATAAAAAGAATTTCTGATGATCGCGCTTTTAATTACGTTCAGCGGTTTCAATTTCAGGCGCTGGTTTCGAGATACACGTCATTTCGCGAGCTTTGGCGAAGAACTCTCAAGATGCGCGGCGAACCGACTTTTTAGTCAATCAGCCAAATAATTTCCAAATAAAAAACGACCAGAGAATGGTCGTTTTTTTGTTCCGATTAAATATCGGAAAGGGAATTCTCCGTCGCTCGCGTCAGGCGACACAAATTACGTTTTCCGCTTGCGGTCCCTTTGGACCATTTGTCACTTCAAACTCAACGTCCTGTCCTTGTGCGAGAGTCTTGTAACCTTCACCAAGAATCGCGCTGTAATGAACAAAAATATCCTGTTCGCCAGGCAGTTCGATAAAACCATAGCCCTTGGCATTATTGAACCACTTGACCTTACCGTTAGTTTTCGACATTCGACTAATTCCTCCTACAAACTTCAGTGAATTTCAACCTGTATGCCGTTCACTACACACAGGAAATTTTTTCAACGCGACCAGCACGAGTCTGCGATGGCGCGCAAAAAAAACAGTCTTCGACCGGAAGTAACTTTCCGACATTCTCGGGTTCGAACCGACCGAAAGAAACAAAACACGATACCTTTCCTTTCGACTTGGAATCTTAAACTGCAAGATTTTGGTTTAGGGTTTTACGGTTTGTTTTGACAGAACGCCCGAAAATTTAACCAAAGTTGCAGAGTCTGTCAAGAAGTTTCTTTGGCTCGCAAATATTTGACTTATCAGAAGGTTGTCGCCGAAGATTGATTCAAAACCAAAGAATACCGTGAAAAGTCATCCAAAATGAGCGAAAAATACGGAGAAGGCGCAACGCTTTCCTACAATAAATATCTGAAAGTTCCTGAACTCACTCGGCTTCAGGAGACTCTTTCCGAACCGACTAGCCACGATGAATTGCTTTTCATCGTGATTCACCAGACTTATGAACTTTGGTTTAAACAAATCCTCCACGAGCTTTCCGCAACTATCGGCTGGCTCGATGAAGAACGCGTTTTTCGTGCGAATCATTCGCTTAGAGTCGTCACCGCGATCGAGAAAATTCTCGTCAGTCAGATTCACATCTTGGAAACGATGGCGCCGATCGGCTTTCTGGAGTTTAGAAACAAACTAAATCCGGCGAGCGGATTTCAGTCCACGCAATTTCGCGAGATCGAATTTCTCTCCGGAATGAAAGACGAAAACCTTCTGAAACATTTCGCAAAAGATGAGTTTGGTTTCGCGCTCCTTAGTAAGCGAAACGAAGCGCCGAGTCTCGCCGATGCTTTTTGGAATCTGCTTGCGCGAAAGGAATTTGACGTTTCAACTCACGATGCGCGCGTGAAATCAATTGTGAAAATTTTGGAAGTTCCGGAAAAATACGCGGAGATTTATCTTTTGCAAGATTTGCTTATCGAACACGACGAGAATATTTATCTCTGGCGCGCGCATCATGTTTCGATGGT
>DAITAB010000177.1:0-5184 GCA_036824525.1 Pyrinomonadaceae bacterium
CGCGAGAGTTCCTTCGTCGAAAGGTTTTTCCTCAAACATTCCCATCGGTCCATTCCACAGAATCGTTTTCGCGCCTTCGAGAGCTTTCGAAAAAATCGCAATCGTTTCCGCGCCGATATCGAGTCCGACCAAACCTTTGTTCGTAAAATCAATCGGAATTGTCTTACGCGAATTCAACGGATCAAACGAATCCACGACCTGATGATCCGTCGGCAAAATCAACTCGACATTTTTTTCTTTCGCGAGTTTTTCGATTTCCAGAGCAGTAGGCATCATGTCGTCTTCAACCAAACTTTTGCCGACCGTGTAACCATTGGCTTTGAAAAATGTGTAAGCCATCGCTCCGCCGATTAGAATTTTGTTAACTTTTCTTTCGATCAGGGATTTGATCACGAGAATCTTGTCCGAGACTTTTGCGCCGCCGAGAATCGCAACAAAGGGACGTGCAGGATTGTTCAGCGCTTTCGACAAAAACGCCAGTTCCTTTTCCATCAACAAGCCCGCGACCGAAGCCGAAACAAATTTCGTTATCCCTTCAGTTGAGGCGTGCGCGCGATGCGCCGCGCCGAATGCATCGTTTACATAAAGCTCGCAGAGATTTGCAAGCTGTTTCGAAAAATTCTCGTCGTTGGCTTCTTCCTCTTTGTGATAACGAAGGTTCTCCAAAAGCAAAACGTCGCCTTCCCGAAGCGACGAAACCGCGGCGTTTACTTTCTCTCCGATGCAGTCTTCAACGAAAAACACCCGGTCATTTTTCACTTCCGCCGTTCCTAAACCTGTTCCGCTCTCGCTCATGACTACTTTTTCATCGCCGCGGGCGGAGATTTTTTGCAGTTCGGGAATAGCGCGCAGATATTCGTAAACGGGACGTAACGAATATTTCGAAGCTTCGTAAGGCATCCCTTTTTCTTCGGCTTTCTTTTTGTCTTTGAGCGGACGTCCGAGATGCGAAGCAAGAATTATCTTCGCGCCGTGTTCGATAAGATAATTAATTGTGGGAAGCGCGCCGAGGATTCTCGTATCGTCGGTTATTTTTCCATCTTTTATCGGAACGTTGAAATCAACGCGCACGAAAACGCGTCTGCCCTTTACGTCAATATCGCGGATAGTCTTCTTGTTCATGTTCTAGGAGTGTGAAAAGGCGACAAAGTGAAAGAGTGAAAAAGTTTTGCGCGCTTCACTTCCGACTTTTTCACTTTTCCACTTTTTATCATTTGAACTTTACAAACCTTTTGCGGCGATGTATTTCACGAGATCGCGGACGCGACATGAATAACCCCATTCGTTGTCGTACCACGAAAGAATTTTGATCGCAGTACCGCCGATTACTTTGGTGTTCTCTGCATCGACGATCGAAGAATTCGAATTACCTCGGAAATCTATCGAGACGAGCGGTTCTTCCGAAAATGCCAGAATTCCCTTGAGCTCTTCATTCGCGGCATTCTTCAAAACTCGATTCACTTCTTCGACAGTCGTTTCTTTTTCAACATTAATTACCACGTCAACCAATGAAACATTGGGCGTCGGAACGCGCACGGAAATTCCGTCGAATTTCCCTTTCAGCTCGGGAATCACCAACGCGACAGCTTTCGCTGCACCCGTTGAAGTCGGAATCATCGACATTGCCGCGGCGCGCGCTCTGCGCAAATCCTTGTGCGGCAAATCAAGAAGATGCTGATCGTTAGTATAAGAGTGAATCGTATTCATTAACGCATTTTTTATAACGAATTTTTCGTGAATCACTTTCGCAACCGGTGCGAGGCAATTGGTAGTGCAAGAGGCGTTGGAAATCACGTTATGTTTCGCAGGATCGTACATATTTTCATTTACGCCCAAAACAATCGTCACATCTTCATTCTTTGCCGGAGCAGAAATAATAACTTTCTTTACCGATCCGCGCAGATGTTTCTTCGCGTCTTCCGCCTTAGTGAATCGACCCGTGGATTCAATCACAATCTGCGCGCCGACTTCATCCCAGGGAACCAATGATGGATCCTTTTCGGAAAATACCCGAAACTCGTCTCCATCCACTTTGATGGAGTTCTCAGTGAAAGAAATATTTTGTTCCAGATTTCCCAGAACTGAATCGTATTTCAAAAGATGCGCGAGCGTTTTCGTATCGGTCAGGTCATTAACCGCCACGAAATCGATATCCTTATCGCCAAGACAGGTGCGTAAAACATTCCTGCCGATTCTCCCAAATCCATTGATTGCAACCTTGATTGCCATTATTAAATTCCCCTCACTTATAAAAAATGCCTATGGAAGAGTCTAAGATAACTTGTTTGGCTTTGCACTGACAAGCGTTTGCACTGAATTGATGTTGTGAGATCATGCTTTTGCCTTCGACCTTTTGTGAAACCGTTTCTCGGCGCAAAGCGTAATAGGCATTAGGTTTTCGTCTAATTAAAGTTAATAAGGTTTTGGAGCCTAGATAGAATGAAGGTATTTCGTAAATTTTTGACTGCTTTTCCAGTATTTATTTTCCTAAGCATCACGGGCGTAGTTTTTGCTCAGACTGTTGCTCCGGAAGATAAGACTAAGGTTGCTAAAGTTGAGATTCCAATCGTCGAAACGGCGTCTGTAAGTGAAAGTGCTGCTCCGACCGATTTAAGCTCTAATGTAACCGAATCCACCCCAACCTTTATATCGGCGCGCATTGGCGTGCAGAGCGACGATGCAATTCCCATGACTTTGGACGATGCGATCCGGCGTGCGTTGCTGAATAACAATGACGTCGAGATTTCACGAACCGATGTGAGGATTCAGGAAATGCAGTTGCGTTCGCTACTAGGAATTTATGATCCGGTGTTCAGCATTGCTCCGAATCTCACCCGCAACTCCACCACCGGTTCAAGCGCCACCAATGATTTTCGTACCAATACAGCAGTTGCGAAACAACTGAACCAAGGCGGTGGAAACTATCGTTTCTTTTTTGATAATAGCCGCACAGAAAATCGATTCGCGCAGCAGCAGATCAGCTCCGGAACTTCCGGCGGCAGCGGCGCAATTTACAATTCGAGTTTGGGTATAACTTACACTCAACCGCTATTACGCAACTTTAGGGTCGATAATTCGCGGCGCCAAATAAGAATTCAACGCAAGCGATTGCAACAATCGGATGCGGATTTTCGTCGGACGACGATCGGGATCATCTCGCAGGTGCAACGCGCCTATTGGGATCTCGTTTTTGCATTGCGCGATCAACAAAATAAAGCTTCGAATCTGAATCTCGCTCGCGAAAATCTGCGTCGAGTGGAAGCTTCAATATCTGCGGGAAGATCTGCACCGCTAGAACGCGCGGAGGTTTCTACCGAACTTGCTAATCGCGAAGTTGAAGTCTTGGCGGCATCACAGCAAGTTTCAATATCGGAAAACACTCTCAAGACTTTGTTACTGAAAGATCCGCTTTCGAATGAATGGGGCAAGCCGATACTTCCCACGGATAAACCCGTAATCGGTTCCGATACGATCAACCTTGATGCCGCTTTAAAAAATGCGATCGAGAATCGGTTTGAACTGCGACGCTTGCGATTGCAACGCGAAATAAACTCCGAAGACATACGTTATTTTAAGAATCAAACAAAACCGCAAATCGATTTCACTTCGACGTTTTCGCTCGACGGTTTATCACAAGGAGGAGCTTCGACTTCTTCCCTTTTTGTTTCTCAATTTACCGGAAACGAAGAGATTCTTCGGCAAAAACTAAATACGCTGCTTTCACCGGCCAACCAGATTCCCAATCCGCTACTCGAAATTCCGGGAACTCCGCGATTTCTCGCCGGCGGATACAATCGCGCATGGCGCAATATTTTCAGAAGCGATGCACCTAATTTTTCCGTAGGCATGACGATTTCTTTTCCGTTTCGTAATAGAACCGCGCGCGCAAATCTGACCGGCGCGGAAATACAACAAGAGCAGATTGCTGCTCAAACACGTTCGCAAGAACAATTGATTATTGCAGAGGTTCGCAACGCGGTGCAGGCGGTAGAGACCGCGCGTCAGCGAGTCGTGGCGGCACGGCGCGGACGAGAGAACGCGGAAATTCAGTTGCAAGGCGAACGGAAACTATATGATGCGGGACGTTCGACAACCTTTATTTTATTTCAACGCGAAAACGCCCTGACCAATGCGCGCAATGCAGAAATTCGCGCCGAAACTGATTACAACAAAGCGCTCGCGGATGTACAGCGCGCGACATCGACGACTTTTCTTGTGAATAATATTGAAGTCGTCTCGCCGATGACCGAGCGATGACCTTTCGCGATGAAAATCTCAGCCGTCATCATCTCGTTTAACGAAGAGAAAAAAATCCGCGCCGCGATTGAATCGGTTAAGTGGTGCGATGAAATTCTCGTAGTAGATTCCGGAAGTACCGACTCTACCGTCGCGATTGCCAAATCTTACGGTGCGAAAACGGTTGCGCGCACTTGGGAAGGTTTTGCGAAACAGAAACAATTCGCCGTTGATCAGGCTACATACGATTGGGTACTGAGCCTCGATTCCGACGAGGTTATTTCCGAAAAACTCCGCGAAGAGATTCTGGCGCTGAAAAACTCGCGCGTGGAACCTTCGGCTGAGGGGTTTCGAATCCCGCGGCTCTCAATTTACATGGGGCGCGCAATCCGACACTGCGGTTGGTATCCTGACTGGCAGTTGCGACTTTTCAATCGAAAACGCGGACGTTGGAAAAACGTTTTGATCCACGAATCCGTCGAGATGGATTCGGATGCTACGGTCGCAAAACTCTCCAACGACATTTTTCATTACAGCGTTGACAGTACATCGCAACACGCAAAATTGATCGCTGAGCGATACGCACCTTTGGCTGCTCGACAAATGTTTCGGGATGGACGAAGTACATCCAGACTGAACGTTGCCTTTCAGCCGATTTTGAAATTCATCGAGACATATCTGTTTAAGTTAGGCTTTCTCGATGCGTTTCCCGGACTTTGTATTTCATACTTCGCTGCTCACCACGCATTTCTGAAACATCTTCTGCTTTTGGAGATGCGCGATGTTATAAAACCTTCCGAATAGTCTGACCTTTTCTGCAACGCAAAATACTCGTTTTTCATCCCAATAGATGTGAAGACGATTAGGTACGAGGTTTCCCGTCGGACGTCGAAATTCTCATTCAAACATCTTGTGACGGTGTGCTTTCGTTTGTAAGGCATTTCAGCT
>DAITAB010000178.1:0-5182 GCA_036824525.1 Pyrinomonadaceae bacterium
GCATTTCCGTTTACACAACTTAGCCCGGGCACTTCAACAAACTTACAAAGCCTCTATTTCAGCTTATTTGCCTCAAGAGCAAGCAACTCACTTAATTTCAAAATATTGAGTAAATCAGTGCGCGTCTTTATCGCAACCTCGGGCTCAATAATTTTAATGTTTCCAAAAATCTTGCTCGAAACAAAACTGCCAATTGAGTCGTCTAACTCCACAATCAAATCTCGCAGAGTTTTGGTCTTTTGGACTTTCTCTTTGGATTTTTCATCTAGAGGATTATCGACTTTCTTTTCATCCTTCGCCGCAAAAAGATTGGAGTCAAGTCGCTTTGCCTTTCTGGCTATCCCGTTTGCAGATGACTCTATTAAGCTGTAGTCAATCGTTTTGCCGTTTGTGTAGGCTTTGATTATTGCCGCCTCTAAGATTTGAATGTCCTCAAAATCCTCTTTGATTTGCGGGAATTTAGCGACGATTTCTTTATTTATCGGTGCATACTTCTCAGCATCAACTTTTTCAGCCTCGCGCTTGATGCGTTCCAATTCAATTGAACGCGCTTTTACTCCATCGTCTGCCAGATTTTTGTCACCTGCTCCTGCAGGTGTGCCTACTCCGGCGGGTGCGCCTTGACCAAGTAAACTTGAAACGGTAGCCGCTAGAAATATCACGAGAATTGAGTGAATTAGTCGTTTCATTCGATTTACCTTGTTAAGTTGAACGTGATCAAAAGTAATTACAAATCGAACTTTGTAACAACGACATCATATACGACCTTCCGGTCGAAGTCAGTATCAGTTCTTACGAAAACCCGTGGTACTCAAAATCCCTTTTCCTTCACTTACCGTAACAGTCTGATTTGACTGAAACGCAGTAAGTTGCTCCGTTTTACCATTGCTCCAGCGAACGTCGACTCTTTGTATAGCCTCATTACTTCCGAGTCCGAAATGTAGCCGAAAATCATTCTGTGAGAGATAACTGCCACCGGCTTGAACTTCCTGAATCATATAGCGCTTATCGGTTTTTAGTATCACACGTGCACCGAGCGATTCGCGGTTTTTTCCTGTTTGAATCAGCTTAAATATTACTCGTTGATTCTTGTTTTCAGTCGTATTCAACAAAACAATTGGTTTCTCGCCGAGATTAGTAATTACCACATCAATCAGTCCATCGTTATTCAGATCACCGAACGCGGCGCCGCGACTCGAATACATTTTCAAATCTCGCAGACCCGATACTTTCGAAACATCTTCGAATTTTCCGTTACCCAAATTACGCTGAAGCAAAAGCGGCTGGCGAAATCCGACTTGCGAATCGGTTTTGGTCAGTTCCATCTGCGGGTACACATGACCATTTACGACAAGCAAATCGAGCCAACCGTCATTGTCAAAATCTACGAAAGAAGTTCCCCATCCGACAAAGGGTTTTGCGGGCTGGGCTACGCCGGCGGTAGCTGATACATCGAGAAAGCCTTTCGCTCCCGCATTTCGATATAGAGTATTTTGTTCGTTCTCAAAATTGGTCACGAAGATATCCAATTTGCCATCGTTGTCATAGTCCGCAATCGTTACACCCATCGAACCTTGCTCATCACCGGTCCCGCTATAACTCGTTCCGGTCTCAAAACTCACATCAGAAAACGTGCCGTCTTGGTTATTCTTGTACAAATAATTCGGCGAGCTGTCGTTGGCGACATACAAGTCCGGCCAGCCGTCATTGTTGTAATCCGCGAAAATAACACCCAAACCGAAATATTTATTTTTGTCGGCTACACCAACTCTTTCGGAGATTTCTTCGAAGGTTCCATCGCCCTTGTTTCGGTAAAAATAATCTCTTTCACCGGGCAATCCTCGCGGACCGCATTGAACGCGGATTCCCTTGTAAGAACACGTGTCTGAACTTCCAAAGACGGGCAGATTATTAAGATCGAGCGACACATAACCAGCGACGAAAACATCCAAATCACCGTCTCGATCATAATCCGCCCAAGCTGCTCCAGTCTGAAAACCGACTCCGCGTAAGCCGGATTTCTCCGTTACGTCTTCATACTTACAATTTCCTTTTCCGCGATAAACAGCATTTCCTCCAAAACCTGTGGCAAATAAATCCAAAATTCCGTCACCATCGAAATCAACCGAGGTCACTCCCATTCCCCAACCTTTTCGAGAAAGGTTTGCTGACTCGGTTATGTTTTCGAATTTTGGAGTTTTCGTATTTGCACCGTCGATCTGCCGGTAAAGAGTCAAAAATAAATCACCGGTCTTCTTAAAATTCTCGACCGACGAACCATTAATGGTGGCTACATCCAAGAAGTCATCTCCATTGCAATCGAAAAGCGCGACTCCGCCACTCATCGATTCGATAATGTAACGATTCTCAGCAGTCGAAATATGTGAAACAGCTATTCCGCTTTCGGCGGAAATGTCCCTGAATGAAATCGAAGGTTTTTGCGAATTAGTCGGGTGCGATAGCGAAAGAAATAAAACTATTGTGAACAGAATTTTTGTCATCTTTTAAGCTAAATCCGTCTCGATCGGACTTATTCCCGAAGTAATCTATTTCTTCGCTTTAGGTCGAATTTTTTCAAACGGTACGATTCCTTCGCCTTCCAAAATTCCGTAAAACTTATCCGCCGAAATATCTTTTATCGTCTCGACTTTGCCGGAATTCCAACGAATTTCGATTAAATCTACCTTCGTCGCTTTGCCGAGACCAAAATGCACCCGCAAGTCATTCTGCGATAGATAGCTTCCGCCACTTCTTATCTCTTCGGTTTGAACAGTTTTGCCAGTAATAATTTTAATTCTCGCACCGATTGCTAACGGATTTCCTTGTTTGGCGCCCAATTCGAGTGTGATCCAATGATTAGCCTTATCGCCTTCGTTTTTCAGAATCATCGGCGCAAAGTCTAAATCTTCAACGACAACATCTACGTTTCCGTCATTATCCAAATCGCCAAATGCAGCCCCGCGCGATACGCGAAGCTCGGACAAAGTTGCGCCGCCTTGGGTTGTTGCATTGCAAAAAGTCGAATCGCCCCGGTTCATAAACAAAAGTTTACCTTGTTTGTATCTCGAACCCGATGAAATGTTATCCATCTGTGGATAGACGTGTCCGTTAACGACGAATAAATCGAGCCAAGTGTCGTTGTCCAAATCAAAAAATCCGGTTCCCCAACCAACATAAGGGCGCGAAGGCTGCGCTACTTTTGCGCTGAATGATACGTCGGTAAAATCATAATCGCCGTTGTTGCGGTAAAGCGTATTGTATTCATCGGCAAAGTTCGTGACATATATTGCAAAATTTCCTGTATGCAGGTAATCACCGATGGCAACACCCATCGAACCTTGCTCAGAACCGTCACTGCTGACTGCAGTACCCGAAATCAAGCCAATCTCTGTAAATTTCCCCTTGCCATCATTGCGATAGAAGAAATTCGGCGTCGAATCGTTTGAAATATAAACATCGAGCCTGCCGGAATTACCGAAATCAGACAGGATAGGCTGCATTCCGTAATAACCTTGCGGATCCTCAAAGCCTAGTTGTTTGGAAACATCGGAAAAAGTGCCGTCGCCATTGTTACGAAAAACGCTATCGCCGGCACCTTTCAATCCGCGCGGACCACATTGAACGTCAACGCCGCGGAACTTACATGTCGGAAGCGAACCAAATCCGGGTAGATCGTTGAATTTGAAGTCGACGTAATTCGCCACGAACAAATCCAACAAACCATCGCCATCATAATCGCCAAAAGCCGCACCCGCCGACCATCTTCCGTCCGCGACTCCGGCTTGCTTGGTTACATCGCTGAATGTTCCGTCGCCGTTGTTCTTATATAAAACATTTCCGCCAAGGCAAGTGATGTACATATCCGGAAAGCGATCATTGTTGAAATCTCCGACCGCGCCACCCATTGCGAATCCCGGAAATCCGACGCCCGCTTTGTCAGTTACGTCGGTGAAAGTTCCATCGCCATTATTTCGATAAAGTAAGCTTTTCGATTTTTCATTCTTCAAAGCCATCTCGACCGTCGGCGCATTGGTGAAGTAGATATCTAAAAAACCATCGCGGTCATAGTCAATCAGAACTACTCCACCGCTCATTGATTCAACGATGTATTTCTTTTCGGGTGCAGAAGTATGAACAAATTTAATTCCGGTTTTGGAATAAATGTCGGTAAGTTGCGGAATTCTGCGATCTTTGCAAACATCCGATTGAGCCAAGATAATTTGACCGCAGAAAACCGACAAAAAGATACTTGCAAATAAGAGTCTCTTAGATTTCATTACATTCCGTCTTTTTTAGGAGTTTTCAGTTTCTGAAAGATTTGAAGATGTTTTTTTCCGAGTTCGTGTTCGCCGATAATATTGTAAAGCCGACTTAGTTGAAAATGCGCATCTGCGTCATTGGGGTTAAGTAAGACCGCTTGTTCCAACAGAGGACGAGCCTTTTCCTCTGCCCCGGTCTGCATATACATCGCGCCCAAGTCGCGCAATCCGGATGCGTGGTTAGGAAAAAGTTTTACAGTCCGCTCGAAATATTCGATAGCCTTCTCGGATTCGCCCTGCGTTTTGTATGTTAAGCCAAGTTGATATGCCGCTTCATAATTACTCGGATCGATCGCCAAACAATGTTGAAGCTGTTGACGGGCATCGGCTAACTTATCCGCCTGCCCGGCAAAGGTTACGCCGAGAGCTAAACAACCCCGTGAGTCAGTCGGACGCGATTCGAGATATTTAGTCAGTAAAGATTCCGCCTTTTCTAAATTGTTGTTTTGCAACGACGCCGCTCCAAGTAAATATAAAAACTCAGGATTTTGCGGTTCAAGATTCGTAAGAATTTCTGCGACTCGAACGGCTTTGTCCGGCTGATTTGCGCGCATCGCGCTCACGACAAGTTGCATTAACTTCTCAGTATTGCGTGGATCTAACTCCAAAGACTTCTCCAATAATTCCAAAGACCGGACGCTGTTTCCTTGTTCACTTTCCAAAAATGATTTGAGGAAAAACAATTCGGAAGAAGTCGGTTGTATTTTTTCCGCGCGTGCGAGATAGGATTTTGCGATTTGAAAATTCTTCAGGCGAATTTCCGATTTCGCCAAGAGCAGTAGAGCTTCGACGTTCTTTGAACTTGGGACAACCGCCAGTCGCAACACTTCAACCACTGGTTTGTGCAGCGCGCCTTTGCTTAA
>DAITAB010000179.1:0-5174 GCA_036824525.1 Pyrinomonadaceae bacterium
GCGCTTCCAGTACATGCGGCACCGCTCGCTGCAGTTCCGCCTGCAACGGTCGCATAGTCCACCGAAACCGCGCCGGCATTTCCGCCGGTTCGGGTTGCGGTAATCGTCGCACTTGTATTTTCATTACCAGAATATGTAGCGGAACTAAATTGAATCGTTTCCGGAGAAGGAGCAGTAGTTGTAAGTTCCAAACACCAGCTTTGGATTGTTCCGCCGTCACCGCCCGCGTCATCACTTACAAATAGCTGCCAGGATCCGTTCGGATTAAGTCCACCAAATGTTCCATTCAGTGTTCCTGTACCAACCGGAGCGGGACTGACATATGGTCCGGCTGGCGCGCCCGTCGCAAAAACATCGCCAGAAGTAATATCCGTTGGAGCATAAGTTCCGGTCGGGATTGCTCCCGTTGTCGGGATAACCGCGCCACCATCTTTGAAGGTAAGCGTTACCGCTGCGTCTAAGCCAGAACTATCTCCAACATCGGACATCAAAATAAACTTCTCGCCGGTTGGCGAAACTAACAATATGTCGATGTCGTTTCCAAATGTATGTGTGATCGTATTCAGTTTAACCTTGACCGTACTTGTCGTACCGACCAAACCCGAGACAACTACAGTCGACGGATACGGGTTCGATGGAAACGGAGCCGTACCGCTGGTCGATGGAATTGTGATCACACCATCCGAATTACAGAAAACTGATCCGACATCATTGATAGTCAGAGTTGCCGGATTGTTGGCGCCGATCGACGCGCCGCCCATCACGTTCGTTAAGGTGAGCCCGACTGTCTCAGCGCCTTCTGCGGTATTAGCGTCCGTACAAAGCTGAACATTGAAGGTCTTGTTTGCGCCATCGGTATTTGCCCAATTCAAAGTTCCACTTGATTGAACATAATCGACCGTCCCGCCACACGCGCCGCCGCTCATCGCAGTGCCGCCTCCGGTTGCGTAATCGACCGAGACCGCACCGCCGGTTCCACCTGTGCGTGTGGCAGTAATTATCGCCGTAGTTCCTTCGTCGCCGTTATAAGTAACTGAACTAAATTGAATAACGCCCGGCGGATTATCTGTGATGTTCAAATTAACCGGATTGGTTCCGGTGATCGTAGTTCCGACCTCGCCGCTCAATGTCAGTTGCACGAGTTCCGTATCAACCACTGCATCGTTGCAAAGCTGAACGTTAAATGTTTTCGCAGTAGAATCGCCATTCGCCCAATTCAAAGTGCCCGAAGTGCTGACATAATCAACGCCAACCGTACACGACGCGCCGCCGGTTGCAGTTCCGCCGCCGGTTGCGTAATTAACCGAGATATCTCCTGTGATACCGCCGACTCGACTGACGGTTATCACTTTCAACTCGCCTTCGAGACCCGTATAACTAGTCGCACTAAATTGAACCGTGCCCGGACCTGCCAAAGTAATTTCATCCGCGCCGATGTCGGGAGTTCCGCCGCGCGATTCGCCGTCAATATCGTCGGCAACACTGACGTTGACTCCCATGCTTTCCATCGGAGAAGTTGATTGAATATGAAGATCAGTTGCCGAAACGAATAATGGATCGACAACTTTTGAAGCATTGTCATTCGTTCCTGCGGCACTCAAAGTATTCGTATACGTACGCAAGTTGAGAATATTTGCAGTATCAGCCGAATTGAAATTGGCGGCTGTATAAAGACCCGCATATGTCGCCGGTCCGGCAGGAGTTGCCGTGTAAGTGGTGCCCACGTGAGCAATGCCTTGAGAACCTGCCGTTGTTCCAGAAAAATAATCGTTGTTGTTTAATGTGAGATTCATCGCGCTCGTGCCGCTCGACGGAAGAATCATGGACACATGTGCAATGCTGGTCGTTCCACCTGTCAACGTGTTGGAGAACACATTGTTCCGAACATCAATCCCGGTAAGGGTCGTGGCGTTAATCGAGAATGCCCCAGTCAACAGAGACGAATTAGCAGTGCCAAAAAGAGTCCCATACAAATTTACGGAATTATGGTAAATCTTATGACCCGTCCCAGCAGCGATCCTTATTCCGTAAACACCGAACGTAGTTCCGAATGCGGCTCCACCGGTCATGTTCTCGTTTATGTCCCATACAAAGTTGTTTTGAACGGTTACATTATTTCCGGCCGCTAAGTTGATTCCATAAACGCCACCGGTTCCGGTTGATCGGTTGTAAATTGTCGAAACTCGGTTTTTATCGATAGTTCCGGACGCCGCCGAAGTGCCAACCTCAATGCCGCGAGGTTTTGGTGTAAAACTCGTGGAAACAAGCTGGACATTTGAAATCGTGTTGCCGCTTATTGAATATGGTCCGCCTGCTGACGATACAAGAATTCCATAAACTGAACTCGTACCGGCGACGGAATTCGTCACGATACCATTTACGATATTGTTACTGATGGTTATTGGCCCGCTACCAACCGCGGAGTTCAACTCAATTCCGGTCATTGCGGTTGCAACGTAAGAAAGAACATTCCGCACGGAATTACCAGAAATCGTCAAAGCAGTCGTACCGGCGACGAAAATGCCTTTTGTATACACCGTTGTCGTAGGAGTCGTATAAGGCGGGTCACCGACCAGAGCTGTTTGGTCACCAACTAGATTGTTCGAAATTGTCACGCCCGTCGAAACCGTGGCCGCTGCGCCATTAAAGAAGATGGCACGAGCACACGCGTTGACAGCGTTGTTCGTAACACTAAGCGCATTTATTGTTGTGCCCGAAGCCGCCGTATTGGTTGATACGGATGTTAAGACGGCTGGAGCAGTCGTCGCTCCGGTCGCCAACCCACCCGCGTAAATTCCAAATGTTGAATTCTCACTCGCCGTTGTGCTCGTATTTGCCGACGCATTTCTGCCCGTCGCACTTCCGTTGATATTAAGATTTCGAAATGTATTGTTGTCGGCACTTGGAACCGCCGCAACGACTGCGATACGAAGTACAGAAGTCAAAGTCGTGGTGCTTGTCGCAGTATTGGTAATCGTCAGGTTGCGGTTTGTTCCCGCAGTGTTCGGATTGTCGCCATCAATCGTTACATTGTCGGCACCGTTGAGTTCAATTAAACCGCGCCCAGTAACCGTTGCACCCGAAAGTGTCAGTCCATCAGCTAGCGGACGAATACTTACGGACGTGTAATTCGCCGAACCCGCGCCGCTACTATTCAGTACAGCGCTCCCCGCCGGCTCTGCGCTGCTAAAGCAAACTTCAACATTGATCGCGCCTTGATGAACCCCTGAATTAATATCCGCAAAAGCTGCCTGCAAATTTGCGTAAGCTGTAGGACCGCTCGGCAGACTTGATTCAACTTCAATCGGAAGTCCGGCGGTCGCAACGTCGCACGTGCCGATCACAAAATCATCTTTCGCTGATCGCGAGTCACTAACCATTGAAAAATCTTTTTTCGCGGCTGCGGTTTTTGATGGCGCGCTGATGCCGATCCTTTCCGCCAATGCGCTGACGCTTTCCCAGTTCGCGGCGAGCGCGAAGGACGAAACCAACACAAACAAAATGCCGATGGTGATGATGCGCGAAGATGCGTTTGCGGTGCTGCGGACGATGTTCATAAAAGATTCTCCATTTTCAAATGCGGGCTGAAAATGCTCAGCTCGAAAAAACTCAATCGCCGCACACAAAAACAAATCAGCGCGACAGTATTTTTTTACTTCACTTCGGCTCGGGGAAAATTTGATTCCGAAGATTTCCGGTTCCCCGATTGGGTTAATTGAACTACTTCCAGAGATTATTGGCTTTGAAATTAGTCGCAATGCATTTCGATGTCAAGCCTGAGAAGTCTCGGATTCCGATGTGGCAACTTACTTTTTGCTCAACAAAAAAAGACGGCTGAATAATCAACCGTCTTTTCACTTTTTCTACTTTTTTCAAAAACGCCAGAGAGTCTAGCGAAACTTCTTTGAGCCAGAGGCAACTGGAATTTCCGTAGAACGAAAATCCAAAGCTCCGGGCAACGCAGTAAAGTTAACATCTGAAACGTCTTCGCTCGCACTGACTACCTGAGTCGGCTGTGCGAATTCATATTGCTTCGCGCGCACGCTCAAAACATAAGTGCTTCCAGAGGCGACATCCGCAAATGAATAAAAGCCGAACTGATTTGTCATCGCAGTTCGCACCGCGCCGTTTGAATCAATCATCGAAACTCTCGCACGCGAAATCGCGTTACCTTCAAATGTGGAAACTCGTCCGCCGATAGTTACCGTCGCGGCGGTTATTACCGTTGCCTGCACTTGGAAGTTGTCGATCGCCATTGCCTTGTTGGCACCGGAAGTTCCGGAACCGAACACTCGAAAACAATTTGTTGACTTGTTGTTTAGTGCCGCTACACCGCTCAAATCAAAAATAGCAGTGTTCCAAGTGGCCGATGTAATCGGAACCGTTGTTGCGAAGTTGGTAAATGTGCCCAAGCAGCCCGGATCATAGGCAACGTTTAAAGTATTCGGCGATGCGGAAGCTAAAGGATTCGCTTGTACATAAACCTTATAGGCGGTGTAGTAGGTAAGCGATCCGCCGCCAAGATTAAATTGGAAATAATTAGTTGGGGTCGCATTCGCATCGGGGATTGAAACATTATTTCCCGCTGTCGCATTCACGGTAAAGGCACCGGCACCGGTAGCTGTACCGGTCGGACCATTTGTGATTGCTTGTCCGGAAGTTACCGCCGAACCGGTAACGCCGAAGGAAGTCGCCGGAGTTAACCCGGCATTGAAATCGTAGTTCACGATTGTAGCCTGCGCATTTGAAACGAGTGCCATTGCCGCCAGCGCAAAAGCTATGGCGAAAACTGATCTGACTTTTTCGAAAATTGAAATGATCATTAACTTCCTCCTCAAGAAGTGTGGTCGTTTAAAAAAAATATTGATTACTTGTGACCGGACTGGTCGATGAATTGTATATTGGCTTGGAGACCAATGAGTTGGAGTATACAGAAATACTTTTGGTAATCAACCGAAAAATATAGTTTTTCCTAACGGTTCGGATTTCGTTTTCGTCTTTTCACCTTTTCACTTTTTGTTTCTTATTTCTTTTTTCCGATTGCCATCGGCTTCAGCCAATGGTCACCGGATTAGTCTCAACTTTTATCCCGCTTTAGTGGGCGTCATATTTTCAAACCAAATTTGTTCGACGCCTTCAGCGTCGGAACATTTTTTTTCACCCGACCAGGCGTG
>DAITAB010000180.1:0-5164 GCA_036824525.1 Pyrinomonadaceae bacterium
GTTTTTTCTGTTTCTCCTCAAGACTAACTTTCTGTTTCGACTCAACTGAACCTAAACGCGAATTCATCTCGCCCATCTTGTCATTAAACCGCTCGAGTTTCTGATCAAGTGATTCCTGCACAATCGGCGACGCAGAACTTTCAATAATGCCGCTGGATGTCATTTGCGAATCAGACATCGAATCCGATTCCTGACTTATGATCTCGGGATTTTGCACTACAGAGGTTGGAACCGTTGAAGTAACAGTTGTGCGTTTCTTTCGGGTTCTCGATTTCCGGGTTTGCGCCGAGAATTCTTGTGCGAGAAATGTGATCGCGATGAACATCGCCACACTTAAAATTAGACTATGCTTCATACTTCTCATCCCTTTTTGCTTATGATTCGCCGCTAACCAATAATTCAAGGCGGTCGATTAAATATTTAACTTGTCAGTTCCGTCTGCTAAAAGCATACTCTCTTTTTAAACGAACTCAGAGGCTTTTAGTTCCGTTTTTAAGACAATGCCACTACGAGTTACAAAGCTTTCTAAACAAATCGGCAACGAATGGATTCTGCGCGATTTCTCATTTGAATCTCACCGCGGCGAAATCTTCGGTTTGCTTGGCGATAAGTTCTCTACGGCTTCAATCACCGCACGAATAATCGCCGGTCGCGAAAAATCTTTTCGTGGCGAAGTTTTGCTCGACGAGACGAAAATTTCTACGGAAAACGTTTCCTATTTGGGTCGCCCGGAAGTTGCCTCGCGAAAAATCTTTTCATGGCAAAAAGACGCCGGCATCAACGTAAATTCGCTCCAACAGCTTGAGAATGCGATCGAGGAGACAAACAGCATACTGGTCCTCGACGACATCTTCTCAAATTTAGATCTTGCCAGTCGCGAACAGGCTTTTGCCTTAATGCGAAAGGCTGCGGTCATTAAGAATCTCTCGGTGATCGTTACATCGAATCGTAGTAATGATTTTTTTGCATCGTGCGATCGCTTGGGCATTTACGAGAATGGCGAAATCGTCCAGGTAGGAACTCCGCGTGAGATCTATGAAAACCCCACACGAGTTTCGGTCGCGCGAGCGCTCGGACGAAACAATTTGTTTGTTGCGCGTCGCGTTACTTTTAATAATCAAGATGCACAGGAATTCGTAACAATAGTCGGTGAACACCGGATCCACACCGCGATAGCGGATAAAAAATCCCTCGGCGCGATTACGCAAAATGTGACACTTGCAATCCGCCCAGAACACCTTTCAATTTCATTCGGCGCGTCGTTTCCCGATGATAATCTTATAAAAGCTAAAATTTCCGCAGTTCATTACCAAGGCGCCACAACCAGAGTTGTCCTCGATTCAAACGGACTAATACTCGAAGCCCTCGTGCTGCGTCTTGTCGGTCTGGAATTGGGCGATGAATGCATGGTCGGATTACCGCCTGATCGAATTCTTGTCTTGAAAACTTAGGCGATCTTCACGGCGAATCCTACTCCATCGCCAAATGGCAACACCTGCGCCCGAAGCTGCGGATGGTTTACAAATACACGATTGAAATTACGGAGCGCGAGAGTTGATGATTCTTGGTCCGGACCAATAATGTCGCCCGCCACCTGTCCGCCCCAAAGCAAATTATCTACTATGACCGCGCCACCGATTTTCAGATGTGGCAAAGCTTGAGCTAGATACTGAACGTATTCTTCCTTTACCGCATCGAGAAAAATCAGATCAAACTTTTCAGTGAAGTTAGGAATTATATCGAGTGCCCGCCCTTGAATAATTTCGACCCGATCGCGCAGATTCAAGCGGGTGAGAAATCGCTCCGCGAAATTAATCATTTCCGGACTCGGTTCAATTCCGATTACCTTCCCGCCTTCATCTAATCCGGCTGCGATATGCGCGGTTCCGTAACCAATCGCCAAACCTATTTCAAGCACTCGCGTTGCTTTCAACAAACGCGTATTGATTTCGAGAAACAGAGCGACTTCGCGATCAGTTATCGGAATGTTGTTGGTATGAGCGAGTGCCTCGATCTCTGAAAGCACTCCGCTGTTTCGATGATGGAGCTTTTCAAGATATTCCGCCTGACGCGGTTGTATTATTGCGTCAAATTTTTGTTTCATTCGCTCTTCGGCGTCAGAATTATTTCTAGTCGGCGATTTTTCGCGCGATTCGAAACGGTATTATTCGGGGCGATCGGAAGACGAGCACCAAATCCGCGCGCATCGATACGGGATTGTTCAATTCCCGCAACGGTGAATCGGGTGCCGATCGTGTTCGCGCGATCTTGCGTCAGCCTTTCAAGATCATCCGCCGATCCGCGATCATCCGTATGAGATTCGATCGTCACCTGAAAGTCACTGTTTGTAGCAAGCATCGTGGCAAGACTTGCGACTTTAGTTTCGGCAACTGACGTAAGATCAGATGTCCGCGATGTCGTCCAGTAATTCTCGCTGAGCGTCAGCACGATTCCGCGTTCGGTCTGTTTTACCGAACCGAAACTTCTCAGTGACTGCTGCAAAAGCGCCGCGGTCTGCTGAATCCGAATATTCGTCTTTTCCCGCTCGCGCTCCTGTTGCATCGACCGGCTTTCGCCTTCGATGCGAGCAAGCCTTACTTTCGCGTCTTCTGAGTCTGCTCTGAGTTTTGCTGCTTCTTCCCGCAAACGCGAATTCTCGTCGCGTAGCTCTTTAATCTGTTGTTGATAGTTGAAGGCATCGCGTTCGGCGAGTTCACGATTTCGCGTCTCGCGCGCCATCTCAGCCTTCAGTTCGGTAATCTCGGTTTGCGCATCCAGATATTTTTGTTCGGCATTACGAAGTTCGGAATCCTGACGCGATTGAGCGTTCCTTTTTTCCCGCGCTTCTTTCCTGATCAGCGCAGTATCTTCCGCTTTAACTGCAGCGCTGATCGCTTGTCTGGCGGTGAGGTCAACCTGTTCCTCGTCGCGTCCGGCTTTCCAGGCATTGTCGGAATTGTTAAGCAATGTCTCAGCAATTTTCAATTCCTGAGGCGCATCGCGATCCGCGCCGGCATATCGCGCCAGTGCGACTGCTTGCTTCGCCTGCAGCACCAGCGAGGGAGTTTTTGCGTAGTCGGTCTCCGCGATTTCAGGCGTCATCGAATCGCGAAAGTAATCGCTCGAATTTCCGAAATATTGAACGGTCTTAGTTGTTGGTACGAAAGTCCCGGCGATAGTATGTCCCGAAAAATTCTCGAGCATCACGGCTCTACTCGGACGTCGCACGAGGAAATGCGGTTCAGCAGTGATGATCAGCGAAAATTGCTGGAGCGGAGTCGTAACGGAAATTTTCGAATCAAATTCAAAAGTGCCGCGGCGTTTTATCTCACCGAGATTGTCAACTTGTCCGTCGGGTGAAATCGCCCAAAGCACATACGTCGCGAATCCCGCTCCAAGTTCAAAAGGTCGTGGCATCCTTGAAACCGAAAGTTCTATCTCTGTGCCATTTTTGCTCGTTCTTTTAATGCGAGCGTCACCCTTCATTCGAGGAAACCGGGTCGTGCCGCGAAACTGCACTAGAACCAGTTGATCCTGCGGGTAAGTAATGGCGACCGTTTGCCGTGGAAAATCCAACTGTGCGAGAACGTGAGTCGAAAAGAAAATTAGAAATATAAAAATAAGACTTACGATTTTTTTCAGACCGATCATTGATACTACTCCTGCTTTCTTCTACTTTATGCAAAGATGCTGCTGCATTATGAAACGGTTGCAGTTCTTCTGGCAACGCGAAATCCTTTGGACTTGCCGCATAGTCGTAACGTATATTCAGATGGTTTAACCGAATGACAGACTTCCGCCGACTTCTCAAATATCTTAAACCTCATTGGAAGACCTTTGTCATTGCGATCATCGCGATGATATTTGTCGCTTTGTTTGAAACCGCGCTCGGCGGGCTGCTGACGCCGATCTTCAATCAGGCATTTAATATTGACACGTCAAAAAGCGCGACTTCGATTTTTAATCTGCAAAGTCTGATCCCGCAGGATGATTGGTTCAAAGCCTGGCTAACGATTTCGGTAATGCTCTTTACATTTGTCATCTTCGGCGGAATTGCCGAATATTTTTCGACATTCCTGATGGCGAAAATCGGTCAATCCGCCATTCTCGATCTCCGACAAGAGCTTTACGAACACTTACTGAAACAGCCCGCCGCGTTTTTTCAAAAGCACCGCACAAACTTTCTCGTCGCGAGGCTTGTTACCAGTTCGGCTTCAATTGAATACGCCGTTTCGTCAAATTTACGCGACGTTCTGCGCGAAAGTTTTAATCTCGTGTTTTTCTTGAGCGCGGCATTCTATCTGAACTGGCGGTTGATGCTCGGGTCGTTGATAATCGCTCCGCTCGTTGCCGGTTTTACTTCAAAATTCAGCAAAAAACTGCGAAAACTTGCCGAAGAATCTTATGACGGAAACAAACTTTTGACCGATACGGCGCAGGAAACGCTGGCTAATTATCCGATCGTGATCGCTTACCGCGCCGAAAACCGCGAACGTCAGCGATTTAGAAACGCGGCGATGAAAATCGCTCGCGCTAATCTTCTATCGGGAAGAATCGCGGCGCTCGCACCGCCGACGCTGGCACTCATCGGCGTTTTCGCGATCACGACCCTGCTTTTTTTCGGTATGCGCGAAATTAACGCCGGAAATATGCAGCCGGCAGAGTTTTTTCAGTTTTTGTTCTTCCTTTTCCGCAGTTACGATCCGATGCGTCGGATTTCGCGTCAACACAACGAAATCTCCAAAGCGTTTGCCGCCGCGCGCGATGTTTGGGATGTTTTGGACGACGAAGAAGCTTTGCCCGAAAAAGAAAACGCCGTCGAGTTAAGACCGCTCCAAAACAAAATCGCGCTGAAAAATGTTTCGTTCAGCTACGGCGAAGAAGACAGAAGCGTGATTCGTAATTTGAATCTGGAAATTCCAAAGGGTCAGATGATCGCGTTGGTCGGCGAGAGCGGCGGCGGAAAATCGAGTTTGATCAAATTGGTTCAGCGGCTTTACGATCCGGCGGAAGGCGAGATTTTTTGGGACGAAACCGATCTTCGCGACGCGCGTCTTGCAAGTTTGAAAAAACAAATCGCGCTCGTTACGCAGGAGACCGTGCTTTTTAACGACACGGTTCGATACAATATTTCATACGGTAAACCCGACGCGACTGAGGCGGA
>DAITAB010000181.1:0-5124 GCA_036824525.1 Pyrinomonadaceae bacterium
CAACTAAATTATTAATTGAAGCGAACGGAGATCTGCGGGTAGCACTCGTGATGACAAAAACGTCGTCAGACCGTCAAACAGCGGAGCGTGTTTTGGCTGAGAATGATTTCATAGTTGAAAAGGCGATTGATTCAATTAACTCGTGAAACTTTTTCGATACATCTGCTATTGCGTTTCACTGTTTTCGCTAACAATTCTATTTCTTCCATTTCCGTTTGCGACACCAAATTCGCTGCACGATATCTTTGGGACGGCTTTTGGAGAGGCACTCGTAGTTGTGCTGATCGGATTTTTGTTCGTTTGCGCGTTAGTTCTTTCAGCCGCATTAGCAGTGACTTCGATTAAAAGGTGGAAGTTCAATCGATCTCTATTTGGTGAGTTGCTGTTCATTTCATTTTCGGCCGCTTTTCTCTTCCTAATTATTGGGGTGGTTCATCGGAAACCGCCGTCCGAAAGAATTTTCCTTTTGAATCGCGGCAAAGAACCCGAAGAGTTCGTCAACCCTTATTTGACGTTTAAAATGGTGGACTGCCGAGATATAACTGAAGAATTCGATGTGGTATTTATCCCGGGAAGTATTCTCAACGAAACCGAGTACTTGGCTTTTGCCCCAAGAAGGAAAGACAAGTCAATTGGATACATTCCCGGCAGAAAGTATGAAGAAGATTGGTATTGGGAGTTTTCTGGGAGCCAATGGGATAGCAAACTCTCCGACTGTGTGAGGAGAAACAAATCGCCCAATGATAAGTACCAGTTAAGGTGATTCCCGAGCGCCTTTATCTCATGAGCTTTCGATTTCATAATTCGACGGCTCTGAAATTCGATCTATCAAGGAACAACATCAGTGCAAACACTCGATCTCGTCATCATATTCGGCTACCTCATCGGCATCACCGCTTTTGGCGCGTGGTTCGGCAGCAAACAAAAAACTACCGACGATTATTTTGTCGGCGATCGAAGTGTTCCCTGGTGGGCGATCGCAATGTCTATCGTCGCAACCGAGACTTCGACCATAACTTTCATTTCCGTCCCGGGAATTGCGTTTGCGAAAAACGGAAATTTTCAATTTCTCCAACTCGTATTCGGTTACATGCTCGGTCGCATCGTGATTTCCATTCTCTTTATTCCGATGTATTTCAAAGGCGAGCTGCAAACCGTTTACCAACTACTCGGCGCGCGATTTGGTCCGCACGTAAAAATGCTCGCGTCGTCGCTCTTCATCGTGATGAGAAACATCGCGGACGGAATTCGTTTGTTGTTGACCGCGATTGTACTTGCCGCGGTTTACGTCGCGTTTCAGCCGCAGGCGAACACGGAAACGGTGATCATTGGCAGCGTGATTCTGCTCGGCGTCGTAATGATAATTTTTACGTACTACGGTGGAATGGAAGCGGTGATTTGGGTTGAGGTGATTCAACTTTTGATTTACATCGGCGGCGCGATCGCCGCGGCGGTGGTGATAACAAATCAGGTTGACGGCGGACTCTCACGAGTTTTCGCGCTCGGTCACGAATACAACAAATTCTCGTTGTTTGATTTTACGTTTGACGCAACGAAGACTTTTACTTTTTGGTCCGGATTGATCGGCGGATGTTTTCTCACGATGTCCACACATGGAACTGATCAGTACCTTGTCCAGCGATATTTGTGTACGAGCAAACCTCTATCCGCGACGACGGCGCTGCTTTCGAGCGGTGCGGTTGTACTCGCGCAATTCATCGGTTTTCTCTTTATCGGAGTCTTGCTTTTCGCGTTTTATCAGCCGTTTGTCTCACCGGAATATGCGCAAGCCGGAGTTGCGAATTCGGGAATCGCCGCGACATTCCCTTTCGCCGGCGGCGATAAAGTCTTTCCCGATTTCATAACAAAACATATGCCGACTGGTTTATCCGGTTTGGTAGTCGCCGCGATTTTTGCAGCGGCGCTTTCCTCTTCGCTTAATTCAATCGCCGCTACCTTTATTAATGATCTCTACAAACCTTTTCGCGCGAACTTAACTGATAAACATTACTTAAGAATTTCGCACGTGGCGACGTTGATAATCGGCATCGTGCAAATTCTCGTCGCGCTTGCGATGATGAAACAAGAACGTTCGGCGCTTGATCAGGCGTTATCTGTAGCGTCGTTGATCAATGGACCTGTGCTCGGCGTATTTTTAGTCGGAACATTTTTGCCTCGAGCAAATCAAACATCGGCGCTGATTGGGATGCTTGCGAGTATCGTCGTGATGGCGTATATCAAGTTTGCAACACCGATAGCGTGGACGTGGTATGTGCTCATCGGCGCGGCGATAACTTTTCTTGTCGCTCTGATTGCGAGTTTGGTTTTTGCTGAGAAACACAAGTAACGATGTAGCCTACTTGTTAGTCGCTGAAAGCGACGGATTCAATAGCGTCGGATGAAACCCGACGTAGAGCGAAAAAACCAAATCGTCCCTGAGGGGGACGATTTCATCATGCAATGGCACAGACTCTCGTCAACCTATACGTTCATATTATTTTTTCAACGAAGAACCGAAAGAATCTCATTTTTCCCGAAATTGAAGAGGAATTATTTTCATACATCGGTGGAATTGCCCACAACAATAGATCAAAATTGATTGCCGCCAATGGAACCGCAAATCATGTTTATCTACTAGTCTCAATGAGCAAGAATATCGAACTGAGCGAATTGGTTGGCGACATCAAACGCGATAGCTCAAAATGGATTAAGTCGAAAGGAATCGCTTATCGAACTTTTCAGTGGCAGGATAGTTACGGCGCGTTTTCGGTCGGATATACGCAACTGGACGACGTAAAAAAATATATTGCCAACCAAAAACGACATCACGTCGATATTAGTTTCGAAGACGAATTCAGATATTTCTTGAACAAATATGACGTTGAATACGACGAGCGTTATGTTTGGGATTGAGATTCGTCCCCTTCAGGGACGCGATATTATGTCAATCGTTGCCGTCGGGTTTCACCCGACGCTATTAAATTTGTCGCATTCAGCGACTAAGATTTCTCGGTCAGCCGTTTAAAATTATGTTTAGAAAGAGCATTTTATTCGCGACTGCGCGTCTTCCACTGTTCTTGTTACTCTCAATTTTCCTCGCGCCAATTTCCTTCGCACAGACGAAATTCCGTCCCTCGGAAAAATCTTACAAATGGGCGGCGAAGCAATTAAAGAAAATGACAGTCGATGAAAAGATCGGTCAGCTCGTTCACATCGGAATCAACGCGCGTTATTTGAACCAAGACAGCGCGGACTTCAAAGAATTGCAGCGACAGGTCGTCGAAAGCAAAATCGGCGGCGTCGTTATTTTCGTCGGCGGCGTTTACGAAACCGTTCATCTCGTAAATCGAATGCAGGCGCTGGCGAAAATTCCTTTGCTGATTTCCGCGGATTTCGAAACCGGTGTCGGAATGCGTTTTGACGAGACAGTGAATTTCCCGTGGAATATGGCGATTGCTGCAACGGGAAATCCTGACTTCGCGCGTCGCCAGGGCGAGATCGTCGCACGCGAAGCGCGGGCGCTCGGAGTGCAACAGGTTTTCGCGCCGGTCGTTGACGTAAACAACAACGGCGATAATCCCGTGATCAACGTCCGCTCATACGGAGAAAATCCTGTTGAGGTTGCGCGATTTGGCGTGGCATTTACCAAAGGCTTGCAGAGCGGAAATATCCTCGCTACGGCTAAACATTTTCCCGGACACGGCGACACAAACGTAGATTCGCATCGCGGACTTCCGGTGATTGATCTTCCGCGTTCGCGGCTCGATGCGGTCGAGCTCGTTCCCTTTCGTGCGGTATTCGACGCCGGAATCGGTTCGGTTATGATCGCGCACATTTCCCTTCCGCAGATTGATCCGGAAGTTGTAACGCCATTGCGGCGACCTTATGCGCCGGTCGAAACCAATTCGGAAATTGTGAATGCAAAAGTTACCGTTCCTTCGACACTTTCAAAAATCGTTACGACACAAATTCTACAGAAGGAACTCGGCTTCGATGGCTTGATTGTTACGGACGCGATGAGCATGAGCGGACTCACGATTTATTTTGATCAGGACGAAGCTGCAGTGCGCGCGATTGAAGCGGGCGTAGATATTATTCTCAAACCCGCCGATACAGATGCGGCGATACGCGGATTGAAAAATGCTTTTGCGTCGAAAAGAATTTCGGAAGAAAGAATCAATCAATCGGTTTTGAAACAGTTGGCATGGAAACACGCGCTCGGAATTTCGAAAAAGTTTACGACATCGATCGAAGAAATTGATCGCATCGTTTCAGGCAATCAAACCCGCGCTCTCGCAAACGAGATCGCAGAAAGCGCAATCACACTCGTGAAATCTAACGCAGCAACATTTCCGCTCGAACGTGGAAAGAAAATCTGTTTCATCGGGTCCACGAATGGAGAGGAACGAATGTTTCTCGGGATGTCTTTTCAGCAAGAGATGCGTCGGCTTGGCGTCCGATTTGAAGCGGCAATTCTGGATGAACGCTCAACTCCCGAAGAAATAAACATCGCGCGAACGAAAGCTATGAATTCAGAGACGATAATTGTTGGAATGTTTGGACGAGTTAGGTCAGGAGCCAGAAACAGCGTCGGACTTCCCGATTCAAATATTCCGCTTCTTCGCGAAATTTTTTCGAGCGAGAAAAATGTGGTTGGAATCAGTTTCGGAAATCCGTATCTGTTGCGTTCATTTCCGGAAATGAAAAATTACGTCGCTGCTTATGGCGATATGCCTTCACTCCAGCGCGCAACCACACGCGCGCTTCTCGGCGAAATTCCGTTCAAAGGAAAATTACCGATCACGATTTCAAAGTGAAAAACATCCCGGCTGAAGAGCCGGAACTCCGAACGCGTGCTTCGATGGAGCGCAGGCTGCCAGCCTGCACGAACGCGAAAGCGTTCGAAAATGATTTGCGATTTGAAAAACTAGCGGTTTGCGATTGCTTCGCAATCGTAGAAGGCTGGCAGCCTGCGCTCCATCGGTTTTTGCGTCTCGCGTCACTCTGCGGTCTAATGCCTGAATGAAATCTGCCTGGGAGATCGAGAATTTTCTCGATGCGAAAAATAATCAACTCTTCATCAACGGCGTTTCCGCCATTGAACTCGCATCGAAATTCGAAACT
>DAITAB010000379.1:0-1560 GCA_036824525.1 Pyrinomonadaceae bacterium
TACACACATCTGCAAAGAGCACAGCCGATTCTCTGGGCGCACTGGTGTCTTGCATATTATGAAATGCTCGAACGCGACGTCGAACGACTTCGCGACACACGAAGGCGCGTAAACGTTTTACCGCTAGGCTCTGCGGCACTTGCGGGAAACAGTTTTGGAATTGATCGCGCGCTCGTCGCGAAAAAACTCGATTTCGAATCCGTTTCGCAAAACAGTCTCGACGCAGTTTCGGATCGCGATTTTGCGATCGAGTTCGTCGGTGATTGCGCGTTGGCGATGATGCATCTCTCGCGCTTCGCGGAAGATTTGATTTTGTATTCGACAAAAGAATTCGGTTTTGTCGAACCCGGCGACGACGTCTCTACCGGTTCGAGTCTGATGCCGCAAAAAAAGAATCCCGATTCGCTCGAATTGATACGCGGAAAGTCTGCGCGCGTTTTCGGTCATCATGCGGCGCTGCTTTCGCTTATGAAAGGTTTACCGCTCGCATACAACAAAGATATGCAGGAAGACAAAGAAGCGGTTTTCGATAGCTTCGACACGGCACGTGAATCCATCGCGATTTCGCGAATTGTGCTTGAGAGCATAAAACTCGATTCGAAAAAAATGCTGGCGGCGGCGACAAACGGTTTTCTCAATGCGACCGAGCTTGCAGATTATTTAGTGAGAAAAGGCGTGGCGTTTCGATGGTCACACGAAATTGTCGGGAAGTTGGTTTTGTTTGCGTTAAAAACTTCGCGCGAGCTTTCGGATTTATCTTTGAGCGAAATGAAGAAGTTTTCTTCGGTGATCGAAAAAGATGTTTACGACACTTTGAGTTTGGAAGCGACGCTAAAAAACAAACGCTCGATCGGCGGAACTGCGCCAGCGATTGTTAAGAAAAGACTCGGTGAACTCATTCGCAAACATCTCGTGACAAAAAAGAAACAAGGATGAACCTTCCAGAGAACGTTTGGAATCGACGTTGTTATCTTTCGTAGATTTCGCTTCGATGACCTACGAAATGAATATTCAGCACCCGCTCGTCTGCAATCAGTTCGTAGATTACGCGATAATCCCCAATTCGGAGCTTGAAAAAACCGGCGAGATCTCCGCGAAGACCGAGAGGTTTTACTGCGTCCGCATTTTGCGCAAGCCACGAAATTTTTGACATGATTCGTTTCGCGGTCGCTTTATCAAGATTCTTAAGTTCGCTAATCGCAGTTTCAGCGAAACGAATCGTATACATTATTCGTCCAACCCAAGCTTCGCCATAGCCTCGTCAAAAGAAATGGAATTTACGCCATCGCGCATTTGGTTTCTCTGCTTGAGGAATCTCTCTTTCAATTCTTTTCGAATCTCCAAACCTTCCTCCGGATCGCCAAAAAGCGAGATAAGTTTTTCTTCGACCAAATTTTCGACCAAGATTCGAAGCTCTTCGGCTGTGACACTAATTGCGGTTGAACTCATATTTAACCTCGCGATTATTATAACGCAAAAAACAATTGAATCTTCATCTTAGATAATCTTCGAGCTTCGTCGCCGCGTCGGTTTTCTCGTCGCGATATTTCACGATAATCG
>DAITAB010000035.1:0-16601 GCA_036824525.1 Pyrinomonadaceae bacterium
GACCCGCAGGCAATCAAAGATATTCCGATCGATATGATGTTGCAGAACCATCTTGTTCCCTTGCGACGCGAGGGAAGGAATTTGCATGTGGCGATGGCGGACCCAACAAATCTCATCCAGTTGGATGAGTTGGAAAATCTGCTAAACGTGCGAATTATTCCTTACGTAGCGACGGCGGGCGCGATTGATGTTGTGCTACGGAAGGGCGATGCAACTCAGCGTGTTCTTCAACAGGCTGCCTCGACTTTTCGTATCTCATTACTAAAAGAAACCGAGCAGGGTGAAGAGGTTTTAGATCTCGATCGCCTTGCAAATGACTCGGAGTTGTCGCCGATTATTAAGTTGGTTGACACGATTCTTTACAACGCGATGGAATCGCGTGCTTCGGATATTCACATTGAGACTCGCGAGAAAGATGTGCAGGTAAAGTTTCGAATCGACGGCGCGCTTTACGCGAAAGTGGACCCAATCGATATTTCATTTCATCAGAATTTTATTTCGCGCATAAAGGTTATGTCCGAACTCGATATCGCCGAGCGTCGGGTTCCGCAAGACGGGAGATTTCGCGTTCGTTACAAAGGTCGTACCGTCGATTTTCGCGTTTCGATAATGCCGACAATTTATGGTGAAGATGCGGTAATTCGAATACTCGACAAAGAACAAATCAATGAGAGTTTTCGACAGTTGAATCTTGATGTTGTCGGTTTCGACTCCGAGGACTTAAAGCGTTTTCGCCTTTATATCAAAGAGCCATACGGAATGGTTTTGGTAACGGGTCCGACAGGCAGCGGAAAGACGACGACTCTTTACGCGGCGCTTAATGAGATTCGTAACGATGAAGACAAGATCATCACAATTGAAGATCCGGTCGAATATCAGCTACACGGAATTGTGCAGATTCCGGTGAACGAGAAGAAAGGTTTGACGTTTGCTCGCGGACTGCGTTCGATCCTTCGTCACGATCCGGACAAAATAATGGTCGGTGAAATTCGAGACGAGGAAACTGCACAAATCGCGATTCAGTCGGCACTCACTGGTCATCTCGTGTTTACGACTGTTCACGCGAATAATGTTATCGACGTGATCGGGCGATTTATTAACATGGGAGTCGAGCCATACAATTTTGTCTCGTCACTGAACTGCGTTTTGGCGCAGAGACTCGTTCGGCTTTTGTGCAGCACCTGTAAAAGAGAATATCGACCGAGCGAAAATGAACTGGTTGAATCGGGACTTCGTGCTTCAGAAACGAAGAGCTGGCGATTTTATATGAATGTCGGATGCGACGCCTGTAACCACACGGGATATCGCGGACGAACGGCAATCCATGAGCTGCTGGATTTATCGAACACGATTCGTGAAATGATTATCGAACGCCGCCCTGGTTCGGAAGTGCGCAAGCAGGCGGTGAAGGAAGGTCTTTCAAGTTTGAGAATTTCAGCGCTCAATAAAGTTTTTGCCGGAGTGACTACTCTGCACGAGATCAATCGCGTTACTTTTGTTGAAGAAATCAGATAAATATTGCAGAATGAGGGGACTGTCGGCGTATTCCATTCAAAAGTTAAGTCCCTGCATTCTTGAATCTTTGCAACTTTAGTGGCTGTCTTGGCGTGTTGAATGGGCGAGACGCGAATCTCGAACAGGAATTCTTCGAACCGCCCCTGTAAAATTACTGGAAAAAATCATGAAGAAACTCAAGCACTTTCGCGTTGTATTTAGCTTGGTATTGACGTTTTGTCTTTTGTCGCCATTTGCGGTGCTCGCTGCGGGCGACGGGAAGAAGCATTTTCGTCAGGGCATCAAATACGAAAATGCCGAGCAGTGGGACAAAGCTGTGGAAGAATTTGCGTTGGCGGTATCTGAAAATCCGCGCAACAGCGAATTCCGACTCCATTATCAACGCGCGATTTTTAATGCTTCCCAAATGTTTATGAAGCGCGGTGCAAAACTCGCGGAAGAGAAAGATTATTCCGGAGCCTTCAATGCTTTCCGGAGAGCTTATGCCTATGATCCGGTAAATGAACTGGCGAAGAGCGAGATGGAACGCATGGTTCGTTTGCAGGAAGCCGCCGGTTCCGGCGAACCAAATTCCGATCAGCGTGAGAATTCTCCTTTGAAGGTAGTGCCGAGCGCATATTCATCGACCCAACAGGACGTTTTTTCACCGCGCCTGGAAAAGCATCGCGATGTTCCGTTTCCGAGCGGTGTCGATTTATTTTTTCTGGTTAAGGAGTTGGCTCGCGATTTAGACTTAAACGTTTTATTTGACAATGAGCTTCTGCGCAGCGAACGCAAGATAAAGATTGAATTGAAAAATGTGACCGCCGCAAAAGCGCTCGACTATGTCTTTTTGCAAGAAGGTTTGTTTTTCCAGAAGGTTGGACCACGAACCATCTTGGTAGCAGCGCAAGCCAGAAGACCTTTTTTCCAGCAGCTCGTACTTCGAACGTTTTATCTTTCAAATGCGAATCCCGAAGACATTCAAAGGATATTACCGCAAGCAATTCCCGCTCAGTCCGGACGTACGCCGACGACCGTAATGATCGATAAGTCAACCAACAGCATTACTGTGCGCGATACGGAAGAAAATATCCGAATCATCGGTAATTTAATAAAAGCTTGGGATAAAGATCGCGCGGAAGTCGTGATGGATGTGCAGATCTACGAAGTTTCAAAAAATGACTTGCTCCAGTTTGGCAATCAGATTGGAAGCTCGTCTGAATTGACACAATTCGGAGGCACGACTCGCGGCGTGGTTGGAGTCGGAGGAAATGATCGTTACAGCAGTTTGGTGCGTACGGCGACAAGCGCTATTCCGACCGTGTTTGGAGCCGGAATTATTCTGCCGGCAGCGAATCTGCAGGCGTTGCAATCGAAGGGAAATACGAGACTCCTCGCTTCAACGCAGGTTCACGCCTTCAACGGTGAAAAATCTACGGCGAAAATCGGTCAGCGAGTTCCGATCAAAAGCGCTACCTATGTCAATACCGGCAACATCAATAATAACGGTGCAATCGCCGACGTAATTAACTACGAACAGACCGGACTTACGCTTTCGTTTGAACCGCTCGTATTCCCGAATCAGGACGTGCAGGTGAAGATGGAAATCACCTCACGCGATATTGCCGGAACCGGCATCAATGACAATCCGATTTTCGGCGAACGAGAAATAAAAGGTTCGGCGCGAATACAAAATAATCGCACGTTGCTTCTCGCAAGCGTTGCCCAATCAACCGAATCCAAGAGTAAAACCGGATTGCCTCTACTCGGATTGATTCCCGTTTTGGGAAGACTTTTTACCGCGCCGAAAAACGAAAATCGTCAGGTTGATATCGTGATCGCAGTAACGCCAAGAGTTTTGCGTGCGCCTTCGATTCTTCCTGAAGATGAAATTGAGCGCCCGACGGGAAGTCTTGCTACACCGACAAACAACTCACTGGAAGCGATGGTGATTCAGGAAGACAAAGAAGAGTTACTTGCCGCTGCGCGTCGCTTGCCCACCACCGCTTGGGTTCAACTTCCCGCAACAGAAGAAACGAGTGAGCCGAAGTACGTCCCGACATCCACGAAATCGGTTTCCGTTTCGTCATCGGTTAAGCAGCCCGCATACGAGGACGATCCGCCATCGAAAATCGAAAAAGCGATTGCGCGAAACATTACGCCGGAAATACCGCTGACCGAAAAAGCGGTGAAAACACTTCGTATAAATGTTCCGAATGAAACTCCTCTCGAAGAAACCGGAAATTCCGTGGCGGTCGTAAAGCAAGACGCAAATTCGGGTTCTCGGGATCAAGAAATAACTTCAAGCCTTCCGGTTGAAAGTTCAATTTCGCCCCAACCGGAAATTCCGGAAGCTCAAATTAAATTATTGACGGCGCTGCCGACGCTAAAACGCAGAGCGACATTTCAAGTTCCCATTCTGATCAGCACCGCTACGCCATTTCGTTCGGCTGTCGTCGGGTTGAAGTTTGATGCGGAAAAGCTTGCAGTCCGAAAAGTTTTACGTGGCGAGATTTTTGGAAAAGAACTTTCACAATCGGCTGTCGCACCGTTTCTCAATGCGGGCGGAAAGATGTTTGTTTCGCTTTCGAGTGAAAGCGACGTTGCGGTTTCAAGCTCGGGAATTATAGCTTACGTGGAATTCGAAGCACTGACTGATGGAATTCCCGAAATCGCGATTGATGCCGAAATTGTAAACGTCCTGACGGTGGATGGTAAGAATTTCCGGGTGAAGTTCTAAAGACGGAATTCCATCCGTACTCTGGTGTGTTTGGCGGTATCTGAAAATCGCCGCAGATTGTTAATGAGCGTGAGAGTTTTTCGCATTCAAAATGGCTTCTCGTTGTTGGAACTCATAGCTACGATCACCGTGCTCGCAATATTGGTGATGGCAAGTGTTCCGTTGCTCCAAAATTCAATTCGCAGACAAAAGGAAGAGCGTCTTCGAGAGGCGTTGCGAGAAATGCGCCTGGCGATCGATGAATTCCATAGAGATACAATCGGCTCTTGTCTTTCGGGAACGATAGGGATTAACGCCGGTCCGGTACCGGTGCCGAGCACATCCGATCCTCGTTCGCGAGTTGTAATTGACGACTGCGAAATCTTCAAGGCAACAAACCTTGATCGGTTTCCGCCATCGCTGGATATCTTGGTTGAAGGAGTGAGAGTGAAGCCGCGAGGTTTGAAGTTGAAACCAAAGGAAGTTTTTGGCGAAGGCGAGTCGACAGTTTTCGATGAAACAAAGGATTTGAAGAAGAATTATCTGCGTGAAATTCCTTTTGATCCATTCACAGGAAAACAAGAATGGCGATTGCGTTCGTCTTATCAAGAAAAAGGCAGCGAAACGTGGGACGACATTAACGTATTTGATGTCAGATCGCTTTCCGATGAAGAAGCACTTAACGGTGAAAAGTATCGCGACTGGTAATGAGAATAAGCAAAAGACAAACAGGATTTTCGTTGCTCGAACTGATGATCGCGATGTTCGTTTTGATTATCTTGCTTTCGGTTGCTTGGCCAACTTATCAAACCAGTATTAAGCGGGCGCGGGAAACAGTCTTGAGAGAGAATCTTCGAACACTTCGAAAGTGTATTGACCAATACTCTGCCGATAAGGGAAAGCTTCCACAGGAGCTCAATGACCTGGTCACCTCCGGCTACCTTCGCGAAATTCCACAGGATCCGATTTTGGAGAAAGCCGAATGGGAACCAATAATGGGAGCCGATGTGAATTTGCCGGATGGTGGCGAAGGTCTCAAGGATGTAAAGAGCCTCGCTGAAGGCACGGACACAGACGGAATTGCGTTTAAGGAATACTAACCGAAGTTTTTTGCATTTTTTTTTGCGAGCCGAGAATTTGATGTTTCCAATTCTTACACGTCCACATTTTCCGAAACACGCCGTTGGTTTTGAACGCGATTGCATTACCGCGCTTTCACTCTCAAAAGAGGGAAGGCATGAGTTTACGATTTCTGCTGCTACGACCATGGACTTAACGGAAAACGTTTTGATTCCAAATTTCGACGAAGTGAATATTCGAAATCGAACCGAAGTTCGCAAGTCTTTACGAGAAATTACCGAGGCTGCCGGATTACACGAAGTTAAGAACTGGTCTGTCTCGCTTCCAAGTGCTTCAGCTCGAACGGCGATAATTGTCTTGGAAAATCCTCCGACGTCGAACGCCGAACGCGAGCAAATTCTCGAATGGAAATCCGAACGCGTCTTCGGTTCCGCCGCATCATCGCTTCGGATAACTTTTGAAAAGCTTTCTCCGGACGAAAAAGGCGCAGAACGTTTTTGGGCGGCTGCGGTTTCCTTGAATGTGCTAGATGAATTTGAAAGTTTGTTTGCGGAACTCGATTGGCGCGCCGGTCTTATACTTCCGCGCGCAGTTAGCGAACTTAAATGGTTGCAAAACGGGAAAGCCAAAAACGACTCATTATTAGTTAGCGAACAGCCCGGCGGATTTACCGCCTATATTTTGCGAGATAATGTTCCCAGTGTGATTCGGACTGTTTCATGTAGTCAAAATGAATTTGCCGATGAGTTCTTTCGTCTGCTGATGTTCTATAAAGATCGCGTCGGTGCCCGAGCGGGCTCGAATTCGCTTGAACGGTTGCTTTTCCTTGGCGAAGATTCCCAAAAATCACGTATCGGAAAAATCGCAGAAGAAGCGCTTGGTAAATCCATCAGAGTTCTTGGTTCCGAAGATGTCGGACTTCGGATTCCTTCTTCCAGTCTACGCTTCGGCGAGGTCGCTGCGCCCGCCGGTTTGGCGAGTATGGCCTGGGCATAGTTGCCGTCAACTCCCGTATCCAACTAAATTAGTGTTAACATTTTGAAACCATTTGGATGGTTGGTACGTAGGATTTTTGTGTAATGACGGCAGAGACTTTAAATCTTGACGAGATCCGAAGACTTTCGGATACCGAACTGGTTGCCACGGCAATTTCGGGACGAACAGACTCTTTCGAGACTCTGGTTTCGAGGTATCAGCGTCCGATAACTTCTTATGTTTTTCGGATCGTTGGCGATTACGACGCAGCACTAGATGTTTCCCAAGAAGTCTTTATTAAACTCTATAATTCAATGGAGAAATACTGTCCCGATTATCGCTTTTCAACTTGGCTTTACAAGATCGCTCATAATGCGGCAATTGATCACATTCGGCGGCGTCCGAAAAACGAAGAAAGTTTAGAAGTGGAGAATTCCGTGGGCGATTCCTCGCCGAGATTTAGCAGCAACGTTTGCTCACCGGAAAGAGATCGGGAAAGAAGCGAATGGCGTCGCGGGATTGATGATGCGATTTCGCGTCTGCCAGTTTCGTATCGTGAGTTGATCGAACTTCGTCATGCAAAAGAATTGAGCTACGACGAGATTGCGGAAATTACTTCGCTGCCTCTGGGCACCGTGAAAAATCGCCTTTTTCGCGCACGCGAAATGATGCGAGTGGAATTAATTGAACGCGGCATCAACGGAATTTAAGTCGAAAGGATTCTCATTATGTACAACATGCAGAGCCAGCCACCGATGTTTTTGCAAACGAACGAAGAGAAGCAAATGGGATTGTTTCTTCATCTTTCGCAGCTCGCTAATGTGTTTCTGTTTCCGCTCGGAATAATCGTTCCGATAATTATTTGGCAGACTCAAAAAGACAAAATGCCGGCGCTCGACGCTCACGGAAAGATGATCGTCAATTGGATGATTTCGGCGACGATTTACGCTTTTGTTAGCGGTATTCTCGCATTGGTTCTGGTTGGGTTTTTATTGCTGGCAGCCTTAGCGGTGATGGGGATAGTTTTCGCCATAGTCGGCGCGATCAAGGCAAACAACGGTGAATTTTGGCAATATCCATTGACCATAAAGTTTCTTAAATAAGCACGTGAATAGCGAAAGAGACAAAAAATGTAGGGTTATCGGTGTCGAAGAACTGAGCGAGTTTGTCGAATGCGAACTTGATATTGCGCGACGCCAATTTGTCGAGGCGCATTTGTTGAAGTGTGTATTCTGTCAGCAGGAAGTGAATTTTCAGAAACGATTGCAGAATACCCTCGGAGGTGCGCTTCGATTTTCCGCCGACAGGGAATTGCCGGTAAATTTTTCGCAGGTTCTAATGGCACGTGCAGAATGTAACGTCGATCGAATTCGAAGTGGAAATGAGCTTCGTCGTGCTCTTTCGATTTTCCTGGTTATTGCATTTATGGTTTCGGTGGGAGCGGCGTTTAGCAGTAGCAACGTCGTTTCATATTTGCCCTCGGTTTTTAATCAAACGGTGACGATTGGTTCGTTTGTCGTTCATTTCTTTGCGGATATTCTCACGGGAGTCTTCTTTGCTCTTCGCGTTATAGTCAGTCAGTTTTCCTTCTCAGTACTCTCAACGGTATTGGTCGCGCTGGCGATGCTATCGGTGATTGGGATTCTCGCCTCGCGTCAGAGAATTCAACCACAACAAAATCCAAACGGGGAAACGCAAGATTAGAATGCAAAGCGTTTTTCCGTGGATCGATATTCTTCAAATTTCCCGAAGTCTGTTACTAGGCATTTTCTTGTTCATAATCGTTTTGTTTTTTTTCCAAAGCGTATTTTCGCAGTCGGATATTTCTATCGCCGACGACACGAAAACCGTCGTCGTTGATGAAGCAGTGGAGATGGAAATCTTCGTCGTTGGAAAAAATGTGATTGTGAAGAAAAGTGCGAAGGGTGTGCTTGCTTTTGGGGGCGACATCATAATTGAAGGAAGCGTTGATGGCGACGTGGCGACGATAGGCGGTTCAGTTATCCAGCGCGAAAACGGCTATATTGGAGGTGACATAATAATTTTTGGCGGAACTTACAAACACGATTCCGCCGAGCCAAAGCGCGCGCCGGGGCATGAGACAATAATGTATGCAGGTTACGAAGAGGAATTGCGCGAACTTTCGCAAAACCCCACGCAAATTTTCTCTCCTAGTTTTTCAGTTTCGTTTTTCGTGCAGAGATTGCTATCCGTACTCTTTTGGTTCGTAGTAGCATACCTGCTCGCGATGATCGCGCCTGGTGCGGTTGGTCGAGCCGTTTCAAATATGCAGCTGGCACCGCTCAGAGTCGCGGGAATCGGCATGATCGCGTTGCTGCTTGCGACGCTGAGTATCTTGTTGGGTCTTAAATTCCTGCCGGGCATGGTCGGAGCTTTGTACAGCGTGATGGCATTGATTTTGTTACTTCTTGCCTACGTTTTTGGACGCGCATCGATCGTTGTTTATTTTGGTAAATTAATTCAGCGGCGAATTTTTGCAGGTCGCAGCAGTTCCGATACTGTGGCGATTTTGCTAGGTTCGATAGTCTTGGTAGTGATTCTGTCTCTGCCTTACCTGTGGACATTTGCGGTAGTGATGCTTTTCGCGGCGAGTTTGGGTCTTGTTGCTACGACACGTCAATCAGGTAAATTAAAAGTCGCCGGATAAGTTTGAACGAACTTTAACTTAATTAATGGCGTCTTAACTTAGAAGGCGCAGCCTTAAAAATAGACCATGAATCTTCCGAAGAGAGATTGAGGAAAAATAGATTGATGAAATTGATCAGATTTGGCTTTCACATTATTTCAATCGCATTGCTATTCGCAACTGTGGGTCTTTCGCAGACGGAAGCGATGAAACCGAGTATCGTCATCGGCGATGTTTCGGCGATTAATTCCGCGGACCGGAATCTCATCTTGCAGACGAAAGAAGGTCCTTTGACGATCACCTTTAGTACGGAAACCGTTTTTAAGAAAGTTCCTCCGGGAAATCCGAAGTTATCAGAGGCAGTGCCATCGCTATTATCGGAAATTCTCATCGGCGACAAGTTGGCGGTTTCGGGATTTTTTGGTGCCGATAAGAAATCTTTTCGCGCCCGTTCGATTTACTTGATGGCGAAAACGGAGATTGCAAAAAAAATTGAAACTGATCGGGCGCAATGGAAATCGCGCGGGATCTCCGGTCGCGTGTCTGCAATTAATTCACTTACTCGTGAAGTGACGATCACGATCCGCGGATTTGCGGGTGAGCGTCGAGTTGTAATCAAGCCGAAAGAAAGTGCGGTCTTTAAGCGTTACGCACCTGACTCGGCGAATTTTGACGAAGCGAAACCGAGTTCTTTTGCCGAAGTATTAGTTAACGATCAGTTGATTGCATTGGGAGATAAAGGATCCGACGGGACGACTTTTTCTGCGGAACAGATTGTTTCGGGCACATTTAAAATGGTTGGTGGAACCATTACAGCAATCGACGCGGTAAAAAAAGAAATCACGGTTAAAGATATTCAAACAAACAAGCCGACGACGATCGCGCTTAATGATTCTACGCTGATGAAGAAGTTTCCCGCAGAGTTTGCGCAGATGCTCGTGATGCAAATGGGAGCCGGAGCGCCATCGCCATCCGGTCAAAATCAAAAACCGACCGATCGTCCGACTCAGGGGCGCGAAGGGAGTGGCGGACGTGGCGAGTTCGATGAAATGATCAATAATTTCAAGTCAATTACATTAAGCGAGCTAAAAAATGGTGACGCGATTGCCATTTCGACAACGTCCGGCTCGAATGCGACACGCGTCGTTGCAATTAAATTACTAGCGGGCGTAGAACTGTTTTTCCGTGCGGCAGCTATGGGTGCAGGTCGCGGTGGTAACCGGCAAGGCGGGCAGGGTGTCGGTGGCGGATTTTCAATTCCGGGTTTGGACGGCTTCGGATTTCCTTAAACTAATTTTTTTAATTTCTATTCCATTTAATTTTTATGAAATCATCTGTAATTTCTACAATTGTTTTGTTTTTGTTTATGACTGCGCCTCTCGCTTTGATCGCGCAGCCTAGCGGCAGTATCAGCGGACAGATTTACGATAGTCTCGGCGCGCTCGTTACCGGAGCAACGGTGACGGCGGTTGACTCGAAAGGCACAGTTAAAACAACGCAATCGAATCGTCAAGGTGAATTTGTTTTTCCGTCGTTGGCTGCAGGTAAGTATACGGTTCGCGTGAGTGCTACGAAATTTGCGCTTTACGAAAATACGGAAGTGGATGTGGTTGCCGGCAAACGAGAGGAGTTAGTGATCGCTCTCGAGATCGAAGGCGTGCGTGAAGAGGTTGACGTCAGCTCGGAAGGGCAAGTCGGTACGGATCCCGAAAACAATGCCAGCGCGACAGTCTTGAAAGAAAAGGATCTCGAAGCATTGCCGGATGATCCGGATGAGTTGGAAGCGGCTTTGCGTGCGCTGGCTGGTCCGTCAGCAGGTCCTAATGGAGGGCAGTTTTACATCGATGGTTTCACCGGTGGGCGAATTCCCCCAAAGGATGCCATTCGCGAGGTTCGAATAAATCAAAACCCTTTCTCGGCGGAATACGAACGTCTCGGATTTGGACGCGTAGAGATATTGACAAAACCCGGCTACGGGAAGTTCGGCGGACAGGCTTTTGGGAATTTCAACGACGAAAGCCTCAACTCGCGAAATCCTTTCGCGCAGAATCGTGCGCCGAGTCAGACGAAATTTTACGGTGGATTTGTCAGCGGACCATTGCAGAAAAACAAGTCGTCGTATTCATTTGACATTTCCAATCGTCAAATTGAAAACAATAGCGTAATAAACGCTTTGATTCTCGATACGGGTCTAAATCCAGTTTCATTTAGTAAAGATGTGCGGGTTCCTTCGAAGAGATTTTCCTTTAGTCCGCGTCTCGAATACACGTTGAATCCCAACAACACTTTGGTGGGGCGCTACAGTTTTTCGAAAAATTCGCTCGATAATCAGGGTGTAGGAAGCTTCGCGTTGGAATCTCTCGCCTCTCGATCAACTAATCAGGAACATCAGATACAGTTGACGGAAACGATGGTAGTAAATCCGAAAACGGTAAATGAGACGCGTTTCCAGTATGAATTTAACAAGCGCGAGCAGCGCGGTGATAACTCGATTCCAACAATCAACGTCTCTTCCTCATTCGTTGGTGGCGGAGCGCAGGTTGGTTTCAATTACACTAAAACGAGTCGTTGGGAATTACAGAATTACACGACTACAAGTCTGGGAAAAAGCTCTGCGCATTCGATTAAATTTGGAATGCGGCTTCGCGGCGTGAACTTGGAAGATCGTTCGGAAGCGAATTTCGGTGGCACTTTTCTCTTTTCGGGAGTTCCGGAATTATTGTCATCGCCGAATTGCGATCGCAGTCAAACGGGCTGCGTGATTCGAGCGGCGATAAGTTCGATCGAACAATATCGGCAAAAACTTCTCGGAAATTCGAATTCGATCTTCAACCCAAACCAGTTTTCAATTACCGCGGGAAATCCCTTAGCGGATGTTTCCCAAATAGATGTTGGCGCGTTCGTAATGGATGATTGGAAGTTTCGTCCGGATTTGCTTCTGAGTTTTGGATTGCGTTATGAAAACCAAACAAACATAAACGATAAGCTTAATTTTGCTCCGCGATTTGGATTCGCCTGGTCACCGGGTGCGGGAGGAGCGCGAGCGCCGAAGACGGTAATTCGCGGCGGCGCAGGAATTTTTTACGACCGCTTTGGCGAAAATGCGACTCTCCAGACGATTCGTTTTGATGGAATTCGCCAACTTAATTACGTGGTGAATTCCGGCGCAGCTATTTTGTCGCAACCGGTGTTTACTCAAAGTGGAGTGACAAACGTGCCGACCGCGGCGCAGTTGGGAACTTTTGCGCCTCAAACCAGTAACATTCGCAAAATTTCCTCGGAGCTTCAGTCTCCATATACTTATCAGGCGGCGATCGGAGTTGAGCGTCAACTCCCAAGTCGAATCACGTTGAGTACTTTCTTTGTTGCATCACGCATCGTTCATGTACTGCGACAGCGAAATGTTAATGCACCGATTTGTTCGACGACGATACTATGTCCGACTAGTCAGGCGGCATTGCAGGCGTTGCGCCCGGATCCGACGAAGGGAAATATTAACCAAACTGAATCAAGCGGCTGGTTGAATCAACAGCAGTTCATCGTAAATTTGCGTGCCCAGGTCAGTCCCAAGATTTCATTGTTTGGCAATTATCGAATGGGATTTGCGAAAAGCGATTCTGATGGAGGATTTCCCGCATATAGTTACGATCTCGGAAATGAGTACGGAAATTCTGCCTTGGATGTGCGTCACGTGTTTTTTCTCGGTGGCTCATTTACCTTGCCATGGAAACTTCGATTGAATCCTTTTATTACGGCGAGTTCGGGACGTCCTTTCAACATCACGCGAGGAATCGACGCAAATGGCGACTCGCAATTTACCGAGCGACCGACATTTGCCGAAGTGAATGCCCGATGCGTTCAACTTATACTTCCGAATAGCTGGTGCAATATCGGCGATAACAATCCGAATGCTATCGTTCCACGAAATTTTGGTCGCGGTCCGTCGAGTGTGAACGTAAATCTTTCCTTGAGTAAGACGATCGGTTTCGGCGGTGCTAAGAAATCAGCGATGAGCGCGCCCACGGCTCAAGATTCCGGTGGAAATCGAGGCGGACAGCGAGGCGCTGGCGGAGGTGCTACACCCGCTGCAGGAACAATCCCGGGAATTGGCGGCGGACCCGGAGCGGGCGGACAACGCGGTGGCGGTGGAATGGGAGGCGGTGGCTTCGGCGGTTTCGGTGGAGGCGGAAGTGATCAGCCTTATAACCTAACGTTTTCGATCAACGCGAATAATTTGCTAAATCGAAATAACCAGGGACAACCTTCCGGTAGTCTATCATCGCCCTTTTTTGGCCGATCGAATTCAACCGGTGGATCATTTGGACCGTTTGGTGGCGGTGGTGGAGGTTCTGCAAATCGCCGCTTTGAACTTTCGATGCGGTTTAGTTGGTAGGTCTAAAATAACAATTCTGAGTAGAACAAATAACACCCGCGAATTCTCGCGGGTGTTTTTCTATCTGAAACGTCGTGTCAACATTTGAAGCTCAAACCTTCATTACTTCTTCTTCTTTGTGTTTGGTGAATTCATCGATCTTTGATGTAAAAGTGCTGGTTAGCTTCTGCACCTGTTCAAGCCCATCGCGTTCGGCGTCCTCGGAGATAAGTTTATCTTTCAGCGCCTTCTTTAACTGATCGTTTGCCGTGTGACGAAGATTTCTAATCGCGACGCGATGCTCCTCAGCGATTTCGTGGATCTGTTTGGCGAATTGTTTGCGTCGTTCTTCAGTTAGCGCAGGAACTGCGAGTCGAATAATCTTGCCGTCGTTTGAAGGAGAGAGTCCTAAGTTAGCAGCGTTCAACGCTTTTTCTATTGCACCGACTTGGGTTGCATCCCATGGCTGCACGGTGATGAGTTGCGGTTCCGGGACATTAACCGACGCCATCTGATTTAATGGCGTAGGGACTCCATAGTAGTCCACCATCACACCGTCGAGTATCCCAACGTTTGCGCGTCCGGTTCTCACGTTTGCGAGTTTGCGTTTGAAATCTTCAATCACCGCTTCCATTCGCGGCTTTGCGTCTTTGACTACACCATCTACCGTCATAAACCCTCTTATTTAATTTAATCACGCATGAACCAGCGTGCCGATTTTTGAATCTCCCTTGAGAGCTTTAATAATATTTCCTGATTCGCGCATATTGAAAACGATTATCGGGAGTTTGTTATCCATGCAAAGGGAAATCGCGGAGGTATCCATTACACTGAGACGTTTTTCTAGAACTTCGCGATAAGAAATCTTTTCAAATCGGGTTGCAGTCTTTTCCAATACCGGATCAGCGGAATAAATCCCATCGACCTTTGTCGCTTTGAAGATTGCGTCGGCCTTTATTTCAAGCGCGCGAAGCGCCGCAGCGGAATCGGTTGTGAAATATGGATTACCGGTGCCGGCGGCGAAAATTACGACACGACCCTTTTCAAGGTGACGAACTGCGCGCCGACGAATAAAAGGTTCGGCGAGTTGCGGAATTTCAATAGCGGACATTACTCTCGTAAATACACCCAATTGCTCTAACGCATCCTGGAGCACAACCGCATTCATTACGGTAGCCAGCATCCCGATATAATCCGCGGCGGCTCGATCCATATTTCCGGCAGATTTGGAAACTCCGCGAAAGATATTTCCGCCGCCGACTACAACGGCAATCTCTACTCCGATATCGTGAACCGCTTTTATTTCTTTCGCGACTTCCTCAGCGACATTAATGTCAATTCCATAGCTCTGTTCGCCCATCAATGCCTCGCCTGAAACTTTCAGCAAGACGCGACGGTAAACTAAGTTGTTTTTGGATGTCGACATTTACTCTCCAAGAAGGAGTGACCAAGGCGCAGCAACCGAAAAACTAATTCGTGCCGACGAGCGAAGCGACTTCGCTTGCGAAATCATCGGATCTTTTTTCGATTCCTTCGCCCATTTTATATCGTGTAAAACGCCGAATCGAGATGTTCTCTTTGATCGCGGCAATTTTCTCAGTGACCAAATCTCCGACGCTTTTTGAAGGTTCCTTAACAAAAGGCTGATCGAGAAGCACCGTATCTTCGTAGAATTTGTTTATTCGCCCATCGATAATTTTTTCCAAAACATCCTGGGGCTTACCCGCATTCTTCGGATCATTCTTGAGCTGACTCAGGAGAATTTCACGTTCCTTGTTCAAGACATCTTTAGGTACTTCGTCTCGGTTCGTATAACGCGGATCCGTCGCAGCAACGTGCATCGCAACATCTTTAACCAGCTGCTGGAATTCCTCGCCACGCGCAACAAAATCGCTTTCACAATTTACTTCAACCAGAACGCCTACCTTGCCGCCCATGTGAATATAAGAGCCAACCGCACCTTCAGCAGTAACCCGTCCGGCTTTCTTTCCGGCGGTTGCCATACCTTTCTTGCGAAGAATCTCTATCGCGAGGTTTTCGTCGCCCTTTGCTTCAACTAATGCATTCTTACAATCAATCATTCCGGCGCCGGTTTTCTCTCGAAGAGTCTTTACTGCGCCTGCGGAAATATCTGCCATATAAATCTCCAAATCAAAATTGTATTTCAAAAAAGCGTAGCCCGAAATCTTAATGTTTTGAGCTACGCTTCCGTAAAAAATTGTCTACGCCAATTAACTAGCGATTGCTTCGCTGCTTTCTGGAATCGGCGCTTCTTCGACGGAAGTCTCCGGTCCGGGTTGAACTTCTTCACCCGGAAGCGGGTTAGTCGATTCAGCACTTCGCCAACTTTGATCGGCAACATGCATCCCCGGCTCAACTGCGGCAGGTTCTGAGATTGGCGCTTCGCCTTCAGTTTCACCTTCCGAAATTTCAACTCCGATGCCTTCCGTCGCGACTTGTCTTCCTTCGATTATCGAATCTGCAATTCGCGATGCGAAAAGTCTGATCGCACGAAGCGCATCGTCATTTCCCGGAATTACCTGATCAATTCCATCAGGCGAACAATTTGTATCAACCACCGCTACTACCGGAATATTAAGGCGATTGGCTTCGGCAATCGAGATTTCTTCTTTTCTTACGTCGATCACGAACAGCAAATCCGGAAGTCGTCGCATCTCTTTAATGCCTGCAAGGTTTTTCATCAGGCTGCCGTGTTGACGATCAAGCTGAAGACGTTCTTTCTTTGTAAGCATTTCGTACCGACCGTCTTCGCGCATCGTTTCGATTTCTTTAAGTCGCTTGATCGAATTCTGAACCGTCTGGAAATTGGTAAGCAAACCTCCAAGCCAACGATTATTGATGTAAAACTGCCCGCATCGTTCTGCTTCTTCTTTAATTGCTTCCTGCGCTTGTCGTTTCGTTCCTACGAAAAGAACCTGAGCATTTGGCTTTTCCGTCATAAATGCCTGGACGTAATTCAAAGCGTCTCTAAAAAGCTTCTGCGTTTTTTGCAGATCAATAATATTAATGCCGTTGCGCTCTCCAAAGATGTACTCCTTCATCTTCGGATTCCAACGGCGAACTTGATGACCAAAATGAACTCCTGCTTCGAGAAGTTCTTTCATTGTTACTGTAACCAAAACAAACTCTCCTTGCTGGTTTCTGTACTCGCTAAATCTGTTTAACCAACCAATAAAACTTAGCGATGGATTAGGGTTTTGCGCACCGCCTCAAAGCGACACGCAAAACAAAAAATTATCTCTTCGAGAATTGGAAACGCTTTCGCGCGCCCTTCTGTCCGTATTTCTTGC
>DAITAB010000182.1:0-5093 GCA_036824525.1 Pyrinomonadaceae bacterium
TACGAACTCGCAGAGCAATTCGCTTGGCGTCTACCCGACGTGATTTTGTATCCGACCGGCGGCGGAACGGGTTTGATCGGAATGTGGAAAGCTTTTGACGAAATGCAAGAGCTCGGTTGGATCGACGCAAAACGTCCGCGGATGATTTCGGTTCAGTCTTCGGGATGCGCGCCGATCGTCCGCGCCTTTCACGAAGGGAAAGGATTCGCCGCCGAGTTTGAAAATGCGGCGACTGTCGCTTCGGGTTTGCGTGTGCCAAAAGCGATCGGCGACTTTTTGATTCTGGATGCGCTGCGCGTGTCGAATGGAACCGCGATCGCCGTGACCGACGATGAGTTGATAAAAGCGGTACGCGAAATCGGCGCGGCGGAAGGTTTGTTTTGCGCACCCGAAGGCGCTGCGTGTCTGCCCGCGCTGAAAAAAATGATCGAGCAAAATCTCGTAAGCGAAAACGAAACGGTCGTGATTTTCAATACCGGCGCGGGCGTTAAATATTTGGAGTGTTTTGAATAATCGTCTGCGCCCGCTTTTCAAAAACATTCCGCGCTTTCGTCTTTTCCCGAACGAAAAGTTTAAACTCTAATTGTTCTCTCGAAGAAAAATAAAGCATTCCGGCAAAATCCGCGCGGCGCGTTTGGCGTGTTCGCCTAAATCGGATTTTTGTCGGAAAACCGGCGAACATAAATTTTTTACATAAACTCCAAACGAAGAATCGAAACGGATAACAAAACGGGATGAAAGAAATAAGCTTAGAAGGAAAAACGGTATTAATAGTCGGCGCGGGGCGCGGAATCGGCTGCGCGACGGCGGAATTGTTTTCGGACGCTGGCGCGAAGGTCGCCATCAGTTCGCGCAACGAGGTCGAATTGATGGATCTCGAAAACAAACTCAACTCAAAGGGCAATCCGAACGTGTTGTCGTTTGAAGCGGACGCGAGCGTTGAATCGGACGCGCGGCAATTAACCGAAGAAACGCTGAAAAAATTCGGTTCGATAGATTATCTCGTTTTAGCAGCGGGAATGGGCGTTCTAAAACCTTTCGGCGAATTGACCTTGCCGGATTTCGACGCGCTCATCAACGCCAACGTGCGAACCGCATTTAATGTTCTCCAAGCCGTTTTGCCGAAAATGGCTGAACAAAAATTCGGGCGCGTGGTGGCGATTCCGGGCATTTTAGGCAAAGCGCCGATGATGCAGGCTTCCGCCTACTGCGCGGCGAAATACGCGCTGACGGGAATGATAAAGTGTTTGAAAGATGAATATAAACGCTTCGGCATCCGCTTTTCATTAATGCACTTCGGCGGCGTTGATTCGAGTTTTTGGGACAATATAACGATGAAAGTCCAGCGCGACAAAATGTTGTCGGTTGAGGCGGCGGCAAACGCCGTCTTCTTTGCCGCGACGCAGGAAGGCGAAGGCGTAATGTCCGAAATCGTCCTGATGCCCGAAAATCATCAGCTTGTTTGAGCGAACGTAATTTTTAATAATTCGGGCGAAAATTTTCAGTCAACAGTTCAATACTTTGAGTTTCATTTTTTAGCGGCGTTGTCTGAAACGCGCTGCGAAATGAAACTCAAAACTGTTTACGGCGTTTTCGGGATGAATTTTTAAGAGCCGCACAATTTTCCTCAAGGCGTTAAGAACTTCAAAAAAAAATGCCGAAAAGTAAAGCGGGAAAAATTATCGAAAAGCATTCCGAGGAAATTACGTTCAGTCCTACAAAAGAATTAAGCCAAAAACGCGACCTGCTTTAAAGACCGAAGCTCGATACGGACGGTCTGGTCAAAACCAAAATTCCGCCACTGCAGGAAACGATTCTGCGTTTGACCGAACTTTTGCGCGAGGTGAATGTTTCGTCGCGCGTGCTTGCCGAAACGGTCGGTTGCGATTTTCAATACCGGAGCGAGTGTAAAATATCTCGAATATTTTTGAGGTTAATCTGGGCGCGTTATCCGATGTGTTGTTTGATAATAGCCAATGAACTCTGTTAGCCTTTCGCTGAAGATTGAAATTTCCTTAACGGAGAAAATCCCCATATGTTTGCTGATAATTTTCGTCGTGGCGAGTCCAACAAAAGAAGCCGTTTTGGTTCGAAACTGATTTCGAATCTCGCGAATTTCGGTTGGAAGACTTTTCAATCAATCAACACTTCGCTTCCTGAAGGAAAATCCACACAACCCAATTGGGCGGCTGAACCGCTTCTCAAATCTTATGAGCGCACTGCGCCGCCGCTCGGATTTCCGCGCGAGACTGATTCGCTTTGCCCGGCGTGTGTGAAGTCCGTGCGCGAAGGCGTGATCTCGGGCGATATTCCGCTAGAGATTTTGAAGGATTCGCATCCGGGCGAAATTAAGGCGCAGATCGTCGAAGAAAACGGACAGGTGTTTATGCGCAAGAATTGTCCGACCCACGGCGAATTCGAAGATGTTCTCGCAACGAACGCGGAATTTCTCAAACGCATCGAGTCGCTTTTTTTCGGACGCGATTTCAAAGCCGCCGAAGATTCGCATATTCATCATCATGGAACGAGCGACATCAAATATGGTCGCGGCGCAGTGCTCACGGTTGATCTGACGAATCGCTGCAACATGATGTGCAATCCGTGTTTTATGGATGCGAATCAGGTCGGCTATGTTCACGAACCGACTTTCGAAGATACGAAAGCGATTCTTGATCGCGCGATTTCCTTTAAGCCGCGCAGGCAGATCATCATTTTATTTTCCGGCGGCGAGCCGACTCTTTCGCCATATTTTCTCGATGCGGTCGCTTACGCAAAGAAAATTGGTTTCTACCGGATTCTCGCAGCGACCAACGGAATTCGTTACGCGGAAGATATCGAATTTTGCAAAGCCGCGAAAGAAGCCGGACAACACGGCGTCTATTTACAGTTCGACGGAGTTTCGGAAAAGAAAAATCAGCATCGCGGAGTAGGAAATCTCTTCGATGTGAAACTCAAAGCGATTGAAAATCTCGCGTCGGTCGGAATTAAAGTCACGCTGGTGACGACGATCGTAAATTCGATCAACAACGACGCCATCGGCGACATCGTGAAATTCGCCGCGCAGAATATTGATAAAGTTCAGACGATTGCGTTTCAGCCCGTGAGCTTCACCGGTCGCGATGAAGATATTTCGGATGCGGATCGAATTCGCCAGCGTTACACACTCGCGGGGATGACCGATGATCTCGAGACGCAACTCGATGGCGCGATCAAACCGATGCGCGATTGGTTTCCGCTTTCGTCATATTCCGCTTTCACTTCGGTGATGGATATGTTGCAGGGCGCCGATGCGCCTTGGGGCTGGTCTTCGTGTAACTGCCATCCGAACTGCGGAATTTTCACGCTTGCGGTCGTAAACAAAAAATCCGGCGAGATGAAATCGCTTTTTGAGTTTTTCAATTACGAGCGGTTTATGAAAGACGTAGCAACGATTACGGACACGGCGCGCGGAAAGAAACTGACCATGGCTCAGCTCGCGATGGCGATCATGCGAAACTACGACGCCGAGCGCGCGCCGAAAGGATTTCCGATTTCGCAGATCGTGAATTTGTTTAAGCCTTCATCCGCAAGTTCAAATTCGGATCGCAACGATCGTATGAAACGCGAAGCGACTGATGACGATGTTTGGCGCGTCCTTTGCGTTGAAGGAATGTGGTTTCAGGATTTGTTTACTTATGATTTTCGTCGCACGGAAATGTGTGTGATTCCTTACGGCACGCAGGAAGGCGAAATTTCCTTTTGCGCTTACAACACCGGAGTCGGTTGGCGGCAGATCATAGAAGAGATGCACAAAACTGCTTCGCTTTCGGAATGGTACAAAGAAAACGGACGACACGCGGTTTACGCCAAAGGAAAAGAAGTTCCGGGCATCGCGAAAACGCGTTCGCTTAGTTTGCCGGTGATTGCGAAAGTTTTGGAGCAGGATTTGGATAAACCTGCGGTTACTCCTTATTTGGTTAGCGAGGAAGAACACGAGACAGTTGGCGTTTGATTTTCTGATCAAACAAAAATAATTGATGCGAATGTTGGAAAAACATTCGCATTTGTTATTTAGACTATATTGTAAGCGTTCGCTCTAAAAACAGATTTATGAAATTCGCCAGGAATTGCTTCATACAATTCGCGGGAGTCGCTTTGTTTGTGCTCATCGCACAGACGCAAACTTCCTTTACGCAAAAACGAATTTACATCGCGCCCGATGATCACACCGATATGTATTGGTCGGCGGATGAAGATACTTATCGCGTTTTGTTTTTGAACATGACGGACTATTACCTGAACCGCATGGATGCGACCGCCGGAAGTCCTTCGCCATATCAGGCGCGCTGGAATGCGGACGGAAGTTTTTGGATGTGGACTTACGAAAAAAATCGCACACCGGCGCAATTCGATCGCTTCATCAACAGAATTCGCGATTGACATTTTACCGTTCCGCTCAATGCGCTTGTGTTGGTTGAGGGCGGTTCTCCGGCGGAGACGGTTTTGCGTGGGATGTATTATCCGGGGTTAATCGAGCGAAGATACAATCTTCGATTTCCGATTGCGGTTGCGATGGAAAATCAGACACATCCTTACGGATTGGCATCACTCTGGGCGGGCGCCGGCGCGAAATATAGTTGGAAGGGAGTTTGCAATTGCGCAACGCAAACTCCGCAGCTCGAAAATCGCGATCGCGAAATTTATTACTGCGGCGGTGCGGATGGCAGCCGAGTGCTGATGAAATGGTATAGCTATCTGAATCAAGGAATCGTCGGCGGTTACGATGAGGGGATCAATCCGGTCAATTCAATAAATTTTGTCGATACAAATTCCATTTTCACGTCGCGGAATCCTTTCCAAGTAATAGGCGTTTTCGGTCAAGGTTCCGATAATCTTCAAACGACAAACGACGATTTCATTAACGCGGCAATATCGCAATCAAACGCCACGCGACAAGTTTACGTCTCTAATCAGTTGGATTTCTTTCAGGATTTTGAAAATACTTACGGCGCGAATTTGCCTACCTATGCCGCTTCATACGGAAACGAATGGGATGTTCTGGTTTCTTCGATGGCGGAAGTTTCCGCGCGGGTAAAACGCGCGACGGAAAAACT
>DAITAB010000380.1:0-1549 GCA_036824525.1 Pyrinomonadaceae bacterium
CGAGTTCTACGCGGACTGCGTCCATCACCGGAACCACCGGTCGCGCCTGGAATTCAAAAGCAGGGAAAGTCGAGCAAACCTTGTGGACCGCCAGCGGATCATCGCATTCCACCAACATATGTCCGCCCCAATCACCTACCCGCACAACGAAAACTTCGATCTTGAAATTCTCCGGCGCTTTCCATTGAGTGAAAACTTCCAGTATTCGCTTCTGGGCATTTTCATATTCCATCGGCGAGCCCTGCGGGCGTTCGTACCAACTGATCATGTATTTCATCGGTTTTCTCCTTGGTTGATTTCAAAATCTACGGGCGACTTTTGTTTAGACAAGCGAACTTGTGACCAATCCGGACAATTCGGAATGATCACGACATCTCGCGAAATAGAAGGGACGATCAGCGAATTATAACACCGCGCAAAGTGAGCGGAAAATGAACGCGCGCAAAAACGGAATTTCGCAGAATCGGAAAATTCGTTGAGACGGGAAACCGAATCAAGCCGTGCGCGATAAGAAGTTAAAAAATTATGTGAGAAAAGGAAGCACAGTCTTGAGTTGCATTTTACGAAATATTTTTGAAAAGGTTGGTGAAAACTAATATGATTCGAATGAGAAGGTAGGATTATGAATACAGACTTTGCAACGGTTGTTGAAGGCGTAAAGCAACTCTCGCTTGATGAAAAGCAGGAGCTTCACGATCTTATTGAAAACTACTTGATTGAAGAGCGACGCGATGAGATAGTTCGCAATTTTGAAGCGAGTCGCGCCGAAAGCGGTTCGCTCGAATTCTCGTCAGATATTGAACGTTTGAAGGAATCGCTGAATGGTTGAAATTGCTTTCAGCAGTTCCTTCCGACGCGCTTTTAAGAATCGCATTGCCGGCGATTCTCGCCGCGAGCAAAATTTTTGGAAAGCCCTCGAAACTTTTAAAGAAAATCCCAACTCACCCGCGCTTCGCACACACAAACTTTCCGGTAAGCTCAAAGACCTCTGGAGCTTTCGAGTTGAATATGATCTCCGAATAATTTTCTATTTCGAGAATCCAGCTCGCGCGATTTTTGTAGATATCGGCACACACAAAGAAGTTTATTAACAGATTCTGCGCGCTTCACGGAAAACTTTTTCGGCGGATTTTCCTTTTGACTTTTTTCCGGTGAGTTCCCGATGACGACGAAGCGCCTCTTCCGCCCAAAGCTTTTCGTTCTCCGCGCTAGTGAGGTTATCTAGACTATGAAGCAGTTTCTCGGCCAACTTCGCACGAGAACGCGTGTCTAGTTTCAGGAGCTCTTTCTCGATTTGTTTCACTGTCATTTCTGTTTTCCTTCAAGCGCAATCCAAATTATACCTCATAACAGAAAAGCTTCGAACGATGGGCGTTTTCCACCCGAAAATCCCACTTATGCTTCGCCAGTTGCGCGTGTAACACGGTCCGCCATACATCATCTTTTCTTCAAAACCCTTCAGCAAGTTGCGACAAAGTTTGCGCAGTTTGCGGAGCGCACAACGATCGCGCTGAACGCCTTGTTGGGTTGCTTTGCAGAGACATCATAA
>DAITAB010000381.1:0-1545 GCA_036824525.1 Pyrinomonadaceae bacterium
AGAGCGCATCGCAGGCATTCATATAAAAGGGAATCGAACTATGCGGAACTCCCGACGCTACGATAAGCTCAACGTCAAACTTATCGCGCAAAAGATCGACGGATTCGTTTGCAAGGGAAAAACGCTTAGTCGGTTCATCCTTAACTGACGCCGCAAACAAAACCAATTTCTTATTTGATTCAAGTCCGAGAAATTCGCGCGCCACACTTTTCGGAATCGGACGAAACATCTCGAGGTCCAAGCCACTTGGAATTATGCGGTAGTCATTTCTCGGAAGAAGCCTGCCCATTTTTTCGGAAACCACGATAACTCCATCGGCGAATCGCGCGTTCAGATTTGAGATCAACTTTAGGATTCTTCCACGAAAAGTTATCCGACCATTCTTCCCTATGATTCCATGAACATCGTCGCCGCGAAATGTAATTATCAAAGGCAATTTCTTTGGTAAAGCCAAAACTGCGCTCTGTCCCCACTGTGCATGAATCAGATCGAAATCATTCCGGCTAAGATGCTTGCGAAAGCGCCACCAGGCATTCGCGTAGTTGAGAGGATTCTTTTTTCCGCGGAAATGAAAAACCTCAACTTCTACACCGGCGCGTCGAAGAAAATCTACCTGTCGGACAATGAAAGGAACCCGCCGCGGGCTTTCCGGTGTCGGGTATTCAGTTGTTACCATCAACACTCGAATTTTCTCGTGAATATTTTCCATACACGTTTCGATGAATTGCGATCTCAATTTCAAAACGATGCTACGCAATTCCTGACTTTTCCGAACGTAACTGAGTGGGTTGTTTTCGCATCAACAATGACCGAAATAGATTCCAAGTACGCGAAAATACCGCACCGAAGATCGGCATCGGATCATCCAAAGCAAACCCGGGTTTTGCTTCGCAGCGAAAAGCCCATGTGAGCCACTCGCCGAAAGGAATTCCTTCAATCCGAGCCGCTGGGAAGTCTTGCCAAACACGACACCAATTCGTTCCCGGTTTCGGGGATGAGTAAACCGGTCGCGATTCACCAACCAGATCGCAATAAACCATTTCCGGAATATTCATACCCGCCACAGCTGCAAGATGATGCCAAAGACTAAAGCGCGGATTCACTTCAAGCAGAATCAGATCCCGATCGGGAGTTCTCTTAAAATCGAACTTAGCAAGCCCCCGCAGATTCACGCGCTTCACCAGTTCGCGACCAAGACTTCTCACATCTTCTGCATCCGAAATAGTGAGCGCACAACTTTGTCCGAATTCGCGTGGGTATGTCCGAATCTTCTTCCCCGTGAATTCTCCCGCTATTGCGCCGCTTTCATCTACATAAACGTGGTAGCTTTCAATCTCGCTTTCCGTTCCTTCGATTAGTTCTTGCAGGAGAAAATCCGTATCGGCTGAATTGAACGCGCTTTTGAATTCACGCAAGTCATCAATCGAATCGAGTCGTACCGCCTTGCTCAATCCCGCGATCGGTTTCCAATCAGATGACCGTCGGGTAAGCGGTTTAACAATTAACGGAAACCTCCATCCGGAAATTTCATCGCCGGGAACTTCC
>DAITAB010000382.1:0-1543 GCA_036824525.1 Pyrinomonadaceae bacterium
AAAGATTTGGACGATGCGGCAGTTCGCGGGATTTTCGTCGCCGGAAGAAACTAATCGGCGTTTCAAATATTTGCTCGCGCAAGGTCAGACCGGTTTGAGCGTCGCATATGATCTTCCCGCGCTGATGGGACTCGATTGCGATTCGCCTCTGAGCGAAGGCGAAGTCGGGAAATGCGGAGTCGCCGTTTCTTCGCTCGCGGATTTTGAAGTTTTGTTTGACGGAATCGCTTTGGATTCCGTCACTGTTTCACAAACGATCAATGCGCCTGCCTGGATCTTTCTGGCGTTTTACGCAGCGCTCGCAGAAAAACAAGGCGCAGATTTTTCGAAAATTTCCGGCACACTTCAAAACGATATTCTGAAAGAATACATCGCGCAGAAAGAGTGGGTTTATCCGATTCGCCCCGCGACAAAACTCGTGATCGATACATTCGAGTTCTGCGCAAAGCATCTGCCGAAATACAATCCGATTTCCGTCAGCGGTTATCACATACGCGAAGCCGGCGCGACCGCGCTGCAGGAGCTCGCGTTTACTCTTCGAGATGGAGTCGAATATGTAAGCGAAGGCGTGAAGCGCGGACTCGACGTGGATGAATTCGTTCCGCGCATTTCGTTTTTCTTTAATGCGCACAATGATTTTTTCGAAGAGATCGCAAAGTATCGCGCGGCGCGTGTCGTCTGGGCTGAAACGATGAAAAAACGTTTCGGCGCGAAAAATCCGCGTACGATGCAGATGCGTTTTCACACTCAGACCGCCGGAGTTTCGTTGACCGTTCAGCAACCGCTAAACAATATCGCGCGCGTTGCGATACAAGCGCTTGCAGGAGTTCTCGGCGGAACGCAATCGCTTCACACCGATGCATATGATGAAGCGCACGCGCTTCCGACCGATCAGGCGGCGTTGATCGCGCTGCGCACACAGCAAATCATCGCGGAAGAAACCGGAGTTGCGAATACGGTTGATCCGCTCGGCGGTTCTTGGTTTATCGAATCGCTCACGCAAAAAATGATTGATGGCTGCTACGACTATTTTGAAAAGATTGATGGCTTCGGCGGAATGATCGAAGCGATCGAAGCCGGTTTTCCGCAACGCGAAATTCAGGAATCTGCCTATCAATATCAAAAAGCGCTCGAACGAAATGAACAGACGATCGTAGGCGTAAACAAATACGCGATGGAAAGCGAACTGCACAAAACGGACATTCTACAAATTGATGAAGGCGTCCGCGCGCATCAACTCGAACGCCTCGCGAAAACAAAATCCACGCGCGACAGCGGCGCAGTTTCGCGTAGTCTCGACAAGCTGAAAGTCGCCGCGAAAGCGAATGAAAACATAATGCCCGCGACAATCGAATCCGTGAAGGCTTATGCAACGGTCGAAGAAATTTGCACCGCGCTGCGCGATGTTTACGGAATCTACGAAGAGCCTTCGTTTTAGTAATCGCATTCCAATTGACTTCTGTGGCGTGACGCAAAATCGCAAGAGGACTTATGCAATCAAAAGCAAAAACTCCAGCCGAATACATCGCCGGTCTTCCCGATG
>DAITAB010000383.1:0-1535 GCA_036824525.1 Pyrinomonadaceae bacterium
CATCTTTCAAATCTACGCGCAAACGATTACTTCGCTTTGCTTGCCTATATCGAAATGAATTCCGCAAATGAAGAATTGCTACAGAACCTCCGCAAGCAAATTCTTGCTCGACACGGCAACGCAACTTGTCTCGGTTTCGGTCCGCGTTTTTTACATTCAACCGGACAGGCTTACAAAGGCGGTGCAGACAACGGAGTATTTCTTCAGATCACTTCAGACGATGCGGACGATCTAAACGTGCCGCAACAAGAATTTACTTTTGGCGTGGTGAAATCCGCACAGGCGCGCGGAGATTTTCAAGTTCTCCTCGATCGCGGGCGACGCGCCTTGCGCTTGCATCTCGGCGCCGAGGTTAAAAGCGATCTCGAAAGATTACTTCTCAATTTCCGGGTTTGAGCAAGTGAGTTTGAATTTGCTGTTGATTAATTGCGGCGTTCAACTGCCCGCTGGCAATCGATGCATTTTCGATAAACGTTTCAATATGTGTCAATTTTTCGGCGGAAACGATCGGTCGGGAAAGTCCCAGCGAATAATTTGTCGGCGAGTCCAACTGATTCCAGACGCGCGCCACTATGCCGCGGGAAATTCCATCTTCCGCGGGTTTCAAAGCCCACAGCAAAACATTCGGATTTGAGATTTGCACAAACGAAAAATTATTCGCCGGATATGGACGAGTCTGACTGCCAATTCCTTCTATAACTCCGGTTGCCAATGGATTCTGATGTTCGAGCGCGAAACGCATTGCATCAAGTTGCGAATACGTGCCATGGGTTTGCAACGCGAATCTTTGCTGGAAATATGAATCGCCGCCCTGATTCGGAATTCCGAGTCCGGGTCCATCGATTTGACCACCGGCAAGAACATTTATCTGCGGTGTGGTTGTATCAAAATTCAACTCAGTGCTTGCGCCGAGCTTCATGAAGTATGCATCCGCGTTTGAAATTGTTACTCCGAAATTTTGCGCCGCGCTATCGCTGAGATCCGCGAAGTGATTCATCGTAAGCCAATCGTAGCGCGCATTTCGCGGCGAATAATGTCCGCCGTTTGCCAAAAGTTTCGCGCGAATCACGGCACCCACTTCTTCGTGACGCACATCGGGCGAATTCACGTCGAAAGAATAACTCCAGGTTTTTACTTCGCCGAAGTTTTGCGTGATTTGATTTTCGATTTCGATGCGACTCGAATTGCGAAACAGAGTGACACGGGTTGTGTGGTTCAAGGGACTTGAAGAAATCGCGCGAAGCGTAACGCTTACCGGTCCGGCATTCTCGACCGTAACGGTTCCGCTCCGATTTCCGCCGATATCATTAATCACTTTGCCGGCAATCGACCTTACGAGTTCGCGGTTACCTCTTGTCTTATCAATCAAACTCGTGATGGCGCCATCGCCCGCCAAACTCAGGCGATAAAAATCATTCTCCATTGCGTTTGCATTCACGCTCGCGGCATCGGTCGTTGCTTGCGCTGCACCGCTTCGAATTTCGAAAACCTTGTAGCCCACGGATGGAATATTTTCCGCGCGAATGCGCAAGACT
>DAITAB010000384.1:0-1531 GCA_036824525.1 Pyrinomonadaceae bacterium
GAAGTATCCAATGTCCATCTCGCACTAAGCGACGATAATCTCTCAATCCTTAAAGATCGTTTCGATCTGGTTCATTCTTTTATTGTGTTTCAACACATTGAGCCATCGCTTGGTTTGAGGCACTTCGAAAAGTTAGTGGATCACCTCAATGAGAATGGTACGGGAGTAATTCACCTCACTTATGCGAACGATAGCAGCCCGTTCGCGCGTTTTCGCTTCGCGCTTTACAGGGATGTTCCTTTGGTTCATAAAATCCGAAGTGCGGTTTTACGTGAAAAATTCGAACCCCTGATACCGATGTATCTTTACGATCTGAATGCGGTTTTTCATATGTTGCAATCAAAAGGTTGCACTGACTGCTATCTGAAATTTACCGATCACGGACTCAAGGGAGTCGTGATTTATTTTCGAAAGAAATCCCAAAACGAATGACTAACATGGGACTTAGCCAACCCGAAAAAGTAGTCTTCACTAATGGTTGTTTCGACATTCTTCATGCGGGACACCTTGATTTTTTGGCGCGCGCAAAATCGCTTGGCGACAAATTAATCGTTGGGATCAACAGCGACAAATCGGTCCGCGCGATCAAAGGATCGTATCGACCATTAATTCCCGAAAGTGAACGAGCGGAGGTTTTGCGAGCGCTTCGTTTCGTGGACGAAGTTCGTATTTTTGACGAGAACACGCCCCAGCGCTTGATCGAAGAAATTTGTCCGCACGTTCTGGTGAAGGGCGGTGACTGGCCCGTTGATCAGATAATCGGTGCCGAATTTGTGATAAGAAATGGCGGTAAAGTTTTTTCATTACCTCTAAAAGAAGGTTACTCAACGACCAAGTTGATTGAAAAGATCAGCTCTACAAAAGATCCTATTTCGCAAGAAACGACTATGAACCACTCGTCTGCGGTCAATTCACTTCGCGAACACGTTGAAGTTATCGAGGCGTTAATGGCACACAATTCGGAGCAGATTGAGAAGTGTGCCGACATATTGGCGGAGACGATTTCGGGTGGCGGAAAAATCCTTTTGTGTGGAAACGGCGGCAGCGCCGCCGATGCTCAACATATAGCTGCGGAATTTGTCGGACGCTTTGAAAAAGAACGGCGTGGTCTCGCTGCGATCGCACTAACAACGGACACTTCTGCGCTGACCGCAATTGCGAATGACTACGGATTCGAAAAGGTTTATGTGCGGCAGATTGAGGCTTTGGCGAGAGAAGGCGACGCGCTTGTTGCGCTGAGCACAAGCGGGAATTCGCCAAACGTCTTAGCCGCGGTTATGGCGGCGCGAAAACTCGGCTGCAAGACGATTGCGCTCACCGGCGCCAACGGAAAAAAACTTTCCTCGCTTTGCGACTCGGCGATTCTGGTTCCTTCATCGCGCACTTCTCGAATACAAGAAGGTCATAACCTCATCGGTCACGTGCTCTGTGAAATGGTGGACGAAAAAATTCTTCCCAAAGAATCCGCGGGGAGAACTGCGTGAAAAACTTTTCAAAGCTACTTGATAAATTTTCGGCGGCGAGAATACTA
>DAITAB010000183.1:0-5004 GCA_036824525.1 Pyrinomonadaceae bacterium
CGATGCGCTGATTGGTGCCGCAGCTTTGGGTGATATCGGAAAGCATTTTCCGGATACGGATTTGCGTTGGAAAAACGCAGAGAGCAAAAAATTCTTGTCCGAATCTATGCGATTGATGAAGGACAAGGGATTTCGAGTTGCGAACCTGGATTCCACAATAAGTCTCGAAAAACCAAAGCTGCGGGATAAAATTGACGAGATACGCAATCATATTGCGCAACTTCTGGAAGTTGAAGATGAAAATGTAAGCGTTAAGGCGAAAACAAACGAAGGACTCGATGCAATCGGTGAAGGTCGAGCGATCAGCGCCACCGCCGTCGTTTTACTTTCGAGGATTTAGAATTCCCGCAAACCTCAAAAATCATTCTTTAAAATCTACTCCGTATGCACGGGCGGATTCAAGCAAGTCATTGTAAGTCGAGCTGATCTCCTCATTGCGTTCCTCGTAAATTAATTCCAGATCTTCATCGTCGAGCCGCAAATCGGAAGAAGTACCGATTTCCCGCAGGAATCGCGAATAACTCCGCCACGCATTTTTGTGTGCGCGCCAAGCTGTCGCAACGTCCAGTGGCAAATCCGACGAATCGTTTCTTTCCATTTTTGCGACCAAGAGTCGAACGGGAACTGCAGCTCGCTTCAATCTTTCGAGCGTTGAAACATCGTATTCGAAAGCGCCGACACTTCTGTATTCTCGAGCAAGTTCGAATCCATGTTGGCGATCGCGTTCCAGCAGACTGCGAATTTGTTTCTGAGAATCTTTAGAAACATTTTCAGTAGCTGAAGGAACACTCACCGGAAGTGGATTGACCTCTATGAAGAGTGGCGCTACGAGAGAATAAACAAACACCGAAAAAATAAAGGTTGCGGAGAAAGGGACAATTGCTAAGATATACTGCCTTTTCATAATGGCTTAATTATTCTCCAAAGTTTCGCAGATTACAAGAATTTCCGAAAGAAAAGTTTTCGCTTATGCGACCGCAAGAAATCATCGAAAAAAAACGTGACGGTAAAAGTCTGACACGTGACGAAATTGCGGCATTTATCGCCGGAGTGACGAAGGAAACCTGGGCGGATTACCAGGTTTCCGCGATGATTATGGCGATGTTTACGCGCGGAATAGATGCTGATGAGCAAACCTTTCTTACACAGGAAATGCTTCACTCCGGGAAAGTTCTGGATTTTTCGGACATCGAAAAACCAAAAGCCGATAAGCATTCCACCGGAGGAGTCGGCGATAAGACCTCGCTGATAATTGCGCCTCTGGTTGCGGCTTGCGGAGTGGCGGTGCCGATGATATCCGGTCGCGGGCTTGGACACACCGGCGGAACGCTCGACAAGCTGGAATCCATTCGCGGCTATCGCGTAAACCTTTCGCTCAAAGATTTCAAAAGCGTAATCAGAAAATGCGGCTTCGCGATGAATGGTCAGACTTCGGAAATCGCTCCGGCTGACAAAAAAATATACGCGCTTCGCGATGCGACGGCGACTGTTCCATACATACCGCTTATCGTTGCCTCGATAATGTCTAAAAAACTCGCGGAAGGATTAGACGCGCTGGTCCTGGACGTAAAAACCGGAAACGGCGCATTTATGGAAAGCGAAACTGATTCATTAAAGCTAGCGGCAGCGCTGACAGCGACCGGGAATTCCTGTGGAGTAAAAACGCAGGCGGTTATTTCCGATATGAGTCAGCCGCTCGGAAAATTCGTAGGAAATGCGCTTGAGGTTTTTGAAGTCTTGAAAATTTTACGTAGCGAAGATGATGACTCGATGCGTCCGACCAGAGAACTCTCGGTCGAGCTTTCGGCGCGAATGCTCGCGCTTTGCGGAATTGCAAAAACAGAATCGCTTGCAGTTCAAATGTGCGAAGAAAAAATCAGCGATGGTTCGGCGCTTGAGTGTTTTCGCGCAAACGTCGAATTGCAGTTCGGTGATACGAAGATTTGTGACTCTCCCGAAAGACTTTTAGAAAAGGGTCTGACCGAATTTCCGATCCGGGCAGCGCGCGATGGTTTTATCGCCAACATAAACGCGCGTGCGATTGGCGAGGCGGTATGTGAAATTGGCGGCGGACGATCGATGGTCGACGACACGGTTGACCACGCCGTTGGCTATCGTTGTGAAAACGTTTTAGCAGCAAAAGTTTCAAAAGGCGATCTGCTCGGGCTAATAATTTGTCGTGCTTCAACTCCCACACTTTTTGCACCTGAAAAAATTCGAAATGCATACACAATAACGGACGAGAAACCGAAAGTTTCGAAATTGATATACAAAGTCATTTCGTAAGCGTTACTACAGGTAAGAAAGCACGCTCCACCCGCCTGAAACAGCATACGACCATGAGTTTTTACGTACGAATGAGGTCCGCGCTTCGGTGTTTTTCTCATTTTCTTCATATACTTGTAATTGTCGAAAGTTAAACGGATAATCCGTGTGCTAATTTTCCAAATTCGAGGTGTAGTGTGAATTTTGTTTCGCGACAAGTTTTTTTTACCGTTTGTTTTGCCGTGGCGTGCATCTTTGGTGCTTCGTGCAGTAACGAGGCAGTTCCAACTAACGAAATAGGGAAGGCGAAAATCGGTATCGTGTTCGATATCGGCGGGAAAAATGATCGTTCGTTTAATGCCGCAGCTTGGGATGGCGTGAAACGAGCTGAGGAAGAACTTGGAATTACGTTGCGCGATGTAGAGCCGGGAAACCCCGTTTCCATTGAACCTGCGATGCGTGCTTTTGCCGAAAGAGATTTCGATCTCGTGATCGGAGTCGGTTTCGCGCAAGGTCCGATTATGCAAAGGGTCGCGCGCGACTTTCCCGGTACAAAATTTGCGATCGTTGACGGAGTAATTTTTGATGAAGACGGCAAAACACCTTTGAAGAATGTGGCGTCCTTGGTTTTCCGTGAGCATGAAGGCTCTTATCTCGTCGGTATGATAGCGGCAGCAAAATCGAAAAGCGGCGTTTTAGGATTTATCGGTGGAATGGATATTCCGCTCATACACAGATTTGAGACCGGTTATGCGGAAGGCGCGCGTTCAGTGAACCCAAAAATAAAAATTCTTGATAATTATTGCGGCATCACCGATGGCGCATGGAATAATCCGGGAAAAGGAAAAGAATTGGCGCTTTCGCAAATTGAACAGGGCGCCGATGTCATCTTCACCGCGGCGGGAAATTCCGGCTTAGGCGCATTTGATGCAGTTGAACAATATGGAAAAGACGCTAATGGACAAGCGAAGAAATTTGTAATTGGTGTTGATTCAAATCAAAACGGCGTAAAGCCTGGATTTGTTTTGACCTCAATGGTCAAACGCGTTGACAATGCGGTTTTCGACGTGGTTAAAGAAGTCCTCGACGGAAAATTTCAAGGCGGTTTTCATGTCTTTGGTTTAGACAAAGATGGAGTTGCTTACGCGATGGATGACAACAATAAAGATCTGATTGCGGCGGATGTGATCAAGAGAGTTGAAGAAGCCAGAAGCAAAATCGTCGCAGGCGAGATCAAGGTTACCGATGCGATGGCAAATTAAATAGAGAAACGAACTACATGCTCGAGTTAAAAAACATCACGAAAACCTTTGGCGAAGTCATCGCGAATGACGACGTCTCGATCAATATCCCGACCGGAACAATACACGCAATCGTAGGCGAAAATGGCGCAGGAAAATCCACCATAATGCGCATCGCCTACGGTTTCTATAATGCCGATTCGGGCGAAATAATTTTCGATGATCGCTCGGTAAAGATTAGAAATCCGCATGATGCAATCGCGCTCGGAATCGGAATGGTGCATCAGCACTTTATGTTGGTCGATTCGATGACGGTGGCGGAAAACATCGTCCTCGGTGCGGAGACAGGTGGCGCTCTGAATTTGGATCTCGAAAAAGCCAATGACGAGATTTCACGACTTTCAGACGAACTTAAGCTCGGAGTCGATCCGCGTGCGAAAATCGAAGATCTTTCCGTAGGTCAGCAACAACGGGTTGAGCTGCTCAAAGCTCTTTACCGCAAGGCGAAATTTCTCATTTTGGATGAGCCAACTGCGGTGTTGTCGCCGCAGGAAGTTGAGGATTTTTTTGGAATTCTTCGTCGTATGCGTGAACAGGGCAAAACAATCGTGATCATTACGCACAAACTCGAAGAAGTTTTGGCGATCTCAGATAACGTAACCGTTATGCGCGATGGAAAGGTCGCCGGCAACGTAAAAACTTCGGCGACCAGCACGAAAGATCTGGCACGAATGATCGTCGGTCGCGACGTGTTGTTAAGAGTTGATAAAACTGATGCGAATCCTAACGGCGAAGTACTTCGGGTTAAGAATCTGGCTGTAAAAGGTGCGCGTGGAAATTCGCTTGACGGCGTTTCCTTTCAGGTTCGTTCAGGTGAAATCGTTGGGATTGCCGGTATCGAAGGCAACGGGCAGACGGAGTTGATTGAATCTCTCGCCGGGCTTGTTCCACCATCCCGACAACAAGGGAAAACGGAATTCGAAGGTCGTGATATTACAAACGCATCCGCACGCGCACGAAAAGAACTCGGCATCGCACATATTCCGGAAGACCGCCACAAACGGGGATTGCTTCTGAATTTTGATCTCGCGGAAAATTCTTTGCTCGGCGTTCATTATCGCGCGCCGATTTCTTCTTCAATCGGAATAATGTCGGAAGCGGTGATCGAAAAACGTGCGAACGAAATTCTCGAGCGTTTTGATGTGCGTCCGCGAAATATTGAACTTTCTGCGAAATCACTTTCGGGCGGGAATCAACAAAAGTTAATCATCGGACGCGAATTCGCGTTGAACCCAAAGTTGCTTTTGGTCTCGCAACCGACGCGCGGGGTGGATATCGGCGCGATTGAGTTCATTCATCGCAAGCTGATCGAGCTACGCGATTCCGGCGCGGCGATCTTGTTGGTTTCGGCGGAACTCGAAGAAGTCACCGCGCTCGCGGATCGTCTTTTGGTAATGCGTGGCGGAAAAATTGTCGGTGAGGTTGATCCGAAAATTGC
>DAITAB010000184.1:0-4931 GCA_036824525.1 Pyrinomonadaceae bacterium
AAGTGCTTCCCGGAAATTTGGGAAGCGCGGACTTTTTTGGAAATGCCCGATGTGAAGTCGTGATGTTTCCGAAATGAGTTAAACGGCGCCGTCTACGAGGGCTTCTGAGCGCACGATTGAGTTGCGGTGCGAAATAGAAAACGTCGAGGTTCATAACGAAGGTTTCGTGCTTCGCACTCGTGCGGACTCGCGTTGCGCGCTCCGACTAACTCTCACTTACCTTCAACACCGCAAGAAACGCTTCCTGCGGAATTTCAACTCTGCCCACTTTCTTCATCCGCTTCTTTCCTTCTTTTTGTTTTTCGAGAAGTTTACGTTTGCGTGAGATGTCGCCGCCGTAGCATTTCGCGATCACATTTTTACCCATCGCTTTTACGGTTTCGCGTGCGATGACTTTGTTTCCGATCGCCGCTTGTATCGCGACTTCAAACATCTGACGCGGAATCAGCTCTTTCATTTTGGAAGTAACGGCGCGACCTTTCTTGTCAGCGGTAGCGCGATGAAGAATCAAGGAAAGCGCGTCTACCGGTTCGCCGGAAACCAAAACGTCGAGCTTTACGAGATCGCTTTCTTTGTAATCGGAGAAATGATAATCGAGTGAGGCGTAACCTTTGGAAACCGATTTCAGTCGGTCATAAAAATCCAAAACGATTTCATTCAGCGGCAATTCATAGACGAGCATCACGCGATTTTCCGTGATGTATTCAAACTTCAATTGCTTGCCGCGTTTCTCATCGAGCAGCGGAAGAATTCCGCCGAGATAAGTATCGCCGGTGAGAATGGTCGCTTCGATATAAGGCTCTTCGATTTTCGCAATGCTTCCGGTCTCGGGCATCTTTGCGGGCGAATCAACTTCCATCACTTCGCCGCGCGTTGTCGTAACCCGATAACGAACGCTCGGCGCAGTCGTTATCAAATCCAAATTGAATTCGCGTTCTAGTCGCTCCTGAATAATTTCCATGTGAAGCAGACCGAGAAAGCCGCAACGAAAACCGAATCCGAGCGCGGTTGAACTTTCGGGTTCGTAAAAAAACGAAGCGTCATTCAAGCGAAGCTTATCCATCGCATCGCGAAGGTCTTCATATTGGGCGGAATCGGTAGGATAGAGTCCGGCAAAAACCATTGGTTTTACTTCCTGAAAACCGGGAAAAGGTTCGAGCGTCGGTCGCGCGGCTTCGGTAATTGTGTCGCCGATTTGCACGTCCACCACGGTCTTAATAGATGCAGTGAGAAATCCGACTTCTCCGACTGAAAGAGTTTCGATCGGAGTCGGACGCGGGCGATTTACTCCGAGAGTCTCCACATAATATTCGCGCCCTGTATTGAAAAGGCGAATTTTCATTCCCTTGTTAATCGTGCCATCAATTACGCGAAACAAAACCACAACTCCGCGATAAGAGTCGTACCAGGAATCGAAAATCAAAGCCTTGAGCGGTTTATTCACATCGCCTTTTGGCGATGGAATTGTGCGAACAATCTCTTCCAAAACTTCCGCTACTCCGACACCGGTTTTCGCGCTCGTCTCAACCGAATGCGCCGTGTCGAGTCCGATGATCGTCTCGATTTGTTCCTTTATGCGTTCGGGTTCGGCGCTGGGCAAATCAATTTTGTTGAGAACCGGAATCAGTTCGAGATTATTTTCGAGCGCGAGATAAGTATTGGCGAGAGTCTGAGCTTCGACGCCCTGCGATGCATCAACGATCAAAAGCGCGCCTTCGCAAGCCGAAAGCGAACGCGAAACCTCGTAAGAGAAATCCACGTGTCCGGGCGTATCGATCAAGTTCAACACATAGTCTTTTCCGTCTTTCGCTTTGTAATCTAGCCTCACCGCATGCGCCTTGATGGTGATTCCTCGTTCTCGTTCAAGGTCCATATTGTCCAGGACTTGAGCTTCCATATCGCGTTCGCTGACAGCGCCGGTGAGTTCGAGCAGGCGATCCGCGAGCGTAGATTTGCCGTGGTCGATATGCGCGATGATGGAAAAATTCCTGATGCGTTCGGGATTCATATGTCGTGACTCTCTATTGTCTGCAAAAAGCGGCGCAAACAAAAACGCAAATGTAACAAATGCAAACCGAAACCGCACGTTTGTATTTTCAATGTTCGGAAAGACATAATGATTCCAGAGAATAATCTGCGGAAGATCCGTAATTTACAGAACACAATGATCCAGTTTGACGCCGCAACTTGCGAAGATTTTTCGGAATCAACTTCGCGCGAATGGTTGGAAACCAACGGTATCGGAGGATTTGCGTCCGGCACGATTTCCGGCGCAAATACACGTCGGTATCACGGTCTCCTAATCGCAGCTACAAAGCCGCCCGTCGGACGCATTGCAATGCTCTCGAAATTCGAAGAAACCCTGATCATCGATGGCGAGAAATTCGAACTCTCCGCAAATTCATTTCCCGGTTCGATTCATCCGCAAGGATTCAAATTCATAAAAAGTTTTCGCCTCGATCCTTTTCCGATTTGGACGTTCGAAGTAAACGGAATCGAAATCGAAAAAGCGATTTTGATGGTTCATGGAGAAAACACTACTGTCTGCCAGTGGACCTTGCTTTCGTCGCCATCGAAGCGCATCGCGCTTGAACTGCGTCCGTTACTTTCTTTTCGCGATTACCATCATCTTCAGCGCGAAGATCCGAAATTTGACGGCGCATTCCTGATCGACGAAAACGAAGTCTCAATGCAGCCTTACGCGGATTTGCCTCGCCTTTATCTCGGACACAATGCTTTCGACATCGAGCGCAGCGGCGATTGGTATCGAAATTTTGAATATTCAATCGAGAAAGAACGCGGTTTCGATTTCCGTGAAGACTTGTTTCAACCTTGCGTTTTAAAGTTTGAACTTCAAGAACCGGCGATCGCGATTGCGTCTACATCGCATCAGTCATTGACGGACGCGCTTAGTTTTCGTCTGACGGAAATCGCCCGCCGAGAAGCGCTTCTAATGCAATCGGAAGCGAAAGATGATTTTACGAAACAGCTTGTAATTGCGGCGGATCAATTCATCGTTTCGCGCGGCGAGGGCGAGACGATTATCGCCGGATATCACTGGTTTTCCGATTGGGGACGCGACACGATGATCGCGCTTAACGGATTAACGCTGGCCACGAATCGTCCGGAAATTACCCAACAAATCTTGTTGGAATTTTCGCGTCATATTTCCAAAGGGATGTTGCCAAATCGTTTTCCCGATGTCGGAGAAGAGCCGGATTACAATTCAGTTGACGCGACACTCTGGTATTTCGAAGCGATACGCGCATACATTTCAAAAACCGGCGATTTGGATTTTGTTCGCGAAAGTCTTTACGAAAAACTCGTCGAGATAATTGCGTGGCATCTTCGTGGAACTCGCTTTGGAATTCGCGTCGATACCGATGGACTTCTCTCGGCGGGTGAACTTGGCGTGCAGCTAACTTGGATGGACGCGAAAATCGGCGATTGGGTAGTTACTCCGCGCCGGGGAAAACCGGTGGAGATTCAGGCGCTCTGGTATAACGCGCTCTGCACGATGGCTCATTTGGCGGAGGAGTTTGGCGATTCTGACGGCGCTGATCAATATGCCGCGATGGCTTCCACCGCGCAACTCAGCTTCAATCAACTTTTTTGGAATGCCGATGAAGATTGTCTCTACGATGTGATCGATGGTGTCGAGCGTGATGATTCCATTCGTCCGAATCAGATTTTTGCCGTGGCACTTCATTATTCGATGTTGGAGCAATCGCGGGCTCGAAAGGTAGTAGCAAAAGTCGAAGAAGAATTGTTAACGCCTTTCGGTCTGCGTTCGCTTTCGCGTTCTAACAGCGATTACCGGCGAAAATATTTGGGCTCGCCGCGAATGCGCGATTCTTCCTATCATCAGGGAACTGTTTGGACTTGGTTGATCGGTCCTTTTGTTGATGCCTGCATCAATGCCGGTATGCGTGACGAAAAAACTAACGCGAAAATCCTCGCCATGTTTGAAGCGATCAGAAAACATCTTTCCGAAGCAGGCTTAGGACAAATCTCGGAAATCTTCGACGCGGAATTGCCGCATGCGCCGCGCGGCTGCATCGCACAAGCCTGGAGTATCGCGGAAGTTTTGCGAGTATGGCGGGCTTATTTTGAAAATACTCGTCTTTCCGCTCGCGTCGCAAAAGGCGATAAACATTGAAGGCTAGGGTTACGCTCAGTTCTTTGCTCACCTAGGCTATTTTGTTCTTCGCCTTCGACGAACTCGAAAGACTCGATAGACTTGATCAACTCGATAAACTTGAGATGACCAAACTCGAACACGAACATTCCGCCGAAGCGATTCACGAACGCATTTCCTCGATGCGTCATTCTTATGTGCGCGACTGGATTTACGGCGGCATTGATGGCGCAGTCACGACTTTCGCAGTCGTCTCCGGAGTGCAAGGAGCGGAACTCGCGCCGCTGATAATAATCATTCTCGGCTTTGCGAATTTGTTTGCAGATGGTTTCTCGATGGCGGCGAGTAATTTTTTGGGAACGCGCGCCGAGCACGACGATTTCCGTCGCCTCGCCGAAATCGAACGCCGACACATCGAACTCGAACCCGAAGGCGAACGCGAAGAGGTGCGGCAGATTTTCGCGCGCAAAGGTTTCGAAGGCGTTGATCTTGACCGTGCGGTCGAGTTGATAACATCGGACAAAGAGCGTTGGGTGCAAACGATGCTGAGCGATGAATACGGTCTGCCGACGGAAATTCGCTCGGCGTGGAAAGCGGCGGCGTGTACGTTTATTTCATTTCTGCTCTGCGGTCTCGTTCCGCTCGTTCCTTATCTTTTCAAAACTGCGAACAGCTTTACGCTTTCGGCGATCGCAACCGGAATTACATTTTTTCTTATCGGATCATTTCGCAGTCGTTGGTCAACTTCTTCATGGCTGCGCTGTGGAACGGAGACATTTATTGTCGGCGCGCT
>DAITAB010000185.1:0-4927 GCA_036824525.1 Pyrinomonadaceae bacterium
AAGCGCTGGAGAGTGATCTCGATGCGCGAATCATTTTAGGAAATACATACCATTTATTTCTTCGTCCCGGGCTTGAAGTTATTCGCGCCTGCGGCGGACTGCATAAATTTACGAGTTGGAATCGTTCGTTGCTAACCGATTCCGGTGGCTTTCAGGTCTTCAGTCTCACCGATCTCCGTCGTCTTTCGGAAGACGGCGTTGAATTTCGTTCACACATCGATGGCAGCAAGAAGTTTCTTTCGCCGGAAATTTCCATGGAAATCCAAGCTGCGCTTGGCGCAGAGATCGTAATGGTATTCGACGAATGCCCTCCGGGAAAAGCAGATGTTGAAACGGCGCAAAAAAGTCTCGAGCTCACCGCTCGCTGGGCAAAGCGTTCGCGAATTTCTTTTGACGAGCTCCAAGCGAATGGAAGCGATACCGGCTTTGTGAATCTCGGTTTCGAGGAAGCTTCCGCTCAGAAGGAACTGAGCGGAACTCAAGCTTTGTTTGGAATCATTCAAGGTGCGAGTCATATGAATTTGCGTCGGGAAAGTTTGGATCGAACGATTGAAATCGGATTCGATGGATATGCGATAGGCGGATTGAGCGTCGGGGAAGAAAAAACGGTTATGTATGACGTTATCGAAAACATTGCACCGGCGATGCCATATGATTCGCCAAGATACTTGATGGGCGTTGGAACACCGGAGGATTTAGTCGAAGCCGTCGCGCGTGGGATTGATATGTTTGACTGCGTATTGCCGACGCGTAACGGTCGAACCGGAAGCGCTTTTACGTCAAACGGTCAGATCAATATTCGAAATTCTCGATTCGCGCGCGATACTGAGCCGCTGGATGTGGATTGCACCTGTTCGGTCTGCCAAAGACACTCGCGCGCTTATATTCGACATCTTTACCAAGCCAACGAAATTCTCGCCGGGATTTTGATTACGCACCACAATTTAGCCTTCTTTCTTGACACGATGAAGAAGGTTAGGCAATCTATCTCACTTGGCGTTTTCAGCGCGTTTCGCCGTGATTTCTTAAGCAAGATATCAGCGTCCGACGTCAATGATGAAAATGGCGGATGAATTGATGTGCCGTAGTTCCGACTCGTATTTTGGATTCACGAGTGGGTAATTAAAACTTCGCTGAACTTCGATTTTTCGTGGCGTTACCATATAATTCAGGACTTCGATAACGATAAACACTGTGAACAACTTTTTATTTCTTTTTCAGGGCGAAGGCGGCGCCAGTATGTGGGGATTTCTTGTCCCGCTGGCAATCATGTTTGGCATTTTTTACTTCCTTGTAATTATGCCGCAGAAGAAACAGCAGCAACAGACCAAGGAAATGATTTCTCAACTGAAAGCCGGTGATGAAGTGGTTTCTAACGGAGGAATCATCGGAAAGATATTGGAAGTGCGCGAGACGAGTTTATACGTACGGAGCGCAGACAAATCCATTCTGGAAATAGCAAAAAGTGCGATCGTTGCAAAACGCAACGAAGAATAACGGCAATAAATACCTATCTAGCAAATGAGCAAAACCACTCTTTGGATACGAACAGCAGTTATCTTAGTCATTACGATCGGCGCCGTTTGGTTGGTCTTCGGACCGCGCGGCTCTATTTCGATGAGTGATTTTTCTTACGACGGAATAAAGAAAAATCTCGCTCAGAACATCAATCTCGGCTTGGACCTCAAAGGCGGATCGCATCTGGTCATGCGTGTAAAGACCGAAGAGTATTTGAAGAAACTCACGGAAAACGATCGTGATGCAGCTTACTTAGTGGCTAAAGAGGCCAAAGATGAAAACGGGGCGCCAAAACAGTTTCCAATTGGAGAAGTATCTTCCGTAACTGACGCGAAAACCAACACCTATTCTTTTACCCTTCCGGTCGGAGATCCTAGCAAGCTTCAAGACGTGATTGATGAAGTTAAGAAGAAGGTCGATCTGGCAAATCCAAACTTCGCCTGGACTGAATCGAGAACGGACTCGGGTGTTACCTGGACTCTTCCTTTAGCTGCGCAAAAGAAGCTTGGTGAGCAAGCTTCTGAACAGGCGTTAAGAATTATTGAAGGGCGCATTAACCAGTTCGGCGTAAAAGAACCGACACTGCAGCCGATCGGAGCGGCAGATTCACATCAAATCCTTTTACAAATGCCGGGAGTCGATGACCCCGAACGCGTAAAGAATCTTATCGGTTTGGAATCGCGTCTGGAGTTAATGAAAGTCGTAAGCTCGCCTTATCCAACGCTTCAAACTTATGCTTCGCGCGAAGAAGCGCTGCAATCACTCGGTGGAAAAGAGCCGCCGAATCGAAAGATTTATCCTTATGCCGAACGCGACGAAGATGTTACTGCTACAAAAAAAGACGACACGAAACCGCCGTCGCGTTTTGTAGTAATCGAAACACCGGCAATCGTCGATGGGAATGAATTGCGCGAAGCGAGCGCCGTTTCGCGAACTGGTTCTAACGATGATTATCAGATCGCCTTTGCGTTAAAGCCCTCCGGCGCACAGAAATTTGGCGACTGGACGGGAAAGAACATCAACAACTACATGGCAGTTGTCTTAAACGACGAAGCAAAATCGATCGCTTACATCAAATCGCAAATTTTTGATCGTGGAGAAATTTCGGGGCGGTTCACAAAATCATCTGCGGATGATCTCGCTCTGACGTTAAAGTCCGGTGCCCTTCCGGCTCCGATTGAATATCAGGAAGAGAGAACCGTTGGTCCAAGTCTCGGAGCGGATTCTATACGTGCGGGAGTTTCGGCCTCGATCGGTGGATTGGTTTTCGTCGTGCTTTTTATGTTGTTTTATTATCGCGGCGCCGGAGTGAACGCGGTCATTGCTCTCGTGTTGAATATGTTGCTTACGATCGCGGCACTGATCATTTTTGACTCAACTCTTACGCTTCCGGGAATCGCGGGATTGATTTTGGGAATTGGTATGGCGGTTGATTCAAACGTTCTTATCTTTGAGCGAATTCGTGAAGAGCTGCGCGACGGAAAAGATATTCCGACATCGGTCTCGCTCGGATTTGATCGCGCATTTCTTACAATCATCGACACACATCTGACCACCATTATATCGTCGGTAATTCTCTGGATGTATGGTTCAGGTCCGATCAAAGGATTCGCCGTGACCTTGATTCTAGGTCTGTTGATAAATCTGTTTTCGGCGGTTTTCGTTTCACGAACGATTTTCATTTGGTTGCTTCAAAGGAAGCGAACGATGCAAAAACTTAGTATTTAGATTAGAAACGTGCGCCGGAGTTCAAGCGCGCCGATATAAGAGAGACCGGAAAATTATTAGACATGTTTGAATTTTTTACCGATATAAAAGTTGACTGGATGGGTAAGCGCAAGGCTTTCATTGCGCTCTCAGTTGTTATTCTGATTGCGGGTTTGGTCTCGGCGATCGGGCGCCAATTTTCGGAAGGCGGAACGGACGCTTTCAACCTAGGAGTGGATTTCCAAGGCGGAACGGTTGTGATTGCTAAGTTCAAACAAAAGCCGACCTCCGACGAGATTCGCACAGCGCTTGTGGGTGTAGGGATTTCGGATTCGGTTATACAGGATTCCACCGATAAGGGCGACGAAGTTTTGATTAAAGTTCCGACTCTAGGAAAGCGCGAACAGGAATGCCCAAACATTGATGAAGCCGGTCGCTGTTTTGTCGCGCGCGCCTTAAGCACTTTCGGAAAAGAAGCCGAGGGCGCGAAATCGCTTGCGGAGGATGAGGCTTCTGCATACAAAATCGTTGGTACTGAAACTGTCGGTCCGGTTGCCGGAGCTGCTTTGCGAAATCAAGCAGTGATAGCAACACTTCTCGGACTCGTAGGAATTCTGCTCTTTATTGCATTTCGATACGATTGGACTTACGCGGCTGGAGCGGTGATCGCCGTTTTTCATGACGTTCTCGTAACACTTGCTTTCTTCTCCGTATTCCAGTGGGAAATAAATCTTACGGTTATCGCAGCCTTACTGACTTTAGTCGGGTTTTCGGTAAACGACTCTATTGTCATCTTTGATCGCATCCGCGAAAATCTAGGTCTCGACCGGAACAAATCTCTTTATGATCTGACTAATGATTCTATTAATCAGACGATGTCGCGCACGATCATTACGGGCGGGTTAGTTTTCTTGTCGGTACTTGCACTTGTGATTTTCGGCGGGGAAGTTCTTCGAGGGTTTTCACTTGCGCTTTTTGTTGGCGTAATCACCGGAACTTTCTCAACGATTGCAATCGCAAGCCCGATCGCAATTTGGTGGCAAGACAAACTCGGTGCGGCAAAGGCTTCTGACATGCCTTCGGCACGCAATGCGGATGAGCTCGCTTCGGCGTCACGGCGCTCCGTTATCCGGCGTGGCGCTGCGCGCTAGATTTTTGGTTGCTTTCGCGTCGAAATACAATCCGATTTGAGGCGGAAGTCTCGCGCCTTTAGCGATTCAACTTTTGAGTATTTCCTGTTTTATTTTTCTTGACAATCATTGTTTGAGTCTTTAGACTTCAAGGCGTTGCTGGTCAATTCAGAATCGTTCGTGACTGCTTTTGCTGTTCGTCAAGTGGCACATTGTCTTGACGAATTTTTGCATGGAAAGCTGACAATCTTCCTTTGTCCGGTTCTTCTTTTCGCGCAAAGTTTTCGCAGTCCATCCTTATTTAAGAGGTCACATCGATTTCTTGAAACGGGGTGATCATTGATTTGTATCACAACGGTGAATTTGAATTTCGCAACCCTGACCCGTCGGCACCGTAATTTTAGGAGTACAGGACAATGTTTGACCAACTAGTAGAATCGAAAAGTAATGCCAGCGAAAATAAGCGTCGGAGCGGATTTCTTCTCTCGACTTTGGTCGTGGTGACGTCCCTTTTTACCGGCACAATTATTTATAGCCTTTTCTCAAAAGAGCTGACGGGCGGAACTGAGGAT
>DAITAB010000186.1:0-4913 GCA_036824525.1 Pyrinomonadaceae bacterium
CAAAGTAAATCCGCGTTTAAAAAAATTTCAAAGCGAAAGTGGTCGTCAAATTTGCGTGGTTCCGTTCGGCTCGGGAATCATTTCAATCGCGTGACACGGACATTGTTCGTAACAATTTCCGCAACCGGTACAAGTATCGTAATCGAATTTGTATCGGTTGCCTTTGCCAAGTTTGATCACAGCATTTTCAGGGCATGCGCCGAAGCAGCCATCGCACTCAAAACAATTTCCGCAAGAAAGACACCGCTGCGATTCGTATTGCGCTTCATCTGCAGAATAACCCGCAACGATCTCATCAAATCCAACGGCGGCAACTTCGGGCTGTAAATGACCCTGCGGTTTCGGTGGTGCCTCGGTGCGAAACCAAACATGTAGTTTTTCGATTCCTACCAGCGGATTATTAGGCACTTTCTGGAAAATTTTTCCGTTAAGCCAAGCGTCAATGTTTCGCGCGGCTTTCTTCCCGTGTCCCGTTGCGATCGTCACGGTGCGTTCGCTCGGTACCATATCGCCGCCGGCAAAAATTCCCTCGCGTCCTGTCATCATTGTTTTATCAACGATGACGGTGCCGTCCGTTTTGAATTCAATTCCCGCGATGCCTTTGAGAAAATCCGTTTCCGCTTCCTGACCCAATGCGAGAATAAGCGAATCCGCTTCAAGCGTTTCAAATTCACCTGTCGGCACGGGTTTTCCGTCAACCACTTCCATTCGCTCGACGGTGATGTTCGACGAATCGAGATTTTTGATCGTGCGCAACCAATGAATCTTTACGCCTTCGGTCAGCGCCTCGTCGGCTTCGAAATCATGCGCCGGCATATGTTCGCGGTCGCGTCGATAAATAATGAGCGCTTCTTCGGCGCCAAGGCGTTTTGCCGTGCGCGCGGCGTCCATCGCCGTATTTCCGCCGCCGTAAATTGCCACGCGGCGACCAATTTTCGGAGCGTTTCCCAGCTCGACTTCTTTCAAAAACGAAACCGCATCGAGAATCTTTCCCGCCTCGCGTGCGGGTATCGCAGTTTTTTTGGCAAGATGTGCGCCGATGGCAATAAACACCGCATCAAAATTGCCGGCAGTTTTTTCCGCTAAAACATCGGTGACTTTGTAATCCAAGCGAATCCGCACACCCAAAGCTTCGATCCGAGCGACCTCTGCACGCAAAATCTTACGCGGAAGTCGATATGCCGGAATTCCAAAATTCATCATTCCACCCGCCATCGGACCGGCTTCGAAAATTTCAACTTGATGACCAAGTCGCGCCAAATGATAAGCCGCAGAAAGCCCGCTCGGTCCGGCGCCAATGATTAACACGCGCTTTCCGCTTTGCATTTCAGGTATCTTAAAATTCCAATTCTCAGAAATTGCGAGATCGCCAAGGAAACGTTCTACTGCATGGATGCTCACCGAACTATCTATCGCGCCGCGGTTGCAAGCGGTTTCGCATGGGTGATAGCAAACGCGACCATGAATCGCCGCCATCGGATTATCTTCGGTGAGTTTTGTCCAAGCCTCGAAGAAATTTCCGGCTTGGGCGAGATCAAGCCACGCCTGAATATTTTCACCCGCCGGACAAGCCTGATTGCACGGCGGAAAGAAATCCACGTAAAGAGGTCGCTTGGTTCGAGTCGCTCCGGTACCGGCTCCGTGTTCCCCTAAATTTGTTTCAGTCGTTAGGTCTTTTTTTAAAGCAGTCATTTTTGAAAACAAGGCAAAAGCGCGACCGGTGATCCATCACGAAAACCGGCGAACAAAATTACGCCGCAAGATTTTATTCAATAGTCGGTGACCATCGATTTATAGATTGCTTCCGATAAACAAACCATCAAAGTATTCGTAACGGAATTCCTTCCTTTTCGCAATCTAAATTATGAGTAAGTTAAAACCCGAATTCTAAGTTGTATTCAATCGTCAAAAATCGACATAGACGGAAGGCACCGCCATATCCGAAGCAGTACCGAACTGCACAGAACGTGCGACACCATCGGAGCTCCTTATGAAAAACCAACTTCCCTCACGAAAAACTGCGATGTCTCTTTTCCCGTCGCCATCAAAATCCGCTTGCAGCGGTTTATCGTTGGTCAATCCGAACCGCACTGCTGAAAAACCATCGCGGCTTCGTAGCAGATACCAAGTCTGATCCGTTGGTCGGTAAACGACGAAATCGGATTTCCCGTCGCCGTCAAAATCGCCGCCGATGGGTTTATCGCCCGCAAGACCAAACCGAGTGATAGCGACGTCCGCATCCGACGATCGAAGTAAATACCAAGTACCCGAATCCGGACGGTAAACCGCAACGTCGGATTTTCCGTCGCCGTCAAAATCCGCGGCAACCGGAATATCGTCCGACAAACCAAATTGGACAGTCAGGATTTGCGAATCCGAACTGCGGCTTAGATACCAAACTCCCAAACGGAAAACTGCGAGGTCCGATTTTCCGTCGCCGTCGTAATCGCTCGGCACCAATTTATCTTGCGCCAATCCGAAATTGCGAACATCAATTACCGAATCGCTGCTGCGCAAAATAAACCACGTACCGGTTGATGGACGAAAAACCGCGTAATCGGTTCTACCGTCGCCATCGTAATCCGCGTTTGCCGCGCGATCGCCGAGACTTCCCCAAGATGTTCCTGTTTCGACTGAACTTGTGCTTTGTAAGACACGAAAATCCGCCTCACCCGAAGCATCGCTCGCTTTGAAAAGACTCAGATCCGTTTTTCCGTCGCCATCGAAATCAAATGGAACCAAAGAGAGGCGATCCGGCGTACAACACGAATAACCGTCCGTTACCAAAACACTGTCGATATACTGTCCTTCGCGAAAAGTTCCGATGTCCGTTCCAACTCGCCATCGGAGTCTTACATCTTGTCCGACACTTTTCGGCGGAAGTTTTACCCGCGTCGGAATAAACTCGGATACTTGATTAGGTCCGCTCTTTCCGGACCACGCACGTCTTCCAGCCAAAGGATTTTGGCAACAACTACTGAGTATTCCATCGTAGCCACCCGTCAAGAATACTCCACCGGCTGCGACGATATCTTGGAATTCGCCTTCGCCGATTTTTATTTCCAGAACGCTGCCATCATAAAGTTGGTTACGCAAGAAAGTCGTTTCTAGATCATAACGGTTGGCGAAGCTCAGTTCCGCGATTGCAGACTGAACGTGAAACGACGGCGAAACTAATTCATTCAGCCCGATTTGATTCGGCGAGGGTGAAAACGCTGCATTGGGAATCGTTTGGCGAATTGTTTGCGTGCTTGTCCATTTTCGTTGAGCGCCGCTGGAGCTGCTCGTCCAACCTTCGGGAAGATTGGGTACTCGAGTGGAATCGAAATTCTCATAGAAAGAAACGCGCGCGGCGCCAATTCGCATTTGAATCGGCAGCGAATGAAGTATCGAATCTCCATCTCTGAATTCGAACGTCAGGGTGACTATGCTTCCGCAGATTGCATTTCTTGAAACTGAAAAAGCAAACGGACGAGAAACAGAAATTCCGTTTGCGGGAACCGCGCCGAAGGTTTGTGTCGGATTGCCAGAGGGCGTTATGTCGGAACTCGACTGCAAAGTTCCCTGCAGATTGATTGCATCGCGGTTTCCCGCGTTTCTTATGGCGACTTCGAGTAGTACATTTTCTCCGGGATCGAGGGCGTGATTCAACGCACAAGTTTCGGCTGTGATATTAGTGCCAGAAGATTCAATCAGAGGGGTTGGTAGCAAGCTGAAATTCCGAGTCCGTATTTCCCCGTTAGTTAAGGTTAAGGTTACGATTTCCGGTCGAAAGCCCCGCGCGCTTACGGCAAAGGTGTAAGTGCCCGGCAAAAAATAAAACGTGCCGTAACTTCCCGTGGAATCGGTCGTTCGCGAAAATGCGTAATTTGGCGCAACCTCGATCAGCGCGTTGGGAATTGGCTGACCGTTTGTAACATCGGAAACGTTTCCGATTACCATCGAGCGCGGCGCATCAGTGCATTCCGGAAAGCGAAACGCGCCGATTCGCGTGAGCCAGCCGAAGGCGCTTTCATCCTGACTTTGTTGGGTGTAGTACTGATTCGTAAGCCAAAACGTGCAATCGTCTTTTGGGTCAACGCTGATCTGGCTGTAATCGCCCCAACGAAATCCAAATGCAGTTTGAACTCCCGTTCCTTCGACAAGCGTACCCGTCGAACGGAATGAACCGGCGGGATCGTTTGCGAGGCGACCGGAATACAAAATCGAAGGTTTCTTCTCTTCATTTCCCGCACTAAAACCAAAAGCAAGATCGCCTTGGTGATCCATCGCGGCGCTTCCCATCCAGAAATTCAAACTTTCTCCGTTAAGGGTAGCTTGATCCTTCACCGTAAATCGGGCATCCGGCGAAACGCGCCGATCACGTTCGAGTTCGTAAACACGAATTCCGGCGCGGTATGCCTGTCCAATCATGGAAGTTCGAACCGTCTGAGCTACAACGACTGACTCGCGTCCATCACGGTTTCGAAAGGAAGCTCTATACATCAACCTATCTGACTGCGCGTCAAGCCAATCTCCCGGTGCCGGTTGTTGAATATCGGTTCGACCATCATTACTGGTCGGATCAAAATCTGAAACCGCTAACGGACTTTCCATAAGTTCCGAAAAAGCTGACAAGTTGTAATTAAGGAAATCCGCACGCAATTCGAAGATCCGCAGAGCATCTTGGGGATCTCCATATTCGGTCGCGGAATAACCTAGAAAAAGACCGGAAGTTCCCGCCGAAGGTAAAGCCAGCCCATCCAAATCGATCGGAATAAGTCCACCGAGGCGAATTGTCGTAGGAGAAGCGAGATCAAAATACACATAAGAGGCGGTTGGATCGCCAACCAACATCTTTCGCTTGTCGAACGCAAAAACTCCCGAGCCGGCATAGTCGCTACCCAAGAATTCATCAGTTGACATCGTGTAAG
>DAITAB010000187.1:0-4880 GCA_036824525.1 Pyrinomonadaceae bacterium
ATGCGTCATCAACCTATTTTCTTCTGCCGTTAAAAATCACGACGCGGAGAATTCAATCGATCACGAGTGTTTAAATTGGATGAAGATCTTAGTTCTCGAATTCAGGCGGTGGCGGTGGAGAGCTATATGAGGGCTCATCGGGAACCTTTCCGAGAAATCGGAGGATTAGAAGTGTCGGGACAAAACTTGCGACAACTGCTACGACCGTAATCACACTCTCAAATTTATCCCAGGTATTTTCCGGCCAACCCCAAAAAGCAATACCGAGTCCGACAAATCCGCCGATTCCCATCGCTACCAGGAATTGAGTGCCGATATAAGTCAGTCCGGCGATAAAAGCCCAAAGTATCGGTCGGCGGTTTGTATCGCTCGCGCGTCGGTATGCGACCCAGGCTGCTACTAGTGCGAAGAGCATCTGTATTATTTCCTGTCGAAACTTCTTTCCGAAGAAAAATTTATCTGTTATATTTTGCCCGAATCTTTACTAATCCAAAACCTGCAAAGGAAAAACATGAGCGCTGTTATTGAAACAGGATTCGACAAATCCGGCAAGACTTTTTTCGGGCATCCGCGCGGACTCGCCACGCTTTTCTTCACGGAAATGTGGGAGCGATTTTCGTTTTACGGAATTCGCCCGCTGCTGACTTTATATATGACCGCCGCTTTATTGAGTGGCGGTTTCGGTTTCGAGCGACCGCAGGCGACGGCTATCGTCGGAATTTATGCGGCGAGCGTTTATCTCGCGAGTCTACCCGGCGGTTGGATTGCGGATCGCTTATTGGGTTTGCGTCGGGCGATTCTTTACGGCGCGATATGTATTTCAGCGGGACATATTTCGATAGGTTTATCGGCGCTTGTTGGCGGTAAGGCTACGTTTTTCCTTGGACTGATTTTGATTGTGATCGGAACCGGTTTGCTGAAACCGAATATTTCGGCGATCGTCGGAGATCTTTATCCCGAAGGCGGTTCGCGTCGCGATGCCGGATTTTCGATTTTCTATATGGGAATCAATCTCGGCGCATTTGCCGGACAACTTATCACCGGCGCACTCGGCGAAAAATACGGCTGGCATTTAGGATTCGGCGCGGCGGGCGTCGGAATGTTGATTGGACTTTTTGTTTACATCATTCGTGCGAAGCCTACGCTGGGAGAGATGGGAATGAATCCGAGCAAACATCCGGACCCGAAAGTTCAGGCAACGAGAGAGAGTCAAATTAAAATCTCGGTAGCTATCGGTCTCGGAATTTTGGCTCTCGTTTACATTCTTGGCGCGACTGGAATTATCACTATTGACGCACAACAAATCGGTCAATACATGGCGTATGTACTCGTTGGAATTGCGGTCGTTTATTTTGCGTATCTCTTTTTAGCAGGCGGATTGGACAGCGGCGAAAAGAAACGCGTCGTAGTCATCGCGCTGCTCTTTGTTGCTGCCGCAATTTTTTGGGCGGGATTTGAGCAAGCTCCGACCTCGCTGAATCTTTTTGCCCGCGATTTCACAGAGAGAACTATTGCGGGTCGGGAAGTTCCGGCGACGTGGTTTCAATCTATAAATTCGCTTTTCATCATCATTCTCGCGCCGGTATTTGCAGCGCTTTGGGTCTGGCTCGGCAAACGCAAAATGGACTTTTCAAGTCCGGTAAAGTTCGCGCTCGGTCTGATCATTGCGGGACTTGGTTTTGTGATTATGGTCTATCCGGCGAACTCGCTGGTGGCAACCAACGGCGCAATAAAAGTCTCTTGGATATGGCTAACGTTGACGTATCTTTTTCACACTATCGGCGAGCTGTGTTTGAGTCCGGTTGGACTTTCTTCGATGACAAAATTGAGTCCGCGTCGCTATGTTGGTCAGATGATGGGAATTTGGTTTCTCGCATCGTCGCTCGGAAATTTAATTGCGGGACTTGTCGGCGGACACGTAGATCCTGAGAAACTTGATCAGACGCCGCGGCTTTTTATGTTCACCGCAGCTTTTATGATCGGTTCGGGAATTGTTGTCTGGTTGCTGTCGTTCCCGATAAGAAAAATGATGAATACGACTTCAACCGAAGCGGGAGAAGCGGTCGCTCATTAAGAGCTTTTTCAGGATCAAAATCCTTATTCGAAAGGGCGGGTGAAATGCTCGCCTTTTTTATTTTGTCTTCGACTGTGGAAAATTTATCGTAGTACTCGAAGAAATTTCCGCGTCGCGTTTCTGAATAGAATGCACGCGGAATCTTCACTTGAATCGATCCGCAATAAGTTCGGAAAATCACCAAACGGCGCTTACCGTCGATCCTCGATTTCTTGCACTAAGACACCTCAATTAAAGCCCAAGAATTGTTGACCGCCTATCTGCATCAGAATAGAATGAATACAAATTCCACGGCGACAATTCCGCTTTCCAAAAGCTTACGAAATGTGTTTGTTCGAATTTGTTTGGGAGGATGTTTCGTCGTAAGACTCGTCAGAATCGCTAACTAAAAAGGGGTTTTGAAATGAAACTGCTCACGCTTTCTGTCGTTGCTCTCTTAACTTTTACCTCAGCGATCATCTCATTCGCCGGCGATGGTGAATACGTAGGTGAATTCAAATCGGAAACCATTCCGAATAAAGAAAAAATTGAAAGAATTATCCTGAAGCCGATCACCAACATTCAGGATGGACTTTCGTTTGGTCAAGGGTCCCATGTTACAGGCGGAAGACTTTTGAATCTTGCGTCTGACAAATTTTCCATACGTTCCCTTCTCGTTGAAGAGATCGGACAATCACCGACAATTTTCGTGGATTTGAATGACGACAGCCGATTTAGCGACGAAGAAAAATTCCAAATGCGAAAAGAGAACGGAAGTCCTTATCTATGGAATGTCACGGTTTCTATCCCGATGCGCGACAAAAAATTTAACGCGTTTCCTCTTTTTATTCGTTATTTCAAATCAGTGACGACAGAAAAGATGACCAAGGCTGATCGCCTGATTACACAAACAGGCGGCGTTTTCGCCCAGGGAATTGTCGATATAAACGGAAAAAAGGTCTTAGTTCAGTATGAATACAATGTCGCCGACAATAAGCTCGAAACAAGCCAAGGATGGCTGGGTTTCGATACTGACGGGAACGGCGAAGTCGATATGGACAGCCTTTCTCCGGAGGCGGGAAAGTCAGGCGGCGAGCCAGTTATTTTTCGGGTTGGTCAAAACTACCTCTCCACAAAGAAAGCCGATCTTGCGAAGAATCAGATAACAATACGCGAACATAAATCCACCGATTACAAAAGATTCGAATTAGCTGTTGGAAAAGAAATTCTTGATTTTAAGTTTGAAGATTTCGATGGTAAAAAAAGAAAGCTTTCAGACTTCCGCGGTAAGTTTGTGCTCCTCGATATATGGGGATTGTGGTGTCCGGCTTGTCTCGAAGAGCTTCCTTATCTTCGTGAATCATTCCGGCGATACCAGTCGCGTAACCTAGAAATAATCGGACTTAATACCGACGAAAATTTTGCACCTGAACAGATAAAAGATGCGATGAAAAAGATCGGAATGACCTGGACGCAGGCAAAATTCGAAAGCATTTTCGACTTATTGAAGACCCAGCTTCGTATATCCTCGTTTCCTACGACAATGCTTATCTCTCCCGAAGGAAAAATACTCTCTATGAGCAGGCAAGAGCGCGATGAGCTTGACCTACGCGGAAGGGAACTTTTGGATACGCTTGACGAAATATTGCCGCAGTAATCAAAAGTTAATCGTAGTGCTCGAAGAAATTTCCGCGTCGCGTTTCTGAATGGAATGCACGCGGAATTTCTTTTCGTCTTTATCCGGAAAGTCTGTGCGGAAATGTCCGCCGCGCGATTCCTCACGCCAGAGTGCGGCGCGTGCGACGAGCAATGCAACTGTCACGAAATTTCGCGAAGGCGTACTGAGATTTGCTTGCGAGATTTGTTCTAGCTCGGAGATTGCACGCACGAGCGAATCTCTGTCGCGCAAGATTCCTACGCGTTCCCACATCAGACGCTTCACGCGCTTTCGCACCGCGGTCGCAATTCCTTGTTCGGGATTCAAAGAATCAAATTGCAGATTTTCCAATTTTGAATTTTCAATGTTCAATTTTGCACTGTCCGCTACTGCCGCTTCTCCCGCGCGCGCGCCGAAAACCAAACCTTCAAGCAGGGAATTCGAAGCGAGACGATTCGCGCCGTGAACTCCCGTGCATGTGACTTCGCCCGCCGCATACAAACCTTTGACCGTTGATCGCCCATGCAAGTCGGTCCGAATTCCGCCCATCGAATAATGCGAAGCGGGCGAGACGGGAAGCTGATCTTTCGCGATATTCAATCCATAGGCGCGACATGTTTCGTATATTTTCGGAAAACGATGCCTGAGAAACTCTTCGTCGAGCGCAGTCATATCGAGAAAAACATTTCGCGTTCCGGTGCGACGCATTTCAGCCACGATTGAACGCGACACTATGTCGCGCGGCGCGAGCTCGAGACGTTCGTCGTAGCGCGACATAAATCTTTCGCCTTGCGCGTTGCGCAAAATGCCGCCTTCGCCGCGCATCGCTTCGCTCAAAAGAAATCGCGGCGCGTTTTCCAAACTCAAAGCGGTTGGATGAAACTGCACGAATTCCATATCCGCCATTTCCGCGCCGGCGAAATATGCCATCGCCATTCCGTCGCCCGTGGCGACTGCGGGATTTGTCGTGTGCAGATAGAGTTGACCCGCGCCGCCGGTTGCGAGCACTACCGCTTTCGCGATTATGTCGCGCGGCGCACGCAAAATCGGATCGAGAAAACGAACACCGACGCATCTTTCATCAACGACGAGAAGTTTTTCCGTCTGCGCAAAGGGCATCAACACTATTTGTTTTTCGCGACCGGCGCGCGCGATCAATGCGCGGACGAT
>DAITAB010000188.1:0-2251 GCA_036824525.1 Pyrinomonadaceae bacterium
CGGCGATCAAGCCGACGATCGCCAGCACTGCAAACCCAACGATAAATCGCGATTAGGTTTTCGTTATTCTTTTGAAGACATCAAGGCGACCGATGGAAGCAAACTCGATCGGGCGCTCGGTTCTGCATCGTATCGCCAGCAACTCAAGAATCAATTTCATTCTTTCATGGCGAATCATTCTTATGTAATTTCGAGCCGTTTGGTGAATGACTTTACCTTCAGCTTGAATCGTTTTAAAAACAACACCAATCCCGTTACGAATGCGATTCAACTTACATTTCCGAGCCTGCTCGATGGCGCATCGTTTCGCGTGCCGCAGGCTACGAAACAAGACCGACTTCAGTTCAGCGACAATTTAACTTTTCTTTCGGGAAATCACACTTTGAAATTCGGCGGCGAAGCGCAACGAGTGCATTCGAGCTTGAATCTCGGTGTGTTTCAGCAGGGAAGAATCGAATTCGTTCAGGACTTCGCGAACTTTGATCGTAATGGCGACGGACAAATCAACGACGGCGATCTTCTTTTTGCGGTGACGCTTCGCAGCCAGTTTCCCGATCGTCCGTTGGTGCTTCCGGGTGTAAACAACAATCACTTTGCATTTTTTGCACAGGATGATTTTCGCGCGACAAAAAATCTCACGCTGAATCTTGGTCTCCGTTATGAATTAGATACCAACGTAAAAAACAACAGCGGCGTCGCGCAAACGAATCCGCTGGTTTCGTCTTTCTATAGCGGCAAGCGAAAACGCGACTTGAATAATTTCGCGCCGCGCGTCGGCTTCAATCTCGCCTTACTCGACGACAAATTGAGTTTCCATGGCGGCTACGGAATTTATTACGATCGTGTAGTTTTGGAACTTATCACCCTCGAACGCGGACTTGATGGTCGCGCCTTGCCGGTTGCCGTGCGCGCGGGAAATGCGCTGACCGCACCGAATGGGCAGCCGATCTTTATTGATCCGGTCACGGGAAGATTTGTTCCGGGCGCGCCAACCACCGCGAATCCCTTTACGGGATTCATTTTGCCGGGAGCAGGCGCATCGGGAATTAATATTATCGACAATGATTTACAGAATCCTTCCGTGCAGCAGACGAATTTCGGTGCGCAATATGAATTGATGCGCAATCTGGTTTTGCGCGCCGACTATCTACACAATTTCGGAACTCATTTCATCATCGGTCGCAATATTGGAGTTGTAAACAATCCGGTAGTCGGTGGACCGGATCGAGTGGTCAATCTCGAATCGAGCGTGAAGTTCTTCTACGATGGGTTATTACTAAGTTTGGAAAGACGTTTCACCCAACGTTTTGGTTTTCGAGCGGCTTATACGCTCTCAAAAGCTTTCAACTATGCCAACGACGATCAGATTCCTTTTTCCGCGGGACCAATTGATTCAAACAATCTTCAACGCGAATTTGGTCCGACACCCAATGACCAGCGACACAGATTTACCTTTGCCGGAACAGTTGAAATGCCTTTTGCAATTCGTCTCTCGCCGATAATAACGCTTGCTTCGGCAGTTCCGATGGACATTCTCTTGCCGGATGCTTCTACGCGAGTTCCTTTGCTGCAAAGAAATGCCGGCGGAAGACTTTTCAAAAATGCGGGTGAACTGAATGCGTTTATCACACAAGTAAATTCCCGTGGCGGAGTAAATGGCTCATTGCTTCCTTTGGCTCCGGCGAATGCGCGCTTTGGAGATAATTTCAGTTCCTTTGATCTGCGCGGCTCGAAGATCTTTACGTTCAAGGAACGTTTTCGATTCGAACCGATAGTTGAGGTTTTCAATCTCTTTAACACCACGAATATTCTCGGAGTTTCGAATACAAATTATTCCGGTTTCGGAAATGTGCTCGGTTCTTCAAGCTTCGGTCAACCGCTCACCACTGCCGGCGGAGTTTTTGGTTCCGGCGGACCGCGTGCGTTTCAACTTGCGGGAAGATTTTCGTTTTAGGTTTTCACCGCAGGTGCGCTGAGAGTCTTAGAATGGAATTGCCGCGTGATTTGGAGAGTGCGCTGTTAATTCGTCGAATTTGAGTTCAAATTCGCGTCGGTTTTGCGTCGTTGCGGTTATTTCACCTATGCAACTCAAGCGTCAATTCGGATTATGGACGGCGGTGGCTTTGATTATCGGACAAGTCATCGCCGTCGGAATTTTTCTGACTCCGGCGGGAATGGCGAAATCGGTCGGGTCGCCTTTCTGGTTGTTTCTTATTTGGATTGTAATCGGAGCGATGACGCTAAGCGGCGC
>DAITAB010000188.1:2351-4879 GCA_036824525.1 Pyrinomonadaceae bacterium
CTTTCTGGTTGTTTCTTATTTGGATTGTAATCGGAGCGATGACGCTAAGCGGCGCACTTTGTTACGGCGAACTCGCGGCGCGCTTTCCGCAGGCAGGCGGCAGTTTTGTTTATCTTCGAGAAGCTTACGGAAAACCGTTGGCGTTTTTGTATGGCTGGATGGATTTGCTTGTACTCGATCCGGGTTTGACCGCAACTTTCGCCGTGGGACTTTCGAGTTACGCGGGATATTTGGTCGAACTTTCTCCTTCTGGAAAAACAACGCTTTCGATTATTGCCATAAGCGCTGTTGGTTTAGTTAATATTCTCGGTGCGAAAATCGGTGACGGATTTTTGAAAGTTCTCACGATCCTAAAAATCGGCACACTTCTTTTTATAATTCTCTACGGGTTCATTGGCGGCTTTGGAAGTTGGAATAACTTCACACCGTTTTTTTCAATGCCGTCCGATCCCTTCAGCGCGCTTGCAGGCGGAATCGTGGGCGCGTTTTTCGCGTTTGCGGGTTGGTGGGAAGTGACGCGAATTGCGGGCGAAATTGAAAACGCCGAAATAAATTTACCGAAAGCGCTCGCGATTGGAGTTATTTCGATCACGGTAATTTATATTCTCACAAGCGCCGTCTTTTTTTATCTGGTGCCGGTTTCTCAGGTGACCAGCGACGAAACGTTTGCTGCTCAAGCGGGCGAAGTTTTGTTTGGGAAAATCGGCGGCACGATCTTTTCTGCAATCGTGGTGGTTTCTGTTTTGGGAACTCTGGTCGCCTATCTTATGGCTTCGCCGCGGGTCTATTACGCGATGGCTCAGGACGGATTATTTTTCAAATCGTTTGGCGAACTTCATTCAAAACTTGGAACTCCACATCGCGCAATTATCGTTCAAGTGCTTCTCGCGTGTTTGTTAATTTTGTCAGGATCGTTTGAACAAATAATCTCGTATTTTTTCTTTGTAGTCGTTTTCTTTATCGCTTTGACGGTCGCCGGACTCTTCAAAATTCATACGCGTGAATTCTCCGGATACAAAACTCTTCTATTTCCTTTCACACCGATTTTCTTTCTGTTGATTACTTCGATTGTTTTGTTTTTCATCGCCATGCGAAATCCATTGCAAACATTTTTGGGAGTGGCAGTTGTGCTGGCGGGTTTGCCCGTTTACCATCTTGTTTTCAAGCGGCGTAAGTGAATTTTCCGCATTTAAGAATAGATAAGGGTTGATTTTATTATGGCTTGGATCAAAACAATTCCCTTTGAGGAAGCGGACGAAAATCTTCAAAAGTTGATGGTTGAGCTTCGCGCCTCGTATCCCAGCGAGTACGCAACTCCGGCGCCCAAGGCGAGCGGCTCGGATGAATCGATCATTTCTTCACACACGCTAATTCCGAGCGCTATGTTTCATGCCTTTGCGGAATTTAGCACACTGATGTCGCCCGAACTCCCGCTCAAAAGAAGGCAACATGAAATGATCGCGACCATGGTTTCGCTTACGAATGATTGTCATTACTGAGTGGAATCTCACGCAGAGTTTCTGCGTCGCGTTACACTGGATGATGACTTCGTCGCCGCGTTGAGAGCGGACTATAGAACCGCGCCTATTACGGAGGCAGAAAAAGTAATGTGCGAATACGTTGTGCAACTCACTAAAGACGCGGTGAAGATCCATCCTGGTTATCACGAAAGACTTCGCGCCGTTGGATTTGACGACACGGCGATTTTGCAAATCACATTAATTGCCTCCTGGTTCAATTACATAAACCGGGTCGCCGATGCGCTTGGAATCGGTCGTGACTGAAAAACAGATGCGTGCGGACGTTATAATCAAGAATTCCTCGCAACTGATTTCGTGTGCCTCAGCCGGTAAATCAAAACGCCGCGCTTCGATGAGCGATGTCGGATTAATTCCGAATGGGGCTATCGCGATCGGAGGTTCGAAGATTATCGCGGTCGGCAAAACTGAAACGATTCTCCGTGAGTTTGAGAGTCAAAATGTAATTGATGCGCGTGGAAAAATAGTTGCCCCGGGTTTTGTCGATCCACACACACACATTGTCTTCGCAGGTGAGCGACTAGATGAATTCGAACTCAAGATAAAAGGAAAAGACTATCTAAAAATTCTCGCTTCAGGCGGTGGAATCTTGAGTACGGTGAAACACACGCGCCTTAGTTCTCTAAACGACTTGGTAAGGCTTTCCTTGAAGCGAAGTCAGAAGATGCTCGAAAGCGGAACGACGACTTTGGAAGTTAAAACCGGTTATGGATTAAGTGCCGATTCGGAGCTAAAAATGCTCGACGCAATCTCGGAACTTGATCGGCTTTCCGCATTAGATTTTGTTCCGACATTTCTGCCCGCCCACACTTTTCCACAGGAGCTTTTAGGGGCTGAGGAAAAATATGTTCAAGTGATTATTGAGGAAATGTTTCCTCTCGCGCTGAAGTGGTATAAAACATCACGATTTAACGACGATAGCTCAGGTTTCGCACGACCTATGTTTGCCGATGTTTTTTGTGAGCAAAACGCCTTTAGTTTTCAACAGGC
>DAITAB010000189.1:0-4870 GCA_036824525.1 Pyrinomonadaceae bacterium
GACCAATCTTTCGCCGCCTTCAAATCCTTGAACATTTTTTCCGCTTTTGAATCTTCGCGGTATGACCTGATTAAACTTTCGGTCCATTGACCCCTGGCTTTATCAGGCGTCTTAATTTTCTGATCTGTCGCCGGAAAGGATAAGAACTTGATTTCCTCGATGCCGCCTACGCCGGCCCAAGTCGCGCCCTGATGCGTGAAAAGAAACGGATCGTAATAATGAAATGTATAGATAATATTTTTGTCGTCGAAAGGTTTTGAATCGAGCATCGCTTTCCGCCCGTTCCAATCGTGAAATCCGACGATTAAAGTATGTTTCGGCGCAATTTCGCGGACGTATTTAATAATTTGCTCGGCTTGCCAGCGCCAGCCTTCCGCCGTTATATCGTGAGGTTCATTTCTAAGTTCGAAGAAGACTTTTTCAGGATCGGTGTTTTTATAGCGCTCAGCGATTCGAATCCAAAGGTTGACAATTCTCTCCGCACTGCCGGCTTCGGGAATTGACCCATCGAATTCGCTGTGATGAAGGTCAATGATCACATTTAAATTGTTCGCGAGTCCCCATTTTACGAATGAATCTGCCATTCCCAACGCTTTGGGATTATCCCAATTGTAAGGCTGTTTTAATTCCATCCATGCACTGAAACAAATCGGAATGCGGACGGTCTTGAATCCGGACTTGGCAATATCGGCAAACATCTTTTCGCGTTTTGCTGCTTCTTCCGGTTTTGCAAAATCTGAAAAATGTTTATCCTTCGTGCCGTTCCACCAATTATCGAGATAGGAAAGATTCATTCCCAAGCCCATCCGACCGGCGCGTTGCTCCGCGATCGATTGTGCGGAACTATGCTCGACGCAAAGAAAACAAAGCAGCAAAAAGAGAAACGTAGTTCTGAACACGCAACTCACACCTCACTTTACTTTTTGACACAACACGGCGCGCAAAACACCCGGTGCGTTTTTTTACTAATTACTTGAGTACGAACTTTTCACTCAAACCGCCGATCATCACCGTAAAATCACCCGGCTCGACGACAGGTTTGTTGTTCATTCCGATAAATGAAAAATCATTCCGGTTTAATTTAAACGTCAAGGCTTTGGTTTGCTGTGGTTCGAGCGAAATTTTTGCAAAACGTTTGACGCGTTTTCCCGCGGGCGCGAGCGAAGCAACTTCATCGCGCACATAAAGAATGGCAGTCTCTTTTCCGGCGCGGCTTCCGGTATTGGTCACTTCCACACTCACAGTCAATTCGCCGTTCATCGGAATCGAACGCGATGACAAGTTGAGATTTCTGTATGCAAAAGTCGTGTAGCTCAAACCGGTGCCGAATTCAAATTGCGGGCGGCTTGCGGCATTACCGAAATTCGTGTCTTCGGTTTCAAATAATTTATGATCGTAGGTCATATAATTATTCGTCGCCCGCGGATATGTGAACGGTAATTTTCCGTTTGGATTGTAATCACCGAAAAGTACATCTGCGATCGCCCTTCCACCTTCATTGCTCGGATTAAGCGCAAGCAAAATTCCCGAAACTTTATCTTCAATCCGGCTGATCAGCCGCGGGCGACCTTCGACCAGCACTAATACGACAGGTTTTCCGGTCGCGATAATTTGTTCGGCAAAATCAAGTTGGATTTTTGGCAAGGTGAGATCGGTGATATTACCCGGAGTTTCTGTGTATGATCCTTCGCCAAGACACAAAACAACAACGTCGGATTTTCCCGCTTCCGCAACGGCTCTTTCGATATCAACCTCTTTATCGAACATCGTCGGCGTAGTTGCGACCGACACGGTATTCGGCGGCAATGTAAGCGCTGTTCCCTGCACAAATTGGAAGTTTTGGTCGCCGAGTTTTGCTTTAATCGCCTGTTGAACGGTCAACTTGTCTTTTGGATAGAGCGATAGATCGGAGCCTTGCCAAACGCCGGTCCAACCATTGTTTAGTGAGATAAGAGAATCAGCCGTCGGACCGGTTACGAGGACTTTCTTGTCTTTTGCCAGCGGCAGAAGATTCTTTTCGTTCTTGAGTAAAACCAAAGATTCGCGCGCCGCATCCAGACTTGCTTGCACATACTCCGTTTTACCGAAATTGTTTTTGACGGCAGGATTCGGCATCGGATTTTCAAAAAGTCCGAGTTGATATTTGACGCGCAAAATGCGCCGAACCGCGTCATCGATACGCGACATAGGAACTTTCTTTTCCTTAACAAGCTCAATCAAATTGTCGGAAAAGCTATATTTATAGGGCACCATGCTCATATCAATTCCGGCATTGATTGCCATCATCGTCGCTTCTTTTTCATCTTTCGCAACCTTCCACTGCGTCACAAGCTTGATGATGTCTTCCCAATCGGAAACGATAAAACCGTCGAAACCGAGTTCATTTTTCAAAACGTCCGTCAAAAGATATTTGTTGATGTGTCCTGGCACGCCATTGATTTCAGCCGAGTTGACCATAACGGTTCGCGCGCCGGCTTTTACCGCCGCTTCAAAGGGCGGAAGAAAATATTCGCGCAAATAATATTCAGGAATCAATGCCGAAGTCCGGTCGCGCCCATTAAGCGGAAAACTGTATCCGACATAATGTTTGAGACTCGAGGCGACCCGTTTATCTGAACTTACATCAGCACCTTCCAATCCTCTTACAAACGATGTTCCCATCACTTTTGCAAGATATGGATCTTCGCCAAAGGTTTCCCAGAAGCGCGGCCATAAAGGTTGACGACCAACGTCGAGCACAGGCGAAAAACTCCAGGGAATTCCTGCCGCGCGGGTTTCCATCGCCGTAATCTCTTGCGATCTTTCCATTAAGAGCGGATTCCAGGTTGCTGCCATTCCAATCTGCTGTGGAAACAGCGTCGCACCGGATACAAAATTTGCGCCGTGGATGGAATCGATTCCATAGATATTTGGGATTTTCAAACGCGTCTTCATTGAAGCCGCTTGAATCGCACCGATTATTTCCCACCATTTATCCACCGACAAAGCATGTCCCGGAACATTCAAAATCGAACCGACTTTGTATTGCACAATTGCTTTTTCGAGTTTCGCTTTGTCGATCTGAATCCCGGAATTGCCGTCCGAGGTTATTTGCCCGATCTCTAGCTGTGTCATTTGACCGACTTTTTCTTCAACGGTCATTTTTCTTAATAACGATTCGATTTGGGCCGAATGGTCGTTCAATTTGGGTCTTTGAATCGCTTTACGAAATAACGCATCGCTATCCATAAATTCAGTCGTAGCTGAACCTTGAGTGCTTTGCGCAAAACTTTTCAGTGGTTGCAGTAAAGAGACTTGAAGGGAAATTGCTATTAGGAGAAACGCCGCAGTTCTTTTCATTGGTTTAGTTGTCCTTGATGAAACGATTGATCGGATTGCCGTATTCTATTTTATTAGTTTGTACTGTTCAACGTAGGCTGTCCGATCCACCTTAGTTATCGTGAAAATCTTATTGAAATGGCGATGGCGCATCACCCTTTATTTCGGAGTGCTCGGATGATTGAGCCCTCTGCCAAAGGCGCCATTTAATGTAGTATTGTCCGAAGAGTTATTTTATGGAGAAAATTATGAAGACTATTAAACGAAATCTGAACTTTGGAATTGTTTGCCTGATTCTGACGTTGGTTTTTGTCTCGTCCGCGAGTGCGCAAAACAGCTCGTCTCTGGTTGTATTGACCGGCAACGATCTAAATCTTGTTGTCCCAAAGAGTTTTTATTTCGCCGGACAAAGTGCCGAAACACAGATGAGGAATTCTGCGGCAGCGAAGATCGGTGAAAATCGTTTTATCATTGCGGGAATGGTTGATACTTCGGGTTATTCGACCGAGATAAGCGGAAAATATGAAGGATTTTTTATTACCGACTCTCCGGTGATGATCGGCAACAAGAAACTTGCAACTGGAGCTTACGGATTCGGGTTTTCGCAGAACGGCAAGATAAATATTTTCGACCTGAGCAGTAAACAGATCCTTTCGACCGCCACCAAAATCGATACTGAAATGAAACGCCCGAGACCATTGATGATGGTTTCGGAGGCCAAGGCGGTTCGGCTATACAAAGGTAAATCTTACGTCCGTATTTCTCCGCTTCCGGCGCCACACAGAAAATACTAGCGGTTCTTTTCACGTGAAATTAGCAAGCGTGCGGTTGAAACTGAGTTTTTTATAAGTTGAATTTACGATCACAGACTTTCAGGAATTTCCCAGTTGTTGGTCTTCGCAGATCGGAAAATAGATTCAATCACCGCTATATTTCTGAAAGAGTCTTCAAGGGGAATTGCCTGCTCAGAATTCGAGCGGATGGCTTTTGAAAACAGCTCCGCCTGAATCAAGAATTTATTCGCAGGTTTGATTTCAATTATTTCAATATTATTTCCGAAATAATCTGCACCATCGTCAACGAAAATTCTCGTTGGACTATCGGATGGAAAGTTAACCGGAACCTCAACTTCGATGCGTCCTTTCGTTCCGAGAATTTGCATCCGCTGATAGGGCACAAGCTGCGTAGAGCATGTGAATGAAGCATGTCCGCTCGGAAAATCCAGCATCGCCGAAGTTAGTTTGTCGATTCCTGTTTCTGAGTCTCTTTCAATCAAACCGGAAACTCTTCGAGGTTCTTCTGCAAATAGAAATCGCGAAAGATTCACGCAATAACAACCGATATCCATCAATGCTCCGCCGCCCATTTCAAGTTTGTTACGAATATTTGATCTATCGAGATTGAAGTAACTGAAAAACATCGTAATCGCTTTTACGCTTCCGATCTTTCCCGATTTAACTAAATCCCTTACAACTATCCATTTCGGATGAGTTCTCACCATAAATGCTTCTTGTATTTTCACACCAGTTTGGTCTCTGGTTTCAATCATCTT
>DAITAB010000190.1:0-4848 GCA_036824525.1 Pyrinomonadaceae bacterium
GCAAATTCTCGCGAGCAATCCCTGAAATGCACCTTTCTCCTGCGCCATCGTGAGCCAGCGCGCGAGATGATCATTTTCGGGAAAGAGATTCATAATCGCTTCATCGGTTTTGTATATATCTTCGCGCTCGCCCGAAAGCGCGACCCAACGAAAAGGACCTTTGCCTTCGCAAAAAAGCGGACGAATATACGCCGGCACAAAACCCGGATACGCAAAAGCATCCGCGACTCCATTATCGAAAGCGCGTTGGCGAAGATTGTTGCCGTAGTCGAAGACGACCGAGCCGCGCTTTTGAAATTCGAGCATTGCCTCTACGTGCTTCGCCATCGAATCCATCGCGCGTTTTGTGTAGTCGGCTTTATTCGATTTTCGAAGCTCCGCGGCTTGCTCAACGGAGAGTCCGATTGGGATGTATCCATACAAAACATCGTGCGCGGAAGTCTGGTCGGTGACGACATCGGGCACGACGCCTTTTGCCAAAAGCTGAGGCAAAACCTCAGCCGCATTTCCAAAAAGTGCGATAGACTTAGCCTCTTTATTTCCAATAGCTTGCTTGATTCGACTTAAAGCATCTTCGAGATCGTTTGCGACTTCATCTATTTGTTTGAGTTCAAGCCTGCGCTTGATGCGCCAAGGGTCAACTTCGACGAGTAATCCGACGCCTCCGTTAAAGGTAATTGCCTGCGCCTGTGCGCCGCCCATTTCACCCAAACCCGCGGTCAATACGAACTTGCCTGCGAGCGTTCCCCAGCCGTTTTGCCGTGCGAGTGAACCGAAGGTTTCGTAAGTTCCCTGCAAAATTCCCTGTGTGCCTATGTAAATCCAGCTTCCAGCGGTCATTTGTCCATACATCATCAGACCTTCGCGTTCGTATTTGTCGAATTGTTCCTGCGTCGCCCAATGCGGAACGATGTTGGAGTTCGCGAGCAGAACGCGCGGCGCGTCTGTGTGAGTTTTGAACACTCCGACCGGCTTTCCCGATTGAATCAAAAGCGTTTCGTCTTCTTCGAGATTGCGAAGCGATTCGAGAATTGCGTCGAAGCATTGCCAATTTCGCGCGGCTTTTCCTCTGCCGCCATAGACAATCAAATTATCCGGATCAAATGCGACCTCTGAGTCGAGATTATTCTGAATCATTCGATAGGCGGCTTCGATGAGCCAGTTTTTGCAGGTAAGCTTTGTGCCGGTCGGCGCTTTTACTTTTCGTGTCATAGATTCCCGTGCGTTGATTTTTCAGTATCATAGCCGCAAAATCCTTAACGTAAAACAAAGCGCAGTCTCTAAACTTCTGGCAGAAGGAATAACCTAATTCAGGACCATGAAAAAATTCATTTTTACGATCGCTACACTCATTTGTGTTTTCGTAATTTCAAACGAGGCATTTGGTCAAACAAGTAGTTCCGCAAAGAAAACGAAATACGACGCAAAACTCGCGAAAAAGCTCGGTGCTGATGATCTCGGAATGAAGCAGTACGTGATGGTTTTTCTTAAACGCGGACCGGCAAAGTTAGAAAAGAGCGAACGCAGCGCGCTCATTAACAAACATCTGGAAAACATCGGAAAGCTCGCTGAAGCAAAAAAACTCATACTCGCCGGACCATTTCTCGACGATACTGATCTTGCAGGAATTTATGTGTTCGATGCGAAAACTGTCGGGGAAGCGAAAGCTTTGACGGAAACCGATCCGGCGGTGGCTGCGGGAGTTTTCGTGATGGAGCTTCATCCTTGGTATGGCTCAGCGGCGCTGATGGCGCTCGATCCGATTCACAAAAAAATCGCGAAGAAAAAACCGGGAGAATAATCTGAAAAATTTCAACGAACTAGCCGATAAACCCAACGCCGAACTTTTTTTTCGTCGCGATGATCCCAATGATCCGCGACTCGGTGAGATCGTTTCAAATACTTCATATGGTGAGTCGGAAGTTGTAATCATTGGATGTCCGCAGGATGAAGGCGTTGCGCGAAACAAGGGTCGCGTTGGCGCGGCTTTTGCGCCCGATGAAATTCGTAAACAGTTTTACAAACTCACGAACTTCAGAATTACAAAGAGAATTTACGATGCCGGCAACACGCGAATTCTCTCGACGCTCGAAGAAACTCACGATGCTCATCAGGAAATCGTCGCGCAATTGCTGGAAGATGGAAAGAAAGTGATTTCCTTGGGCGGCGGAAATGATGTTTCGTATCCGGATGGCTGCGCGATGTCGAGAGTTTTCGGCAAACAAAATTGGGTCGCGGTAAATGTTGACGCGCATTTCGACGTGCGCGCCGATCAGACGCGAAACAGCGGCACGCCGTATCGTCAACTGCTGGATGAAGGCTTGTTGAAACCCGATCACTTTTATGAGGTCGCTTATCAAGATCATTTCGCTTCGCCGGTTTATTACGATTACCTGCAAAGACTCGGAGTAAACCTGATCAGTCTCGATCAGGTGCGTTCGCGAGCAACTCCCGATGAGAGAGTGCGGGAAATGATGCGCGCCAAATTCATCAAGCAAAGTCTCGATCTGTATACTTTTTTCGGATTTGATCTGGATGCGGTTCGATCTTCGGATGCGCCGGGAACTTCGGCTTCAAGCCCGATCGGACTGCGTGCAGGCGAATTCCTGACGTTGGTCAAGTTCGCTGCAAGCCTCTCAAATACTAAGCTGATTGAGTTTTCGGAAGTAAATCCGGAATTTGATATCGATAACCGGACTTCGAAACTCGTAGCGGTTTCGATGCATGCGTTTTGTTGCGGCGTTTGAGGCTTCCTTGACGCTTTGCGGTCTCTTGGTTAACTTAGGAGTTCGCTTTTGCAGGCGATTTGCAGTCTCTTAGCTCAGTTGGTAGAGCACTACCTTGACAAGGTAGGGGTCAGCAGTTCGAGTCTGCTAGAGACTACCATTTTTCAATGTTTTGTTTGGATGCCGATGAAGAACTTTGCCGAAACATTTTTGTTTACATCGTGTTTTTAAGAACACGAATTCGCGTTCCCTTCTTTTTGAACGCGCGAGGCAAAGTCGCTCCAATCAGATCAGATCTAGTTAGCGGTTAGTTGTAAATGAAAATTGGTGATTGATTTGAAAAGGACGAAGAATCCTTTTCGGATTCTGTTGTTCATCGAACGGTCTTAACCAATCGCGAGTAAGTTTTATGCAGATAAGATTCGGCGAGAAAACGAAAGATTTTTCGGAATCGGTTTCGGTTGCGGATGCGCTCAAGGCATTCGACCGCGACCTTTCCAAAAAAGCGATCGCCGCAAAAATCAACGGTGCGGAAGTTGATCTTAACAAACAGATCCAACCGACCGATGAAGTTCTGAGTATTGAGCCAATCCTTTCCGAATCGCGCGATGGGCTGGAAGTACTTAGACATTCGACTGCGCACCTTTTGGCAGCAGCGGTGCTCGATCTTTTTCCGGGTACGAAACTCGGAATCGGTCCGGCATTGCTAGAAGATCCGCGCTACGGTTTTTATTACGACGTTATCGCCCCGCGAATGTTGACCGATGCGGACTTGCCTGTGATTGAGAAGAAGATGCGCGAACTTGCAAAGCGAAATTTGGTCTACCGCCGCGATGAAATTTCGAAAACGGAAATTCTTGAGCTTTTCAAAGAGCGCGATGAACCGCTCAAGTGCGAGTTGATAAATGAAAAAGTCGAAGTCAATGCGAGCGTTTACTATATAGATGGTTCGCCGTTTATAGATTTTTGTCTCGGTCCGCATGTTCCGCATACGGGGAAATTGAAAGCTTTCAAATTACTGGCGATGAGCGGCGCTTATTGGAAAGGCGATTCCGAACGAGAACAGATGCAGAGGATATACGGAACCGCATTTGCCTCGCAGGAAGAACTTGATGCCTGGCTTAAACAACGCGAAGAAGCTGAGAAACGCGATCATCGCCGAATCGGACGCGAGCTGGATTTGTTTTCCATTTCCGATGACTTCGGACAAGGTTTGATTCTCTGGCATCCAAAAGGCGGAATTATGCGCATGGAGATGGAGAATCTTTTGCGCGAGGAATTGCAGAAGCGCGGATACAGTTTTGTGTTTACGCCGCACATCGCGAAACGCGATTTATGGCGCATCAGCGGACACGAAGAAAATTACGCCGACTCGATGTTTGCACCTACGATGATCGAAGACACGGAATTTCGTCTCAAGCCGATGAACTGTCCGTTTCACATCGGCATTTATAAATCGTCGCAAAGAAGTTATCGCGATCTTCCGCAAAGATATTCCGAAATGGGAACCGTTTATCGGGCGGAACTTTCCGGAACTCTTCACGGACTCATGCGCGTACGCGGATTCACGGTCGACGATGCGCATCTTTTTGTTCGTCCCGATCAGGTCGACGTGGAAGTTGCGGACTGTCTCGATTTCGCAATCAAAGTTTTTGACACCTACGGTTTCGACAAAGTGAAGTTCGAGCTATCCGTGCGAGGCGATGCTGACAACAAGCACTATCTTGGCGCTGACGAAGATTGGTCGAATGCCGAATCATCGCTTGCAAGCGCATTGAAAGAACGCGGAATTTCATATGAGCGAATCGAAGGCGAAGCAGCTTTCTATGGTCCAAAAATTGATATCAAAGTTGAGGACGCGATAGGAAGAATCTGGCAACTTGGAACTATTCAGCTCGACTTCAACCTTCCCGAAAGGTTCGAGCTGGAGTTTATTAATGAAAAAAATGAACGACAGCGTCCGGTGATGATTCATCGCGCGCTCTTCGGTTCGATGGAGAGATTTTTTGGCGTCTTGATCGAACACTTCGCGGGAGCGTTTCCTTTCTGGCTATCACCGGTTCAGATAGCCGTGCTTCCGATTACCGATCGAATCAATGATTACGCTTCGGAAGTTGGGAAA
>DAITAB010000036.1:0-15618 GCA_036824525.1 Pyrinomonadaceae bacterium
AAGACCGTTTTTCAAAACGTGTTTGTAAACTACAACTCGTTCGCTCAAACCTTTCGCGCGAGCCGTGCGCACGTAATCTTCGCCGAGTTCTTCGATCACACTCGATCGAACCATTCGCGTCAGAATTGCCGAAAGCGCTGCGCCGAGAGTGATCGCGGGCAAAATTATGTCTTCGGGATTTGCGCTTCCGGTGGGAACAAACCAACGGAGTTTCACCGCGAAGATATAGACGAGAAACGGACCGATCACAAAACCCGGCAACGAAATTCCGAGCAGCGCGACAACCGAAGAAACATTGTCGATCAAAGAACCTTTTCGGGTGCCGGCGAGAACTCCCAAAGGAATCGCGATCGAAATGGCGATGAGCATTGCGGCGAGCGCGAGTTTTATCGTCGAAGGATAACGCTCGAAAATCATTTCCAGAACCGGACGATCGGTGCGAAATGAGCGACCCAAATCGCCTTGGAGTAAGCCGGCGAAATAATCGGCGTAGCGATTATCGGCGCCGTGCCACGCGAATCCTTTTGCCGAATTGTATGAAAAGAAGAAAGCGGGCTTGTCTAAACCATGATGCGCTTTGAAATTTTCAATCTGTTCGGTGGTGGCATTCTCGCCGAGAATTGCGGTCGCCGGATCGCCCGGAACCATTTCGATCAAAAATGTAACGAGTGAGACCACCGTCCAGACGACGACCAGCAGAAGTCCGGCTTGTCTTGCGATGTTAAGCAGTTTGAATTTCATCGGTGCAGAAAAACTTAGGTGAAGTTTAATCTGCGTTGGGAAATGTGACAAACGTCAAATCTTCGTGGCTGTATGAATTGCGGCGATTCCGCCGGTGAGATTTTGGAATTCGACGTTTTTGAAGCCGGCTTGCTCGATCATCATCACGAGATTTTTTTGATTGGGAAATTTCGAGACCGAATCGGGAAGATATTCGTAGGCGTTGCGCTTTCCGCTCACCGCGCCGCCGATTCGCGGCAAGATGTTTGCGAAATAGAAATTAAAAGCCTGCTTCAAACCGGGAAGTGAAGGAGTTGAGAATTCCAGAATGCCGAGACGTCCGCCGGTTTTCAAAACGCGGCAAAGTTCGATCAGTCCATTCTGCCAGTTTGAGAAGTTTCGTAATCCGAAAGCGATCGTAACGGCATCGAAAGTTTCGTCGGCGAAAGAAAGATTCAAACCGTCGGCTTCGAGATATGGAATTGCGAAGTTGTTTGAAGAGTTTTTCTCACGCGCAATCGCCAGCATCGGACGACAGAAATCCGTGCCGATGATTTTCGCGCAGGAGTTATTCTGCAGTTCGATCGCAAGATCACCGGTTCCGCAGGCAACGTCTAAAACAAGCGCGTCAGGATTTGCGAGAACATCGGTGAGTTTGTGCGCGAGCGTTTTTCGCCAGCGCTTATCAATATTCGCCGAAAGAAAATGATTTAGAAAATCATAACGGCGCGCGATTCCGGAGAACATTTCCCGGACGGCGCGAGCGTGTTCGAGTTCTTTCTCGGTTCTGATCGCAGGCATTTGCTTTATTGATTCACGGTGGAAGACGCGGCATCGTGTTTTGGCACAACCAACACAAATGCCCTCGGTGCATCCATATTCATTACCCGATCATGAATACGCAAAATATCGGAGAGCGTAACACTGTTGAGTGATTTGAGCTGATCTTTTATCGGCGCGAGTTTGAAAGTATCGACGTCAAGCCAAAATTCCGAAACGGAATTCAGATCACCGAGAGCGACGGACATTTCAGTCAACAATTTGCGTCGGGCGGACTCGAGATCCGCAGAGGTGATCAACCCACGCACTTTCGAAATCTTGTGAACTTCATCGGAGCAATGGGAGATATCTCCCGACTTGGTAGAGAGACTCAAACGAAATACTCCGGGCAAAAAATGAACGTCGTTGGAAATTTTTGCATCGGTGCGAAACTCGGGTGAAAGCATCGGAAAATATTTCTCTTCGAGAATTCTCGCGAGTAATTGCGAGGCGGCAAAATCCTTTTCATTTCGGGCAAAGCCGCGAATGGCTACGCGAATTTGCGCGGTGTCAACATTTTCCATTTCGATTGTCAGAGAATCCGGATTCGGTGAATCCGGCAAACGAAAAGTTGAAGGCGAGAGTTTGTCCGATCTTTTCCAGCCGCCGAAAAGCCTCCTTACTGCCCGATAGGCAGCATCGGGTTTCACGTTTCCGGTTACAGCGATCGTGGCATTATCCGCGGTGAGAAAACGATCGCGCGCGGTGATCAAATCAGTGCGATCGATCCGCTTCAAACTCTCGGGTGTGCCTTCCTGTGCGCGACCGTATGGAAAATCACCGAGAAGCCTTTGAGCGACCATTCGGTCGGCAACGTAAGCCGCATTCGAATTGAGTTCGGTGAGAAGCTTCGCCCGTTGATTTCTGACGGCTAAGAAATTTTCCTGAGTGATCGAAGGATTAGAAACTGCGTTGGCAATGGTCTCAACTATGGTGAGAAACTCTTCGGATTTTCCGCTGGCGTTTATTTGAATGTAATCATAGGTGGAGAGAATTTCGAGATTACCTTCGAGATCATCGCGAAAGAATTCGCGGCTTTGTTCGCTGGGGAAAAGAATATCGGCAAGCAAAGCCATCACTCCCATTTTGTCTTTCGGATCAAATGCGGAACCGCTATGAATACGAATTTTGAGCTGAACTTTGGAAGCGCCCGGATCAGTCCAGGTGAGAACTTTTAGCCCGTTTAGAAGCTTCTGTTGATTCGGTTCGCGCGGAGTTTGCGCAAACGAAATCATGCAAACTATGGCGATAAGAAAGGCGGCATTAAGAAGTCTTTTGAAGAGCATAATTTAGATCACTTGCAGGCAAAATCTTCATCTACTAGATGTTGAAGGATAAATGTTAGATGCCTGCAGGCATCGCGTCAAACTCTATATGCATCAATATGTTTTGAGTTCGCGCTTTCGGTTCGTTCAAAGAAATGTGCGAAAGAACTTAACAAAGACGAAATTCGTTATATAATTATGGGAAAGGTTCGGCGTCTTATCATTGACGCATCAGAGGCGAGAAACATGGGAAAGATAATGAAACACTGTTCGAAATGTGATGAAGGTTTTGCGGAGAAGTTTACCTTCTGTCCGACCTGTGGTTTCAGACTTTCGGCTTTTGAACTCAAGCCGGTTTCGGTGAAGTCGGAAATTCCGGAATCCGAGATCACAAAAGAATCGGCGAAGCCGGAAAGCGCATTGGATAAATCGGTAGCAGAAGTTACGCCGGCTTCCCGGGCAGAAATGGCGGAAAATAGCCAGAAGAAATCATCCGGTGCGGTCGGTGAAGCTCCGAAGGTTGCAAGTTCAGTGGCAACTTCCGAAGGTATTACATCGAAAGCTGCGAACGAAGTCGAAAACGGAAACAAGTCGCGACGGGAAACGGCAAGACGTCCGGCAGTGCGAACGGTTTTCGCTAACAACGCGAAACCGGCAGCTTCGCGGATTGCAGACGACGAAGGTTTTCACGTGACCGTCTTGGAAGAGAAAGGACGCGCGGCGCGGAATCTGCTTTTAGTTGGCTCGCTGGTTTTCGTTTTGGCTACGGTTTCGAGTGGCGTCTTGTTTGATCTCTTCGGCAAGAATTTGTTTGTTGCCGGATTTAACAATGATGACCTGATGGCTTATGTAGCGCTTGATGAAGTTCCGTTTGCCATTGAAGAAGAGCAGAAGAAGCAGAAAGATTCCGGCGGAGGCGGCGGAGGCGGCGGACGCGAAGAACTTACTCCGACTTCCAAAGGGAGACTCGCGCCACAAACAGAAAAGCCGCTGTTAAATCCAACCAAAACCATTGTGCAAATGGATTCGGAGTTGAAACAGCAAGCTTACACGCAAGGAAAAACGAAACCATATAAAGCGACGGACGAAGCCTACGGAGATCCGAACTCGGTGCGAGTATTCTCTTCCGATGGAATGGGAAGTGGCGGCGGACAAGGTTCAGGTCGCGGCACGGGACAGGGTTCCGGACGCGGCGCGGGTGCCGGAAGCGGTATCGGATCGGGAATGGGTAGCGGAGTTGGTACCGGAACCGGAGGTGGAACCGGTGCCGGTGGAGACGATGCACCGCCACCACCGAAGCCAAAAATTGTAGGACCGACTACGACCGTAAAAATTACTTTCAAAAGACGACCGGATTACACCGATGGCGGACGACAAAATAATATTACCGGAGTCGTCCGGCTAAGAGTGGAATTCCGTGCGAACGGACAGATTGGTTCGATCAGCCCGATCAGCGGATTGCCGCATGGTTTGACGGAACAGGCGATCGCCGCCGCCAGGCAGATGCGATTCGAACCGGCATTGAAAAACGGTGTGCCGATTACGGTGGTGAAACCCGTAGAATTTTCTTTCAACTTGTACTAACTATTTTTCGCGTAGATTTTGAGAACGCGGATGCTGACAGTTCAGCTTCCGCGTTTTTTTGTTGCGACGTGAATTAGCTTAGACCAAAGAAACGACGAATGGACCTTATCATTCCGCTGGATTCATTTTCTATCGAGATCTGATCCTGCACTTCCTTTTGCGCGAGCAGAGCTTTTCGCTCGGCAATTGTCTTACTCAATTGTTCAATCAAACTTGGATTCGCTTCGAGTAATGGTTTAACCGCACTATGTTTGATTTCGAGAACTTCCGTTTCTTCCGTCGCTACAACGTTTGCCGTTCGCGTCTCGCCGGTGAATAAACCCATCTCGCCGAAGATATCGCCCGCCTCTAACATCGTAACCGTCTTGGGAAAACCATTTTCAAGCACTTGGATTTTCACGCCGCCGCGATGCACTACAAACATCGAGCCGCCTGCCTGACCTTTTCTGACTATCAATTCGCCGGGCGCAAAAACGCGTACGGTGCTCGCGCCGGCGAGTTTGCCGGTTTCTTCATCACTGAGTGGTGCGAAAAGTGCAACATTGCTGAGACGCTCGTGAATTGCATCGGGATTTCTCTCGAAAGGCTGCTGCGGCGCGCCGGTTTCGAGGTGAAGAGTGCGGGTCGGAAACGCAAAATCGATTTTCTCGCGTTCAAATACATACCAAATTCTGCTGCGAATAAGCGCGTCCGTATCGTTATACTTCGCGTAATCCTCGAGCCAATATTTTACTTCCCATTCGAGACCGTTATCACCCAAACTCCTGATGCGAACGATAGGTCGCATTTTCGGAGAAACATTTTCAACCTGCTGGATGGCTTCGCGTACGACCTGCGCAGTAAGCGCGGGCGAATTCGTGTAGAGAGTGGAAAAGAAAACTAATCTCGCATTGAGATTATCGCGCGGAGCAACTTCGATCGCTTCTTTGCCTAAATTTGCGTTGCTGATTATCAGGAGTTTGTTTTGAAAAGTTCTAAGTTTGACTCCACGCCAAGTGACGTTCTCCACTACTCCATTTCCTTTATCCGGAATGGTGATTACATCGCCGACCTGAAAGGGCTGATCAGCCTGTAGCGCGATGCCCGCAAACAAATTCCCCAGCGTATCCTGCAGAGCAAGTCCGATGATCACTCCAAGAATCGTCGAGGTGGTGAAGAGGGCGGCTAAATCAATTCGCGGATATTGCGAATTGAAGATCACGAAAAATGCCACAATGTAAACGATAATGGCGAGAACGTTTCTGATCAGCGCTGAAAGTTCGTAAGAGTTTGTTCTGCGAAGCGCGGCTCCAAAAAGAATTGAATTCAAAAATCTGACGATTCCTACGACCAACGCCATCCAAAGAATAACTTTTATGATGCGAATGAAGTGATCGAAAAGAGTGAGGGCGGTTTGCCCCATCTGATCATCGTTTCTCCCAAAAACACCGGCTACATAATTCGTCAGATACGGTTCGAAAAGCGGAAGCGTAATCAAAGCAATGCTTACAGCCAACGCAAAAATCGCGAAGAATATCAATTGTTTTCGAATCGGGCTTGCGGGCATATATCAAACGTGAAATCCGCACTCAGATAAACATAACCACGTCTTTTTTTCAATTACGATTTTGTGTGAGGACAAATCAAAAAACTCCTTCGATTATTGTTTTTACTATTAGCGCAATCGAAAGCGCGGAACATACCACGACAACGGTAATCGCTGCCAGATTGAAATAGAAACTGTTCTTATATTCGCCCATAAGTTCGCGGTTGTTTGAAAGACGGAGAATCGCGATCAACAGAAATGGCAACAAGACTCCATTTAATGACTGAGTGAAAATGAGCAGCTTTATTTGCGGAATATGGGGAATAAGCGAAACCGCAGCACCGATAAGAATGAGCGTAGTAAAGATTCCCAGAAAAATCGGCGCTTCACGAAACGTATGGGAAATGCCTTTCTCAAAACCGAGTGCTTCGCTTAACGAATAAGCGGTAGCAAGCGGAAGAACTCCCATTGCGAGCATCGCGGCGCCGACTAGCCCCACAGCAAACAAATATTTCGCGTAGATTCCGACGACCGGCGCGAGCGCCTCGGCGGCAGTTGCAGCAGAATCCAGTTCTCTTATTCCGGACTTGTGAAGAGTTGCCGCCGTTGCGATAACGATAAACGCCGCGATCATTATCGAAAAACTCGTCCCGATCAAAACATCCGCCCGGACAATCTTGTAATCCTCTTTCGTCAGTCCTTTTTCAACCACCGATGACTGAACAAAGATCTGCATAAAAGGAGTGATGGTAGTTCCTACCAACGCGACAATTAAAAACAGATATCCGTGATCATCGGAGAGGTGAGGCTTGAAGAGACCGCTCGCAACTTCACCCCAGTCCGGTTTCGCCATCAATGCCGATGCAACATAACAAAAGAAAACCAGAGACATTGCGAGGAAAACCTGCTCTACGCGTTTTTGCGTGCCTCTCACGACCAACCACCAAATAAACCCTGCGGCAAATGGAACGCCTATGAAACGCGAGACTCCAAAAAGTTCGGAAGCCTGTGCAATTCCGACGAATTCCGAGATGATTACACCAATATTCGCTATGAGCAGTGCGAGCATGATGAGCGTTGTCCAACGCACACCGAAATTTTCCCTTATGAGATCGGCGAGACCTTTTCCCGTGACTATTCCCATCCGAACACACATCTCCTGGATGATGAACAAGCTCAAGGTCATCGGGATAAAAATCCAGAGCAATTCGTAACCATAAGCTGCACCGGCGCTGGAATAGGTAGCGATTCCGCTGGCATCATTTCCGGCATTTGCCGCGATAATTCCGGGACCGAGAATTGCGAGATAAGGAACGAGTCTATCTTTTGAAGAAGGCAGGCGACGCCGAAAGCGCGCGAACGAGCGCAGGAAATTATCCGAAAAGTTTCGTAACGAAAAGCTCTTCATTGCAGCAGTTACTACTTCCGTCATTCATAGGAATTGCTGAGTCTAACTTTTATTTTGGAATTTTGAAAATGCGAGCTAGGACTCGCGCCGAAGATTCACTAATTTCGAGAGAATTTCAGACTTCGGTTTGAGTTCGACGAGTTGTGTCAAATGTTCGTCAACATAGTTCCAATCAATCGAGGTCTGTTTCAATAGGATGGAATTCAAATCATTCCAGTCCCGCGGACGGTTGGCGAATGCCGCTGTAATGATCAAATCTTCCGCCGAGCAAATTCGCAGTCGCATTTCGGGCAGATAATCTTGATAACTCGATCGCCGGATCATCGAGTGTACATATGGAAACGTGCTCAAAGAAATATCGACTTCGATGTTCATCGCGTTTTTCAAAAACAAAACTCCGTACTTCAAAGCAAATTGCTTCGTATCGATATTCCTCGGTGTGAAGACAGTAAGAAGTGAATCAACAAACGTCTCTTCGGCGCCACCTTCTACCAGCAGGTGGACGTCAACTCCGGTCGTAAGTCTCGCCTCGCCCCAGGAGGCAAGCGCAATTCCACCAACGAAGCAAAAATCCCATTTTTGTTGCTCGAAAACTTCCTGAAGAGAATACGCCGTCGAGATAAGTCCTATCATGGGGTTTTTCGAATGATCTTTTGAAATTCCACTAAACCCGACTTGGCGCGCGCTTGTCTTTTAAGGCTGATTGCAGAATGAAACGCATCATCGAATCCACGAATAGTATCCGCGATGTCCGCAGTTCGGATATCGTCGCGACGTAAATTTTCTACGTCAACTCGCGTGCGTCTCCAGTTGTCTACATAAACTTTAAGCGGCATCTTTCGCATAGTTAGATTATAGTCCCAAACGGAATTCAATGCTTGATTTGCGATGTCGGCGATCGGGACCCTCAACGCAAATTGACCCGCCATTTCGCGCCGCGTAATATTGAAATTACCAATGTTTCTCTTCTGGAAAAATTAATGACACACAATCTTTTCAATACACTCAAGACATTTAAAAACGGCGATGGTAAAGACGGAAAATTTTACTCGCTTCCGCAATTGGAGAAAGAAGGAGTCGCGAAGATTTCGCGTTTACCAATCTCAATACGAATCGTACTCGAATCCGTTTTGCGTAATTTCGATGGCGGAAAAAAAGTTTCGGAAGATAGCGTAAAACAAATTGCGAATTGGCATGTGAAGGAAGAGCGCACAAATGAAATTCCGTTTATTGTTGCGCGGGTAGTATTGCAAGATTTCACGGGTGTGCCGCTGCTCGTTGATCTCGCGGCGATGAGGTCGGCGGTTTCGCGTATGGGAAAAGATGCGAAGGTAATCGAGCCTTTAGTTCCGGTTGATCTTGTGATCGATCACAGCGTTCAAGTTGATTATTCGGGTTCCAAAGATGCTTATCAGGCGAATATGGAAATCGAATTTGAGCGCAATGCGGAGCGTTACCGATTTTTGAAATGGGGAACTCAGGCGTTCAAATCGTTTCGCGTTGTGCCGCCGGGAATCGGAATCGTTCATCAGGTCAATATGGAGTATCTGGCGAAAGGAGTTTTTGAGCGCGGCGGTGTTTATTTTCCCGATACGCTCGTCGGCACGGATTCGCATACGACGATGATCAACGGTCTCGGAATAGTTGGTTGGGGAGTCGGCGGAATTGAAGCGGAAGCGGGAATGTTGGGACAGCCCGTATATTTTCTGACGCCCGATGTTGTCGGCGTTCAACTCACAGGAAAACTCCCCGAAGGAACGACTGCAACCGATTTAGTTTTGACGGTGACGGAGATGTTGCGCGCGGCAAAGGTCGTAGGAAAATTTGTGGAATTCTTTGGCGAAGGCGCGCGAAGTTTGCCGGCGACCGATCGTTCGACAATTGCAAACATGGCGCCCGAATACGGCGCAACCATGGGCTTCTTCGGAACGGACGAAAAAACGCTCGAGTATTTCCGCGCGACGGGCAGGAGCAACGCGGAAGTTACGACCATTAAGAACTACTATGAAGCGCAAGAAATGTTTGGAATTCCGCGCGCCGGCGAAGTTGATTACTCGTCTGTATTAGAACTCGATCTGGCGTCGATCAAACCTTCGCTTGCAGGACCGAAACGCCCGCAGGATCGAATCGAACTTGGCAATGTAAAGAAGAAATTCGCGGAACTATTTTCGGCGCCGCTTGCCGAGAATGGTTATGGGAAACCTGATGATCAACTCAATGATCGAATCAAAATAAATCTCGGCACGGAAAAAGGAAAACGAAATCTTCCGATGTATGGAGCGAAGCAGGTCAACGTCGGCGAGGTTGAGATCGGAAACGGCGATGTCTTGATCGCGGCGATTACGTCTTGCACAAACACGTCGAATCCAAGCGTGATGTTGGCGGCGGGAATCGTTGCCAAGAAAGCTTTTGAGCGCGGAATGAAAATCGCGCCGACGGTGAAAACGTCGCTCGGTCCGGGTTCGCGAGTTGTAACCGAGTATCTCGAGAAGACGGGTTTGCAAAAGTATCTCGATGAACTGGGTTTCAATACGGTCGGCTATGGCTGCACTACCTGCATCGGAAATTCCGGTCCGCTCGAGCCAAATATTGAAAAAGCAATCGTGAAAAATGATCTCATTGCCGCTTCGGTACTGAGCGGTAATCGAAACTTCGAAGCTCGCGTCCATCAAAACATCAAAGCGAATTTTCTTGCATCGCCTCCGTTAGTTGTTGCTTACGCGCTGGCAGGAACCGTAAATAAAAATCTTTCGACTGAACCGATCGGAAAAGACAAAAACGGTAAAGATGTTTTTCTAAAAGAAATTTGGGCGAGTGTAGAAGAAGTAGGAGCTTTGATTCAGTCGGCATTGGATCCGGAGACTTACAAGAAACTTTACAGCGAATTCGCCGAACAAAATCCTTTATGGAATGCGATTCCTTCTTCGGTAGGTTTGATTTACGAATGGGAAGCGAAATCGACTTACATACAAGAGCCTCCATTCTTTTCACATTTCTCGATGGAATCGGGAAAATTTTCAGACGTAAAGAACGCCCGTGCGTTAGCCATCTTTGGAGACTCGGTCACGACCGATCACATCTCGCCGGCGGGCGCGATCAAGCCGAATTCTCCAGCGGGAAAATTTCTGCAAGAGAATGGAGTCGCGATAGAAGATTTCAATTCATATGGATCCCGACGCGGAAACGACCGCGTTATGCTGCGCGGCACTTTTGCGAATGTGCGCATTAAGAATTTGCTTGTTGCACCGAAGGAAGGCGGTTTGACGAAATTTCAACCCAGTGGCGAAGAGATGTTTATTTACGATGCCGCGATGAAGTACAAATCCGAAAATGTGCCGACAATAATTTTCGCTGGACAAGAATACGGCACCGGAAGCTCGCGCGATTGGGCGGCAAAAGGAACTTTTCTCATGGGTGTGAAGGCGGTTGTCGCACAATCCTTTGAGAGGATTCATCGTTCGAATCTCGTTGGAATGGGCGTTTTGCCGTTGCAATTTAAGGAAGGTGAATCTGCTTCGTCGCTTGGAATCAAAGGCGACGAGTCGTTTGAGCTGCGTGGTTTGGAAAGCGTAGAAGTGAAACCGCGACAGTCTGTCACTCTTGTCGTCACTTCTGCCGATGGGCAAAAGCGCGAAGTTGTTTTGACTTTAAGAATCGATACGCCGATCGAGCTCGAGTACTACAAAGCCGGAGGAATCTTGCCGTATGTTTTGCGGCAATTGGTGGCTTGATGCGCCTCTCGAATAGTTTGTGAGGTTCTAGTCAACTACATCGGGCAAAGATTTTTATTGTGAATTTGCAGTAGACAATAAAAGGAAATTTTTATGATTGTTACAACAGCTAACGACGTAGAGGGTGGAAAAGTTGTTCAGTATCTGGGAGTCGTACGTGGAATCGTTGTGCGTGCTACGGGAATCGGAGCGGGACTTATCGGCGGCTTGAAGTCGATTGGAGGCGGTAATATCGAAGAGTTTTCCCGCGTTTGCGAAGCCGCGCGCCAAGAGGCTTTTGCCCGGATGGTTGCGCATGCGCAACATATGGGCGCGGACGCAGTAATCGCGATGCGTTATGATGCAACCGAATTTACGCAGGGTTCAACTGAAGTTCTGGCATATGGAACAGCGGTGAAACTGGTGAAGGCGTAAAAAAAGATTCCCAATTTCGTCAAGATATCTCAAATGCGGACGAAGTAATTCAATTACACCAAAAAAAGAAATGGCAAACTTTCGGGCGGGAAAATGAATCTCTATGAATTGAGAGAGTCCGCCCTGGAAATTTTAAATAGGTGTAAGAAATGAAAAAAGCATTAAAGATTTTGGGATTGCTAACGGTTTTGAGTCTGAGTTTCCTAGTTTCGGCCTGCCCGAAGCAGACGAATATTGGAACCATCGAAGCGAACCCTTCGCGTTATTTGGATAAGGAAGTTGGAGTTGTAGGGACGGTTCGGAGCAGTTTTGGACTATCCATTCCTATTGTTTCAAACGGTACCGGTGGAATTTATAAAGTTGAAGATGGAACCGGCAGTATTTGGGTGATGACCCAAAAAAGCGTTCCTTCCAAGGGAGCGCGAGTCGGCGTTAAAGGTAAGTTACAAAATGGCGTAAACTTTAATGGCAAGAATTATGGTTTGGTAATCATCGAAAGCGACAGGCGCTTTAAAGACGATCGATAATCAAAAATCAAACACGCAATATCGGAAAGCGGCGACAGTTGAGAAACCTGTCGCCCTTTTTATTTTTCGGGCGCAATAAGACCGGGCGATTTTCCGTCGCAACTTTAGCGTGCGATAATACGTTGTTTAGTTGGGAATGAATCTTAACGTGAGGTCCAGATATGTACTGTCCCCGATGTGGTCAACAACAAGTGACGGATGATACGAGATTTTGTTCCAAGTGCGGTTTTCTGCTCACGGGAACTGCGCAGGTGATTGCAAACAACGGTGAGTTGCCTTTCAATTTGCCGCCGACGCACTTGAAAAGGAATTCTCCTCGGAGACGCGGAGTGAAGCAAGGTGCGCTCATTCTCTTCGCCGGACTTTTTTTGATCGTTCCGATTATCGGGTTGCTTTCCGAAATAATCGGTTTCAACGACCGATTCATTGGGATTGCCGCCGTATTAACTATTTTCGGTGGAATTCTTCGGATGGTTTATGCCTTGATGTTCGAAGATTCGACGACCACATTTATCCGAGAAGGTGCTTTTAATCCGGCTCCAAGTTTCTCGAGTCCGGAAACACCTTTCGCACTTCCTTCACAGCAATCGGAACCGATTCCCGTCGACATAAAATCGGGAAGATGGCGTGACACAAATCAACTCGCAACTCCGAACAGCGTTGCGGAACACACAACGAAACTCCTCGAGAGAGACGAATAAATTACGGGATACTCGTCGCTTCGTTGAATCTATTTCGGCTGAATTCGGAGAATATAAGCGCCGATACTGAATGTATCGCCCGGTCGAATCGCAATTCGCTGTCCTGCAGTCACTTCGCGTCCTTCGGCAATCAGAGGATTACGTCCTTCACTCAATAACCAGTAATTTCCATTCGGATCGAGCGAGATGGTTGCATGCCGCCGACTGATTTCGGGATCGCCGTGGAGAACGACATCGACCGTTTTGGTGGTTGAACCGCGACCGAGGGAAATTTGATTTTGAAAAACGGGCAATACATTTTGCCGTATGTCATCGCGCCAGATTTCCAATCGATAAAGCTCAGGCTGGCGTTGAGAGACGCGCGTCATCTCATCTGCGCTTGGCATGGGCATTGCTCTTGTTGACGCAAATTCCGATGGAGGTTGCCGTGCGATTTCATTTGAACCGCTCGAACTCTGAGCGGTCTCTGGAGAGGCATTTGACTGAGGACGAGGAATCACCTGCGTCTTCCCAAAATTGGAATCTTCCCAACCGTGTTGGACTCGAATGTTACCCGTTTCCAAAGTTCCATCGACCCGCAGTTCTACCGAAAAAGTTTGCGTTCCGAGTTTTTTCTTACCGGAAATTTCCCGCGCTCTTTCCGAGAGAATATGATAAAGCCCCTGTTCGAGTCCGCGGCGCTTTATGCCTTGCCAGTCTTTATCATCCTCATCGCTTAAAAAAATAATGTATTCGGTGGGGATGAGAGTCGTGCCTTGCGGCAGCGGAACCATTTCGCGCTGCATAACTTCCTCGACTTCGCGCGCGATCTTCACAATGAAAGCCTCAGCCGCGCTGCGCGGTTTAATCTGCGCATCGCGAGCGGCTTCTTCCAAGACACTTTCGGCATTGTCGCCGTCGATCCATTTTCTAACTTTTTCTAAAACACTCATTCGTACGAGAAACCTTATGCATTAATTAATCCAAGTCAACATATTTTCGGCTTACCCAACCGTGGTCGGGATCGGACGGATTATCTTTTGGTCGGGAAAACTCCAAAACATCAATTTCATACCAATTATCCAACGTTTTTACAATCCGCACACGCGAAGCACGTGGAACAACTCCGATTTTTTCATTTTCAACACTTGGGTCCGGGCGCAAATTCACGTCGGTTACCGTTACTCCTGTTTGTTGAGAGAAGGGCAAGCGAATTTCCGGCATGACTTTGCCCGTTCGAAGGTAACTCTGAGTTGCGAAAAGCGCGCCGGCGAATAATGCGAGGAAAATTGCATATGAGAAAAGTCGCGAGACAAAGCCACGGGATTTCTTTTGAAGAGGCGCGCGGACTTTTTCGCGATTGGGAGCATAAGGTGAATATCTCGGCGGCGGCAAAGGAATATTCGCCCGGTCACTCATAGGAATTCCCACCACTTCCGGGAGGCTCGATTTCGGCGCCGCGTAGTTCGCGATCTGGAGCTCGCGAGCAGTATTGAAATGGGGACGAACAGGAGCATTCGCGCTGAAGCCTTTGGTGACAGCCGGCTGGGGAATCAGATGCGGACGCGAAACCACGTGGGTTTCCTGTTCGCCCGACTCTTCTTCAAAAAGCAATTTTATTTTCGCGAGTTCGAACCAATATTCCTCGATGCTCTGCGGACGATGACCGGCTTCGTCAGAGGTTGCGCGATGAAGAAGGCGCAGAAGTTCATTTGTCCAATCGCTCTGGATCATGGTCGAGGGAAATTCCGTTATCGGCGCATTTGAAAAACGGCGCGGCGATTCCGAAACGAAGAGCGCATAGGTTGATTTGGCGAGCGAATAAACGTCAGCCGCAGGCGTCAGCTGTATGGCATTTGAGGCGTCGTGAGAGGCGCCGTATATCGGACTGTGTTCGGGTGGTGCGTAAACGTTTGTTCCCACTCGCGTAACCGGCGACATATTTTGAGTCAATCGCGCCACACCGAAGTCCGCGATTTTCGCAACTTTTCGATCGGAGGTTAGCAAGAGATTCTGTGGCTTGATATCGCGGTGAATTACTCCGCATTTATGCGCATGAGCGAGTCCCGCGCAAACCTGTTCGAGATAAATGAAGATTTGCTGCGGTTCGATTCGTTGCTGTTTGCTCAACTGAGAAAGATCTCCACCGGAAAGATATTCGAGCACAATGAAGTGAAAAACCATTCCGTTGAGATCGCGCGCGGTTCCGTGTCCGAGCCGACTGATTATGTTCGGATGTCGCACGCGATCAAGGGCGATCGCTTCGTTTTGAAAATTTTCAACAAGAGTTCGCTCGAGATCCGAATCAAGTTCTTCCTGAAGGAAAACATTTAACGCCTTGATCACCACACTCGAGTGCGGCGACTGCGGAGAAGCCAAAATATCTCGGGCGACATAAATTTCGGCATAACTACCCCGACCCAATAACCCGTAAATATCGTAACGACCATCGAGGCGGCAGTTGTGTAAAGAAAGGTCTTTCATTAAAAGTTGCGACTCCAAAGATGCTACATCAAATCAAACTTCCAAGCCACGAAAACCTTACGAAAAAACGCCCTCCGACGTTTCAAAAGGGTTGTAATCAAATATCTTTTAATGGCTGGTTAATTCAGCTAGAATGTCCGCACATCAGATTACTCGGGAAAAGTTTGCGTTTACGGGCTCGCAACCATTTGGAATGACCGAAAAAAAAATCACAGAATCGGAAAAATCACCTTCGGCGGAATGGTTTCTACGCGGAATCCTTACGAGACTGGGCGAAACAGTAGATCGCTTTACCGGTCGAAGTGAACAGACTTCAAGCAGCATCGCGACAAGTGAGCTTACTGAGAAACTGCGGAAACTGCTCGACTCGAATGTTGATAACCGCGGCGCGAATGGTCTGTGGGTTCCTCACATCATCAAGTTGAAAACGCAGTGGGACAAATTCTCGTCTGATTCCGATG
>DAITAB010000191.1:0-4809 GCA_036824525.1 Pyrinomonadaceae bacterium
ATATTAAGGTCCTGACAGTCATTCGCGAAACCAAAATTCAACACGTCGTGATCCCCCGGATGGGTGACATTTTTCAGAATTACTTGCGTGACTATTCGTTTTTTGCCCACAGGAACTGCCGGAAGGAGATCTTGTTTTATATCGTGAACCGACCTCTGGACTCTAGTGGTAGCGGTAAATTGTCCGGAAATCGCTGCTGGAATGCCCATGTTTTGAAACCTACCTAATATCTTTATATCTTTCTTACCTGTACTGAGCGGGGCGACTCAATACTATCGCCCAAACTTACGGCGGTTTAAGACCGCCTCTAAACTATCGCTAAGATTTTTCAAACTTTCTTCCTTGATCGATTCTCAGATTCTGAGCGGCATCACCACATATTTGAAATCGTAATCCTTAATTCCCGCTACGCGCATTTGCGTCTGAGCGTTTGCGTCTTTGAATTCGAAACTGATCGAAGTCTTTTCGCTCGTCTTTACTTTCACTTTGTCGCCGGAAGTTTCTTTTTCAACTTGTTCGCCTTGCGCGGCGCCGGCAGTGACGATATTTAAAAACTCCGTCAGATAAGCCGAGTTAAAACCGATCTCAACCGGCGTGCCTTTGTATTCGGCGAAAATCAACTCATCGGCTTCGCCTTCTTCCGAAGTCGCCGATGTGATCTCGATTTCATTTTCGCGAATATTCATTTTCACGCTGCGCGTGCGCTCATCGGACATCAACGCTGCTCGACCGATCGCACGTTTCATTTCTTCGGCATCGAAGGTAGCGGTTTTGTCGTTATTCTTCGGCAGAACCATTTCGTAATTTGGAAATGTACCGGAGAGTTTTCTCGTGATGAGAAGTTTTCCTTCGGTTTCGAAATAGATGTGATTCGGATCTTCGCCGAAGGAAATTTGCCCTTCCGAATTTTCGCGGGCGATCTTTGCCAATTCCGTCAGCGCTTTCTTCGGAACAAGCGTATCGACTTCGCCTTTCACGCCGATTCCTTTTCGTTCGATAAATGCCAGACGATGTCCATCGGTCGTAACCATTCGTGCGGTTCCGTCTTTCACCGTGAACTTCGCACCGGCTAGAGTGAAGCGCGACTGCTCATTCGTGATGGCGAAAGAAGTGTGTTGGATAAAGGTTCCGATAATCGCTGCTGGAATTTTGAGCGGCGTGCTCTTAAATTGCGGAACTTCCGGAAACTGCTCGTGTGAAACTCCGGCGAGACGATAATTCGAGCGCGCGCATTTCAGCTTCACCCACTCATTTTCTTCTTTTGTGAAAACAACTTTTTCATCCGGCAGTAAACGAATTATCTCGAAAAGTTTTTTCGCTTGCACACAAATCGCGCCCGGTTTTTTTATGTCGGCTTCGAATTCCACGCGAATCGTCGTATCCAAATCCGTTCCGGTTACACGGATGGCGTTTTCGCCCAAGGATTCAATCAAAATATTTGCCAAAACCGGAATCGTGTTTTTCTTCTCAACAATTCCCTGTACGAAACCAAGATGATTTTTTAAGACGCTTTGCTTGACTGAAAACTCCATCGAATTTGCTCCTGTTCGGTTGTGAAATTTGTGCGCGAATAATTGCCGGCGCGTTTCTTACTAAAACCTAAGATAAAAAATTAATTTATACATCGTAGCAGTAGTAGTGCATGTGGAAAAGCGCAAACGAGCTAACTTTTCCGAATTTTACTAGCTGAAAATATCCGTCGCTCGATGTGGAAAAAATGTGGAAAACACCGAACTCTGTGGATACTCTCAACCCGCCGCGATTTATCCTCATAATCCACAGCCGCAATATTCAAAACTATTGTGGAAATGTGGAAAACAAAATCATAAACGGTGCAAACATAATGCTTGAGGTCTAATCATCGAATCGAAATCTGTGGATAAAAGCACCTGCCAAATCGACACGAATATGGGCACCGCTACCCGCAAAGGCTATCAATTAATTCGCTTACGGTTCTGTGGAAATTCTGATCCTCATTAATAAGACCATCAATCTTTTCGACCGAGTGAATAACCGTAGTGTGATGCTTGCCGCCGAATTCTCTTCCGATCTCAGGGAAGCTGTGCTTCGTCAGTCGCTTGCACAAATACATAGCGATCTGCCGCGGCACTGCAATCTGCCGCGCATTGTTTTTCGATTTCAACTCCTCAACCGTTAACTTGAAATGAGCCGAGACGGTCTTTCCGATGCGCTCCATCGTAACTCCATCCTGACCGGAATCTTCGACGATATTACGAAGCGCATCCTGCGCCAGCATCTTCGAAATCGGAAGTCCGCGCAGAGATGAAATAGCTACGAGACGAACGAGCGAACCTTCGAGTTCGCGAATGTTGTTTTTGACCTTACTCGCGATGAAGAATGCTACATCGTCCGGTAGAGTCACTCCATCCAAATCCGCTTTGCGTTTCAAAATTGCGACCTTTGTTTCAAGATCCGGTGGCTCCAGGTCCGCAATCAATCCCCATTCAAAGCGCGAATGAAGTCTCTCCTCAAGACTCGGGATTTCCCTCGGCGGGCAATCGGACGAAATAACCAATTGCTTCTGGTCATTGTGAAGCGCATTAAAAGTATGGAAAAACTCTTCCTGAGTACGTTCCTTGCCGGCGAGGAACTGAACATCGTCAACAAGTAGAACATCAATCGATCGATATTTGTCGCGGAAAGACTGCGTTTTATCGTAACGAATCGCATTGATCAATTCGTTCATAAATTTCTCGGCGGAAAGATATACCACACGAAAATGCGGGTTTCGCTCTTTAACGGAATGCCCCAGGGCATGCATAAGATGCGTCTTGCCCAGACCAACTCCGCCATAGAGATATAGCGGGTTGTAAGTCTTTCCCGGCGACTCAACTGCTGCGATCGCTGCCGCATGCGCAAGTTGGTTACATGAACCAACAACGAACGTATTGAATGTATATTTTGGATTTAAAGAGTTCTCAATCGGCTCGATATTGGCAAAACTCGCCGAAGGAGATTTGGGAGAATATTCGGATCTATTCTTTTCGCTCACGGAAATTTGCGCCGGCGCAAATTCAACTCGCCCAAAAAGACCGGCAGCTTGTTTTTCAATGCTGGCGTTTTCTAAAACTTTATTTTCCGAAACGCACCAGTCAATTTTCAAATCCTTTAGATCAAGCTCCGTAAGCGTAGTGCTTAAAAGTTCCGAATAGTATGCGGTAACCCAATCGCGATTCAGCTCACTTGCGCGCACATAAAGAACATTCTCTTTTTCATCGAAGCTCTCGAATTCTATAGGTTTAAACCACGCATCAAAGATCTGTCGGTTTAAGCGTTTTTCAACCGACTGTAAAACTCTATTCCAGACGGTGAAGGGCTGCGTGGTTGTCATCATCATTAACTCCAAAGCGAAAAGAAAATCATCAAAAAGCGGGAGCCGAAACTGATTGGTTCACTGAAAATTTCAAGTGGCGGTTTAATCAATTTAACGGAAAAACAAGGAGACGGTTTGTCCTTTAAGCGAAACCCGATTATTAGTTTTCCACACGTTTTTCCACACACTGTGGAAAAGAACGCTTAAGGAATAAAGCAACCGTTTAAGCTACACATTTACAATAGCTTACAGAAATTTACTTATCGGGTGAACGGCTGAAAGATTATCACGGGAGCAAAAATGAATGCAAGTGAAATCCACAGGATTTTTCGGAAAATCAAAACTTTTTTAGAAGCCTTTTCGAGTCAATATGTTGGAGGCAAAATGCGATATGCTAGACTTCACTTTTTAACGAAAATCTTTCCAAAAATTTTATGACAGCCAGCAAAAATCGCACAATCGAAAACGCGAAAAAAGATTTCGAACTGGAAATAAAAAAGACGATCGAAGGACTCGAGTTCATAAGTGAAACAGATGCAGAGTTTGAAACCTATTCAGGTCCGACGGTGAAGAAACTCACCCGAAAAAGTTTTATCGAATCACTTGGCGAACATAAAAACGAGCAAGTTGAAGAAAGAGACTTCGAAGAGTTTTTCGCACGTCTTACCGTTTACAAAGATTGGTACACTGCGCGCGAGAAAAAAACCGCAAATCGTTTTTCCGTTTTGGAAAAACTTCTGAAAGATAGTTTGCGGGATTTAAAGGTATTTCGGGTGGGAAAAATTCGAATAGAGATTTTCATCGTCGGGCTCAATTCGGAAAATCAAATATGCGGGGTTAAGACTCACGCGGTTGAAACTTAATGCGACACGACACAAAAACATTTCAACGGCTGGTGAATGCCCAGTATGAAAGAAATGCCTGAACGACTCCAATAAGAAAACCAAAAACCGCGCCAAAGAATTCAATTGTTCGCAGATGTTCTTTCGCTACTGAAAGAACAAGACTTTCGAGTTTTTCAACCGGATAATTATTTATTTTCTCGCGGACAACTCCGCCGAGATCGAATTCTCGTATGACCTCAGGCAATTTTTCGCGTGCAGCTTTAACAATCGTCTCCGTCAAAGCGCTTCCCAGATTGCGAACTTGTTCTTCCGAAAAATGATCCGAAAGTTTGCCGATGGGCAAAGCAAGAAGACGTTCGATTTGATTAGACAAAACGGAGTTTACGATATTTGCCGTTTCCTCTTCGCTGAGTACGCGCAGAAGTCCGCGGGAAAGAGTCTGCTTCAGCTTATCTTCAGTTTGCGGGTGGACGGTATGAAGAATTGTGCCGATTGTCTGAGGACGGATTTTATGAAGCGCGTCTGAAAGATAGGCGGAAATCGACTGTCGCAAATCATTTCCTCTCACTACGGTCAAAACGCTTTTTGTGACCTGTGCCTTTAATCTTTCAAGTTGGTCAGGCGAGATTT
>DAITAB010000192.1:0-2424 GCA_036824525.1 Pyrinomonadaceae bacterium
GCGATCGACTAAAGGAAATTCCAAACGCGGTCGCGCTGCGGGGAAAGGGTTGCTTGCTCGGAATTGAATTCAAAGAAACGTGCAAACCGATTTACGAAAAACTTCTCGCAAAGAAAATCATCACCGGCACATCGAGCAACCCGAATGTGTTGCGTCTGCTGCCGCCGTTGTGTGTAAAAGTCAGTGAGATCGACTTATTTATCGATAGCGTATTGTGAGGGAATTTATGTTTGATCCAAGCAGCAGGGTTCAAGACTTTCTCGTTTTTGGAGAATTCGGCGATGTGAATCCATCGATTACCGATTCCTCAACTTTTACATTCCTGAGTCCCGAGAAGATGGAAGAACTTTTTGAACATGAAATCGAAGGTTGCTTCCTCTATTCGCGCCACTGGAATCCCACTAATAAATATCTTTCGCAAGCGCTTGCCCGGATGGAAGATAGTGAATCAGCGCAAGTATTCGCGTCCGGGATGGCGGCGATAAGTTCTGCGCTTTTGCAGTTATGTGAAACCGGTACCGAGATTATCTCGGCTCACACGATCTACGGCGGAACTTATGCGCTGTTTAAGAATTTTCTTCCGCGCCTCGGTATCAAGGTTCACTTCATAGACATTCGAAACCCTGAAGAGATCAGGCAAGCCTGCAACGAAAAAACGCGCGTGATTTATTGCGAAACGATCAGCAATCCTCTATTGGAGGTTGCAGACATTCCGAAACTAGCCGCGCTCGCTCGAAACCACGAACTCAAGCTCGTCGTTGACAATACCTTTAGTCCGATGTTCGTCTCGCCGATTCGACTCGGCGCGGATATCGTCATTCACAGTCTTACGAAATTCATCAATGGCACTAGCGATTGTGTGGCGGGCGCTGTTTGTGCAAGCGAAGAATTCATTCACAAGCTAACCGACATAAATTCAGGTGCGGCGATGCTCCTCGGCGGAGTTTTGGACAGCACACGCGCGGCGAGTATTCTGAAAAATCTTCATTCTCTCCATTTGCGGATGCGCCAACACGGTCACAACGCAAATTTCCTTGCGGAAAAATTTCAGGCGCTGGGACTGAAGGTTTTTTATCCGGGACTTTCAGGACATCCGCAGCATAAACTTCTGAAATCGATTTCGAACGAAGGCTTCGGCTTTGGCGGAATGCTGACGCTTGATGTCGGCGACCTGCCGACCGCGAATAAATTCATGGCGCTGATGCAGGAAAAGAAAGTCGGATATCTGGCGGTTAGTCTGGGGTACTTCAAAACGCTTTTTAGTCCTCCGGGACACAGCACATCATCGGAAATTCCGCTTGAAGAACGAATTGAGATGGGCTTAAGTGAAGGATTGGTGCGCTTTTCGGTCGGAATAGACAACGATATCAAAACTTCCTACGAACGAATTGAAAGTTGTCTTCGCGAGCTTTCGATTGTCTGAGGCGATGAAAAATTTTCTTTCAACAGCAAGTTTCGCACGCAATGAACTCGAGGCGCTGATCGAATCCGCATCGGGATTCAAGCGCGGCGAGAATTTGACAAAGCCATTGGCTGGAAAATCAGTGGCGCTCGTTTTCTTCAATCCGAGTTTGCGCACGCGCGCGTCGATGCAGGTCGGAATTTATGAGCTCGGCGGAAACGCCGTAACGCTCGAACCCGGAAATTCGAGCTGGACGCTCGAACATCGCGAAGGCGCGGTGATGGATTCCAACAAAACGGAACACCTAAAAGAATTTGTGCGGGTTCTGGAAAGATATGTTTCCGCGATCGGCGTGCGCACGTTCGCCGAATTGAATGACTGGAGTCTCGAACGCACCGATCCGATTCTTTCCGCGTTTGAAAAATACGCGAGCGTGCCGTTGATCAATCTCGAATCTGCGATGCATCATCCATGTCAGTCGCTCGCGGATATGTTTACGATTCGTGAAAAATTCGGCGCGAAGAAGAAAAAGGTTTTGCTAACTTGGGCATGGCATCCGAAACCGTTGCCGATGGCGGTGCCGAATTCCTTTGGCTTGGCCGCCGCGCAATTCGGACACGATCTGCGCATCGCGCACCCGCAGGGATATGAGCTCGACGACAAATTAATTTACGAAATTGAAAATCAAGCCAAGGAAAACGGCGGAAGCTTAGAAGTTGTAAATGACGTGCAAACGGCTTTCGACGATGTTGAGGTTGTCTATGCAAAAAGCTGGGGAAGCAAAAATTTCTATGGCGATCCGGAAAAAGAATTGGCGTTTCGTGCGAAGTTGCGCAGCGATTGGATTGTTGACGAAGCGAAGATGCAAAAAACGCGCGACGCGATTTTTATGCACTGTTTGCCCGTGCGCAGAAATGTGATCGTCACCGATGAAGTGATTGATTCGAAAAATTCCGTGGTAATTGATGAAGCGGAGAATCGTCTTCATGTGCAGAAGGCGGTTATGGCGAAATTGATAAATT
>DAITAB010000192.1:2524-4800 GCA_036824525.1 Pyrinomonadaceae bacterium
GAAGCGGAGAATCGTCTTCATGTGCAGAAGGCGGTTATGGCGAAATTGATAAATTAACAGGATGGACAGGATTTTCAGGATTTGTTTCATCGAAAAAGCGAAATCCTGTTTATCCTGACAATCCTGTTTTAGTTTTTTATGAACACACAAAAACTCGATCTGTTGCGCGAGGCGTTGCCTTACATTCAGAAATTCAAGGGCAAAACTTTCGTCGTGAAATTTTCCGGTAAGGTCACGGAAGACAAAGAAAATCTTGCGTCGCTTGCGGAAGAATTGGCGTTGATGCATCAGGTCGGGATAAAGATCTGCGTAATACATGGCGGCGGAAAACAACTTTCGGAACTCGCGCAGAAACTTGGAATGGCGCAGACGGTAATCGAAGGTCGCCGCGTTACGGACGACGACACGCTTGAACTCGCTAAGATGATTTTTGCGGGCAAGATTAATACCGATATTCTTGCGGCATTACGTCATCGCGGAATCGAAGCGGTCGGTTTGAGCGGCGTTGATGGAAATATCGTTCACGCGGTAAAGCGTCCGCCAAAAGAATTCTTGAATCGAGAGACCGGTGAAAAGCGCACGGTTGATTTTGGAAACGTCGGCGATGTTTTAGAAATAAATTCGCGTCTGTTGAGTTTGCTGCTCGATGCGGATTATTTGCCGGTCGTTTCGTCGCTCGGCGCGGATGATGAAGGACGCGTTTTCAATATCAATGCAGATACAATTGCCTGCGAAATTGCGATTCAGTTGAAAGCGGAAAAGCTCGTTTTGCTTTCGGATGTAAACGGAATCTATCTCGATCCGAACGATGCGACGACGAAACTTTCGCGCATCAGCGCCGATGAAATGTCGCGGCTGGTTTCGGACGGAAAAGCGACGGGTGGAATGATTCCAAAGTTGCAAAGTTTGGTTTCCGTAATCGAACGCGGTGTAACTTCTGCGCATGTAATCAGCGGAACGGACAGAAACGCGCTCCTGTCGGAAGTTTTTACCGATCAGGGAACCGGCACGATGATCGTAGCTTCCTGAACGAAAGGGAATTCGCTTCGCGGATGACATACCTTTTGCTTCGCTCTACAATACTGATTGTTTTCACGTCCGGACTTTGTTCCAAGTTTGCACAGACTTATGAACGCCATCAAGACACAAGAGAAATTTCGTGTGCCGCAAAGATTGCTCGGCATTGAGAAGTCTTTAATCAGGCAAGTTGCCGATCGCGCGCTTCCGGGAAGTATCAGCTTTGGTCTTGGCGAACCCGATATTCCTACACCGGACTGCATCAAGCGCGAAGCGATTCGCGTGATCACCGAAGAACAAAATGGATACACGCTGCAAGCGGGAATTTTGGCTTTGCGCGAGAAAATCATAGCGGAGTATCCGCACCTGAATCTGACGACGGACGATTGTTTCGCTACCGTTGGTTCAAGCGAAGCGCTTTTCGTAGCGCTGATGACTTTGGTCGAAAATGGCGACGAGGTTTTGATGCCCGATCCGAGTTTTCCCGCCTATCCGGGAATCGTGAAAATGGCGGGCGGCGAAAGCGTCTATTATCGTCTTCCAAAACAAATAGGTTTTGGGTTCGACATCGATGAGTTCAAAAAACATATCAATGCGAAAACACGTGTTGCGATTATTCTCAGTCCATCAAATCCGACCGGGCGTACGCTTTCGCGCGATGAGTTGAAAGAGATCGCCGAAGTTTTAAAAGACACGGGCGTTTACGTGATCTCCGATGAAATCTATCGTGACCTATATTTTACCGATGAGCGTCCGGCTTCGATTTCCGAATATTACGAGCGCACTTTGATAGTCAGTGGTTTATCGAAGGCGATGAGTATGACCGGTTGGCGGCTCGGTTGGCTTGCCGGAGCGCCGGAAGTTTTAAGGTCGGCGCACATTCTTCATGGCTACGATGTGACCTGTACGAACACTATCTCGCAAAAGAGTGCGCTTATTGCTTTTTCTGAGGAAGGGCAAAAAGCGCGAAGCGACGCGCGACGAATTTTCAAAGCGCGACGCGATTTGCTTGTGAGCTTGATTGCAAGTGAGTTAAAACTTCCCGCGATTTCGCCGGAAGGTGCATTTTATTCGATGCTCGATGTGCGAAGTCTCGGCGACGAAATGGAAGTCGTAGAAAAATTTTTGAAGAACAAAGTCGTAACGATTCCCGGTAAGGCTTTCGGAAAAGAGAGCGAAGGATTTTTGCGACTTTCGTTTTGCGCGAGCGAAGATAAAATTCGCGAAGGTGTGAAGCGGATGAAGGAAACGCTGGAGGG
>DAITAB010000193.1:0-4795 GCA_036824525.1 Pyrinomonadaceae bacterium
AATGTCGGAAACTCGCCGGATGAACGAAGACAGTCTATGGGAATCAAACTCTCCGATCGTATTCGTGGTGGGCAATAACGGACGGGCGATTTTTTATCCCGATGCTGAAGTTGTCAAAAGTCAAAAGCCGCTCATCAATCTAAAAATTGTTCAGGAATGGAGTCAATCGAGCAGACAAATTCAGTCCGCTCTCGTTCCGTTCACCGTCGAAAGAAACGGCGAAGAAATCGCTATGATTGGTGCATACTCAACGGCAAACATCAGCGCCGATCAAAGCTTCGGAGTGATCTCCATGCAAAAAGAACGCAGTGCTTTGGCTTCGGTCACGGAAATGCGTAGAAACACCTGGGTGATTAGTCTTCTGTTTGCACTTGTAGCGTTAGTAGTTGGAAGTATTTCGGCGCGTCAGTTGACGAAACCGGTCTCCGAACTCGTCGAAGCTGCGAAGCGAATTGCTTCGGGAGATCTTACCTCGCGTCTCGCCGCGAATCGCGTAAAGGAAATCGACACGCTCGGTTCAACCTTCAATGTGATGAGCGAGCGTCTGCTCGAAAAAATTACGGAACTCGAAACTGCGGCGCGAGAAAATCGCGAGCTCTTTGTTGGTACTGTCAAAGCTCTCGCCGCGGCAATCGATGGCAAAGATCACTATACCCGAGGTCACTCGGAAAGAGTTTCGCGTGTCTCGGTGGCGATCGGACAGAGACTTGGTTTGCCGGAAAAAGAACTTGAAACTTTAAGAATTAGCGCATTGCTTCACGACATCGGAAAAATCGCGATTGATGACTCGATTCTCAAGAAGACCACCACTCTTACCAATGAAGAATTCGAAATAATGAAACAGCATCCTCAGCGCGGTTACAAAATCATGTCGCAGATTCCGGCGATGCTGGAGTTTTTGCCGGGAATGCATATGCATCATGAAATGGTAAACGGACAAGGTTATCCGCGCGGTCTCAAAGGCGACGAAATTCCCTTACAAGCCAAAATCGTTTCGGTTGCCGATACCTTCGATGCGATTTCTATCGATCGTCCATATCAAAAAGGAATGAGTCTGGAAGATTCGCTGAATCGCATACGTAGTTTTGTCGGCACACGATACGACGGAAAAGTCGTCGAAGCTCTCGTTCAAGCCTGCGCCGATGGTCAAATCGGAAAGGGAACTGTGAAGCTAAAAACTTCGGGATCGCCCTCCGATACTTCATCCGAAACGGAGAAGAAAGTCGCTTAAGAAATTTAGTCGAGCAAAATTTTTCCGATGATTGATGCAAACGAAATTTGGCAGTTGGAGATTGACGGTCAGGCTTACGACGCGAAATTCAGCGAACTCACACAGTGGATCACCGAAGGCAATCTCAATCGCGCTGACAAGGTTCGGCGCGGTTCACTTCGTTGGCTCGAAGCCGGGAAAATTCCCGCTCTGATTCCGTTTTTCGTCGCGAGAGAAGTTAATGCAATGCCGCCACCGACCGTTTCGATTACTTCCCAGGGTGCGGTCGCCACGATTGACGAGGTCGCTACCGATTACTCGATTACTCACCGAAATCCGAATTCAAACGAAAATAAAGTTGAAATTGAACGACGCGCGGGCGCAATCGCTACGCAAACGAATTTGCCGAGCGATGGTTGTTGTGCGGTTCATGAAGAAAAAATTGCAGTTTATCGTTGCATCAAGTGTGGTAATGCATGGTGCGATGAGTGCCCGTTAAAATATGCCCAAAAGGCTATTATCTGCACGGTATGTGGCGGATCGTGTGAGTTAAAAGAAGGATCGAAGTAAAACCTTGGCACAATAATTGAATTCGAAATGACGCACGTTTGTCGGACGTGCGTTTGTTTTTTATAATCAAATCCTCGCGAAGGTTTTTGGATTTGTCGCGACCTGTCTGTTCGCGTTCAGAGTAGTGTGTTTACGCGTGACGTCCGCGACCGTTCATAAATGAGAAGCCGCATCTCTGAATCGTTTCCACAAACAGCTTCAGAAAATTGTTTACCGGAATTCATAATCGAAAGTTGATCTATGTTTTGGCGAAGAAAAAAAGAAGATAAACCTTTCTCCACTTCCATTCTCGGTCTCGATAAAACGATCGAAGAATTAAAAGCGGAAGAGGAACGAGTCGAGAAGGAAATCGGCGTGCGATTCAATAGCGCGATCGAGAAAACGCGTGACACTCTAAATAACCGTCTCGATGACATTTTTCAAGGTCGCAAGCAAATTGACGATGTATTGATCGACGAACTTGAGGAGGCGCTGATTTCGACGGATATCGGAGTCGGAACGACTATGCAAATTCTCGAATCCGTCAGGCAGGGAGTTTCGCGACAGGAAATCGGCGATGTCGGTGCATTGAAGAATGCGATCAAAAATGAACTACTCGAAATCCTGAATACATCGGCGCACCGTGGTATTGCAGCTGAAACAAAGATTGAAGATTCGATCAAACCTTATGTGTTGATGATCGTCGGTGTAAACGGCGTCGGGAAAACTACCACGATCGGAAAACTTGCACAAAGAATCAAAGCTGAGGGCAACGACGTATTGATTTGCGCCGCGGACACTTTCCGCGCGGCGGCGAGCGAGCAACTAGAGATTTGGTCGCAGCGCGCCGGCGTGCCGCTGATTCAACAAAAACAGGGAACCGATCCCGCGGCGGTTTTGTTTGATGCATTGCAATCGGCGAAAGCGCGCAGTTCGGATGTTTTGATCGTTGATACCGCCGGGCGCCTTCACAACAAGGCGAATCTAATGGCGGAACTCGAAAAGATGAAACGCATTTCCGCGCGCGAAGTGGAAGGTGCGCCACACGAAACATTGCTTGTGATCGATGCGGTTACCGGACAAAATGGTTTGGAACAAGCCCGACAATTTTTGAAAGTTGCGGATGTTACCGGAATTGTTTTAACGAAACTCGACGGAACTGCGAAAGGCGGAATCGCTGTCGCGATTGCCAAAGAACTCAATCTGCCGATACGCTACGTCGGTATCGGCGAACAGGTCGATGACTTGATGATCTTCGATGCGAAAAAATACGTCGACGGGTTGTTTAATTAAGAGACGCGAAAAGCGATTCGCGAAAAGTTAGCGGCAATGAAAAGACGCATCACATATGCACTGATTATTGTTTCTTTGTTAGTGCTCGCGTATTTTATTCCCCGCGTCATCCTCTTTTTCCTGCTTTGCGGAATTTATGATGTCACTCGCAACGAGAAACTGGATTTCTCGAAGCTGGTGCAATTCTTTCTCGGAAACGGATTGTTTACTTGGTTCGTTTCGCCCCTTAATTTGCTGATGGATATCCTCGCGATTCCTTACTTGAACTATGGCGTTTATCAACTCGAAGATTTGCCCGAACGTCATCGCGCGGAGATCACACGCATTATCGCCGAAACGAAAAAGATGAATCTCGCGGCAACTATTGCGCAGGCTTATGAGATTTCTCATCGCACGATGTTTTTCTTCAGATGGTATGGAAAAGAGTTGAGCGTTCCTGTTGAACTGCCTTCGGCGTTCGGCGAGTATCGACTAATAAAAACTATCGGGCTTTCCGTTTTCAAACCGCGCGAAGCAACCTCGAGACACTTCGGTCCGTTCCGCGCGACACTACGAGTTCTTTACAATCTCGACGAAACTGTCGACGAAGAAGTCTACATCGAAGTCGGTCGGACAAAACATCGTTGGAAAGACAATCCGCTTTTCATTTTCGACGACACACTTCTGCACCAATCTGTAAATTATTCAGACAATCTGCGCTTTTGCCTTTTTGTTGACATATTGCGACCGAGCAAGTTGAATTTCGCATTGAGCGGCGTGGTGTCCGCAATCGGTTTTGTATTGCGTAGCGCGAAACGAGTCTTTTACAAAAATTGGAAGATTGTAGGCGGCTGATCAAGCCGGACTTCTGTGAAAAAATCCTGGAAACCAGTTCAAATCGCCGAAAAAGTTCGATCACGTTTCAATCCGTATCAAGAACGTGTCAAGAAATCGCTCGGGCAGAATTTTCTCGTGGATGGAAATGTGGTCGCGAAAATTGTTGAGGCATTGAATCCGGCTGTCGGCGAAACGGTTATTGAAATCGGCGCCGGACGCGGTGAATTGACGCGTCACTTGATTGCGAGCGGCGCGAACGTGATCGCCATCGAACTCGATCGCAATCTCGTTCCGTTTCTTCGAAAAGAATTTGGCACTCGAGAGAATTTCTCAGTTGAAGAGGCGAATGCACTCGAAGTGGATTTCGAGAAACTGATCGCCAACAATTCAAGATTAAAAATCACAAATCCCGAATTTAAAAAGACACGCTTGGTTGCCAATCTTCCGTACTACATTTCGACCGCAATTCTACAGAAGTTGATTGAGCAGAGAGCTTGTTTCGAAGAAATGATTTTGATGTTTCAGCGCGAGGTGGTCGAAAGAATCATCGCGAAACCTTCAACCAGCGAACGAGGATATTTGAGCGTTCTCGTAGAAGCGTTTCTTGGCGCTACAAAACTCTTCGACGTTTCGCCGGCTGCATTTCGACCGGCACCGAAAGTATGGAGCGCCGTCGTGCGACTGGCTCCGAAATCCAACTCGAAAATTGCAGACGAGAATCAGTTTCGCAAGATCGTTTCAGCGGGTTTTGCTCATCGACGCAAAACGATTCTTAACAACTTCAAAACCTCGCACGCGGATTTGCGTGCGAGGTTTGAAGTCCTCGGCGGAATCGAAAACGTTCTTGCCGATTGCGCTATCGAAACGCGGCGCCGCGCAGAAAGCCTCACACTGGAAGAGTGGATTCGGTTGGCGAATCTTCTGTCC
>DAITAB010000037.1:0-677 GCA_036824525.1 Pyrinomonadaceae bacterium
TTGAACTTTCCAATGACTTATCGCGATTCTTCCATCCTTTCTAACAGACATTTTCAAACGATTATTTCTGTCGCGTCCGATCGGCGCATCAATCGTGCCGGCATCGTTTTCGATTTCTCCATGCGCGAGTGCGATATAAGATTTGAAAACCTCTCGAGTGCTGAACTGGCGCGAGAGTTCATCGGTTGCGCTCTCAGTTTTGGCGATCACCATCAAACCTGAAGTGTCCTTGTCGAGACGATGCACCATCCCGATTTTTGCCTTCAGTCGCCGGATCTGCGCAAATTCATCGCGGTTTTCGGAAAATGAAAATTCATCTGTCTTCATTCCGAAATGAAAGGCGAGCGCATTGGCGAGAGTTCCGCCGGAAACGCCCGCGCCCGGATGCACGATCATTCCCGCCGGTTTATTTACAACGCAAATGCTTTCATCTTCGAAAATAACTTCGAGCGGAATATCTTCGGGCGTAAAAATATCTGCCGGCGACTCGCTGATTTCTACCTCAATCTGATCGTCTTCGCGGAGTTTTTGAGAAGGCTTTGCCGGTTTCCCGTTGACGAGAACATCTCCGGCGGCAATGAATCGTGCCACCCGAGCCCGCGAGAAATCAGCCAGCTTCTCGGTAAGAAAAACGTCGAGCCGCCTTTCTATATCGGCGGTTTCCGCGGTGAAATTGA
>DAITAB010000037.1:687-12438 GCA_036824525.1 Pyrinomonadaceae bacterium
AATTTCTTGCGACAAATTGAATATTCTTACGAAGTAATGTCTGAGGAATTCGCGCGCCGCAACCTAAAAATCAAAAACGCGATCGCGCTCGCCGCGACCAGTAAACTAATAATCTGCGAAGTTGAAAAACCCGTCAGAGTAGAAATCCCCAAGAGATCGCCGCGCGGATCATCGCGGAAGAATTCGATGGTAAATCGCACGATGCCGTAGATGATCGCGTATAGAATAAATATTTGTCCATCGAATTTCTTTCGCCGGTGTAAATAAGCGAGCAGCGCAAACACCGCAAGCATCGTCAGCGATTCATAGAGTTGCGTCGGGTGAAGGTGAACTTCTTCACCGTTAAGAAAAATCGGCACGCCCGTATTTTCATGTGCAAGCTCGGTGAAATGCACTCCCCAAGGAAGCGAAGTTGCTTTTCCCCAGCAGCAGCCTGCGGCAAAGCAACCTTGCCTTCCGAAGAATTGTCCGAGTGCGAGCGCCGGGGAAAAGGCATCGGCGACCTTCCAAAATTCTAGTTTGTGATAACGAATCAAAAAAACGAGCGCGAAAAAACCGCCCAGGAATCCACCGTAGAAAACCCCGCCGCTTCGCAAAAAGTCTAAAGAAAAAATATTCCAAAGATTGGCGCGAATTTGTTCATCTACGAAGATCATAAGAATCTTCGAGCCGAGCAAACCGCCAATCAAAGTCCAAAGTCCCAGATCGTAAATTCTCTCGCGAGGAATTCCATCGCGCGCTCCGAGCCGCGCAGCCACGAAAAGCGCGACCAACATTCCGACGGCGAGCAGTACACCGTAAGTGTTGATGGGAAAATTACCTATACGGAACAGTTCAGGAAACACGATTCTATTTTAGGTTTGGAAAGTCAGAATTTAAATTAATGCCCATAGTTTTTAGGGGAATATCCGATTGAATCCGGGAGTTTCCGCGGCAAAAAATTGCCTATTCTTTCTTTGAGTCCACTTGATCGTCCGACTTTCTGAGAAACATATCAAGAATTAAAAGCCCCGCACCTATGCAAATAGCAGAATCAGCAATATTGAAAGTCGGGTAATGCCAGTTTCCAAATTGGATATCAATAAAGTCGATTACATAACCGAGTCTCACACGATCCGTAAAATTTCCGAGAATTCCCGCCAGCGCCAGAGCAAAAGCACCGAGAATCCGATCGTGACTTCTGGGCGTTCGCCAAAAAAGAAAAAGCACCACTACCGCCGCCAAACCCGCAAGAGAGGCAAGTCCCCAGCGACCGAATTCGCCGCCATCCTGAAACTGACTGAATGCGACGCCGGTATTTTCCGCATAAATAAAGTTCAGAAAGTTATCAATCACTTCGATGCCGTCGTTGAAACGAAGCCTCCGCGATGCCCAGGCTTTTGTTGTTTGATCCAACAAAAAAACCAAGCCCGAGGCGGCAAGGTAGGCGAGTTTCCAGCCAATTTGTTTCTGGGAAAACATTTAAATAAAAATCTCGTTTAGGGCTTCAACGCAGCGCTCGCAGACGGTCGGAAACTTCTCCGATTCACCAACCCGCACTGAGTAATTCCAACAACGTTCGCATTTTTCGCCGTCGGCTTTTTTCACCTCAACCTTTGTCGATTCTCCTTTCCATAATTCTACCTGCGAAACAATAAATAAATAACGCAAGTCGAGTCGGTGCGCCGACATAAAATTGAAGTCTGCCTCATTCAATGTAAGGGTAATCTTCGCTTCAAGCGATGATCCGATCAGCTTTTGCTCGCGCGCATTTTCAAGTGATTTCAAAACTTCATCGCGTATCGAGAAGATGCGTTCCCAATCGCGCGAGAGTTTTTCATTCTTTTCGCGGGTCGGTTTTAGAAACTCCGCGATGTGAACTGAAGCAACGCTTCGATCGGGAAGGTTTTCCCAGGCTTCATCCGATGTAAATGCAAGAATCGGCGCGAGCAACCGAGTGAGCGAATCCGCAATTTCGTAAAGCGCAGTTTGAGCCGCGCGACGCGCAAGCGACTTCGGCGCGAAGATATAGAGTCGGTCTTTCAGGATGTCGAAATACCGAGCCGACAAAGTTACCGTGCAGAAGTTGTAAAGCGTCTGGTATGCAATCTGAAAATTGAATTCTTCGTAACCGCGCAAGACGATTTCCGTAGCGAGATCCAGCTCCGCCAAAACCCAGCGATCTACCTCGTTCAACTGCTCGTAAGCAACCGAATCTTTTTTCGGATCGAAATCGCTCAAACTTCCGAGCGCATAGCGAATCGTGTTTCGAATTTTGCGATATGCATCTACGACGCGCTGAAGAATTTCATTCGAGCAGCGAACATCTTCGGTAACGTCAGCCGCTGCCGCCCAGAGACGTAAAATCTCCGCGCCGGATTTTCCGATGACTTCATTTGGTGAAACAACATTTCCCAGCGATTTGCTTTGCTTCTTTCCTTCACCATCGACGACCCAACCATATGTGATGACATTTTTATAAGGCGCCTTATCATGCGAGGCGAGTCCGCACATCAAACTCGAATTAAACCAACCGCGAAACTGATCGCCGCCTTCGTAATAAACATCGGCAGGGAAACGCAAATTCGCGCGCGTTTCCAAAACCGCGACGCAAGATGAACCGGAGTCAAACCAGACATCAAGAATATCCATTTCTTTGCGAAAATCTTTTCCGCCGCATTTCGGACACGAAAAATTTGCCGGCAATAAGTCTTTCGCTTCGCGGTTATACCAGGCGTCGGCGGTTTCTTTTTCGAAAATGTCAGCTACAAAATTTACGATTTTCGGATCGGCGATTGTTTCGTCGCAACCATTGCAAAAGAAAACCGTGATGGGAACGCCCCAAAGTCTTTGACGCGAAACGCACCAATCAGGGCGACCCTTAAACATATTGCGCATTCGGTCTTCACCCCAGCTCGGATGCCACGCCACATTCTCAATTTCGCGCAACGCGGATTCGCGCAGCGGCGATGTACCGTTATCCATAGAAATGAACCACTGCGCAGTCGCACGAAAAATCACCGGCTTCTTACATCGCCAGCAATGCGGATATCGATGGCTATAGTCTTCCGAAAAAACGAGCGCGCCCCTCTCCCGCAGAAATTCCACGATCTTCGAATTCGCTTTAAAGATATTTTCACCGCCGAAGTGTTCTACTTCGGGCAGGAATTTTCCGGTGTGATCGACCGGACAATAAATTTCAAGTCCGTAGTGTTTACCGATATGGAAATCGTCAGCCCCGTGACCGGGCGCGGTATGTACGCAACCCGTTCCGGCTTTCTGCGAAGTTTCGCGTTCGGCGCGAACGTCTAACTCCACTTCGGCATCGGCTTCGCCAAGCGTAACGTGTTCGCCATTCATCAAAAGCGAAACGCGGTCGAGCCATGCATGGCGCGCTTCGAGGCGATCTAATTTCGCGCCTTTGAATTTCGCGATCGTTTTCGCCTCGGGAATTTTGCACTTCTCGAGAAATGAGCGAGCAAGTTCAGTCGCAACTATCAAAACTTCTCCGCCGGTTTCAATCGCGGAGTATTCGTAATCAGGATGAACCGCGATTCCTAAATTTGCGGGAAGAGTCCAGGGAGTAGTTGTCCAAATCACGATCGAAACTTTTTTTCCGGCGAGGTTTTCGTCAATCAACTTTGGATCGGACTTAAGCGGAAACTTCACGTAAATCGAAGGCGAAGTGTGTTCCTTATATTCGACTTCGGCTTCGGCGAGCGCAGTTTGATCGTTGATGCACCAATAAACGGGGCGCAAGCCTTTATATACGTAACCGCGCTCCAGAAATTTTCCGAATAGACGCGCAGTGGCAGCTTCATATTCATTGGACATCGTGAGATACGGATTATCCCATTCACCCAAAATTCCCAGCCGCGAAAAATCGCGCGTTTGTCCGTCCATCGCATTCGTTGCGTGTTCGCGACAGTATTTGCGAAACTCCGAAGCCGAAAGCGACGCTTTCTTTATTCCTTTTTTCTCGAAGTTTTTTTCTACGTGGGTTTCGATCGGTAAACCATGACAGTCATAACCGGGCACGAACGGCGCATCGAAACCCATCATCGAACGCGATTTCACTACAAAGTCTTTGAGAATCTTATTGAGTGCGGTTCCGAGATGAATATCGGCATTCGCATAGGGCGGACCATCATGCAAAATAAATTTCTCTCTGCCTTGGCGCGCCGTGCCAATCATTTCGTAAAGCTCCATCTCGTTCCATTTTTGGAGACGCGCAGGTTCGCTCTGCGCCAGGCTCGCCTTCTGTGCGAAATTTGTCTTTGGCAGATTTACAGTTTTTTTGAGGTCTAAAAGTTCCGACATAAAATAATTTTGCAGCCACGCATTTGCAGAAACACGCACGAAGTGAGTGTGCCTTTCTGCGCCCTTACTGCGTGCGGGCTTCTGCATATTACAGAAATACGCTCAGTAGAAACACTTACGACGTAAATGTTCGATTTCTTTCGCGTCCTGCGGACGCGTTGCAGGCAAGATGCCTGCGCTCCAATCTCCAATTAAATAAATTTCTTCAAGGTTGATTCGACTGTTTTACGTATCTCCGCCAAATTCGCTTCGCTGTCTGCTTCGAACCGCAAAACCAAAATCGCCTGAGTATTGGAGGCGCGCACCAAACCCCAGCCGTGGTCGAAGATAATTCGCGCACCATCAATGGTAATTACTTCATTTGTTTTGGAAAACTCCTCGGCGATTTTCTTCACAACATCGAATTTCTTTTCGTCTGCGCAATCGACGCGGATTTCCGGAGTCGAAAAAGTTTTGGGAACGTCAGCGAGAAGCTTCGAAAGCGGCTTTTCGGTTTTCGTTAGAATTTCGAGCACTCGCGCACCGGCATAAGTTGCATCATCAAATCCATACCAGCGATCGGCGAAAAAGATGTGACCACTCATTTCTCCGGCAAGTGCGGCGTTTGTTTCTTTCATCTTCGCTTTGATGAGCGAATGTCCGGCTTTCCACATCACGGGTTTTCCACCGTGTTTGGCGATATCGTCAAAAAGCGACTGCGAACATTTCACTTCACCGATAATCGACGCGCCTTTTCGCTCCGCGAGAACCGCACGCGAAAGAAGAATCATTAACTCATCGCCCCAAAGTATCCGCCCGTTTTCATCGACCACTCCGATGCGGTCGCCATCACCATCGAAGGCGATTCCGATGTCAGCCTTCGTTTCTTTCACCGAGCGAATAATGTCTTCGAGATTTTCCGCGACCGTAGGATCGGGGTGATGATTCGGAAACGTGGAATCGGGTTCGGGAAAAAGCGTCGTCAGTTTTACGCCGAGTTTTTCGTAAATCGGAACAGCCGTAACGCAACCCATTCCGTTGCCACCATCCAGAACTACATTCAGTTTTCGCGCACCGAAATTCACGCGCGCAAGAACTTCGCGTTGGTAATCTTCCATTACATCAATCGTCGAGGTAGAACCGGTGCCGTTTGAAAATTTTCCGGCGAGCGCGATTTGCTTCACTTCCTGAATTTGAGAACCGAATAGAGTCTGTTTTCCAAGGCAAACTTTGAATCCATTGTGATCCGGAGGATTGTGGGAGCCGGTGATCATTACTCCGCCATCGACTTCTTTGGTGAAAACTGTGAAATACAACATCGGAGTCGGAACTTGACCGATCAAAACCACATCGCAGCCGGAATCATGAAATCCGCGGGTAAGTAGATCGCAAAATACAGGTGAGCTCATCCGGGCATCGTAACCAATCGCGATTCGGCGTGCGCCGTTCTGAATCAGATAGGTTCCGAGCGCGCGAGCAAGTTTCGCCACCGTTTCTTCCGTCAGATCTCGTCCGACTATTCCGCGTATGTCATATTCACGAAAAATGTTTTCATTCATTGCTTATCTAAACTCCATTTCTTGCTCAAAAAAATTTCCTGGTAGATACATAAAGGTCTTTATACTAACGCGGTAACGGAGTCCGGAACAAAAGGCACAGCTCCGCGTCGCGACCTTCAAGCCTCCGATTCGTGAGCCGTTCAAGCGTTTTTGTTATACTTCGGCGTTGAATAGGGCAACAGAAGTTTCCCTTTTGAGCATCAGAAGACAGTCGATAATCGGTTTCATTTCGATATTAATTTATGAAGAAAATCGGGTTTCTTTTCGGGATTAGTGCATTTTTTATTGTCGTAGCGATAGGCGCGCAGACACCTTCGCCTTCACCAAAGCCGCGCGTTTCGCCAACTCCTGCCGTTAAAAGTACGGACGATGAAGGTCCATTAAAAACTTTCGAGGTGCGTCTTCCCGTCACGGTAAAAGACAAGAAAAAAAATCTCGTCACCGGATTCAAGAAGAGTGACTTCATTGTTTTGGAAGATGGAATCAAACAGGAAACGACTTTTTTCAGTGATGAGAAGACCAATCCGCCGGTTTACGTAGGTGTTTTAATGGACACTTCTCCTTCGACTGCCGGCAAACTTCGTTTCTCGAAAGAGGCGGCGAAGAATTTTATTTACACCGTAACCCGGCTTCGAAAAGACAAAGTTGCGTTTGCGACTTTCGATCATGAAGTAAAACTTCTTCAGGACTTCACCGATAAGCTCGACCTTTTGGATAGAGCGGTTGAGGGAGTGAAAAAACCGGGATCGCAAACCGCGCTCTATGATGCGATTTGGCAGTTCTGCGATGAAAAACTGCGCAATGCGCCGGGGCGTAGGGTAATAGTTGTTATCTCGGATGGGGATGATACTTTTCATCGCGCCGATCTTGAAGACGTGATAGATATAGCGCAGCGAACTGAAACGACCATTTTCGCCATCTCAACGAAAGCGGGATTTTTGGGAACAGTGCCCGGAGTTGATGCCGGTTCGGTTTTGGATAAGGGCGACAAAATTCTCGTGAGAATCGCACAGGAAACCGGCGGCGAATCGTTTTTCACGGGAGATATGTTTGCGCTCGAAAAATCTTTTACGAAGATTTCGCAAGAGCTTCGTTCGCAGTTCTTGATTACATATCGCCCGCAGAATCAGGAATACGACGGTAAGAAACGCAAAATTGAAGTGCGTTTTGCCGATAAGGAAAATGCCGATCGCTATAAGATACGAACAAAGACCGAGTATCGCGCGATCCGAGATTCTTTGAAGTAATTCGATGAGAGCCGCGGTTTGAAGACCAATAAAAAGAGATGTATTTAAGAAAGAAAATCACGATTGCTTTGGCATGCTGTCTGATATTAGGCACGATGTTTTTCGTATCCGAATATTCCGCTGCTCAGCAAATTCCCGTGCCGACATCGACGCAAAATCCTAATCCACCGAAACCTGCACCGACCGTTTCTCCCTCGCCGACTCCGGAAATATCGGAGGAAGACGATGAAGTTTTGAAAATTGATACTGAACTGGTCAACGTTTTATTCACCGCGCAAGATAAAGACCGGCGTCTTCTTACAACAATGAAGAAGGAAGATATCCGTGTGCTCGAAGATGGAAAGCCGCAGGAAATTTTTGCGTTTCAGCGTCAAACAGATCTCCCGCTTTCGATCGCGATCCTGATTGATACGAGCGGATCGCAGGAAAGAACCTTGCCGGAAGAGAAAGCTTCTGCGAAGTCTTTTGTTGAATCGGTCGTAAGACCGAATAAAGATGAAGTGGCGGTTGTCACTTTCACGGGAGAAACAACTCTCGAACAAGATCTGACCGGGAATGTTTCGCGTCTGCGAAGAGCGATTGATAAGGTGGAGTTTATTCCGGCTTCAGGAACCTCTCACGGTGTAATGATCGGAACGCCGCCAATTTCCGGAACGAATCAACAGGTCCAAGGCTCCACCGCGATTTGGGATGCGATCTGGATTACTTCAGATGAAATTCTCGGTAAGGCGCCGGATAAAACCCGCCGGGTTATTATTCTTCTTACCGATGGCATCAATACTTACGGAATGAAGAAATTTGACGAAGCAGTTGATGAAGCAATTAAGAATGATGCGACAATTTACAGCGTCGGAATCGGCGACTACTACTATGGCGGAGTAAATCAAGCGGCACTGAGAAAAATCTCGGAGCGCACGGGCGGACGAGCATTTTTTCCCGAGAATGAATCGGAACTTCGTCATGCCTTTACTCAAATTGAAATTGAAATGCGTTCGCAATATCTCGTTGCTTATCAACCTTCCAACGCGAAACGCGACGGAAGTTTTCGTAAAATCGAAATTCAGCTTGCCAATTCCGAGCTCGCCAAACAAAAAGTAAAACTCACCCATCGGCAGGGTTATTTTTCCGGAACCGAGGCTCCTACTTCGAAACCGAAAAAATAGGCTTCCTTAGAAACATTGACGCCCAATATCTCGCGGCGCATACTTTGCTCATCCTGATTTTCCCTGAACCAGAGAAAGTTGAGTAAAAGTATGCCTAATACTGAACACAAGAACTTTGCGGTTCCTGATGAAACGCGCACGTTTGGACATGGAAAACTAGACGTCGTGAATATTGGCGGTGGAACCGTCGGACTGATCACTCTGCAGCCTGGATGGCGTTGGTCGAAAGATGTAAAACCAATCGCCGGAACGAAATGGTGCGAAGCGCCGCACTTTCAGTATCAGATTTCAGGACGTCTTCATGTTGCAATGGAAGACGGAACCGAATTTGAGACGGTCGCCGGCGACGTTATCACACTGCCTGCCGGACACGATGCATGGGTTGTTGGCAATGAACCCGTCGTCGCAGTTGATTGGCAGGGCGCGACAAAATACGCGCAACATTAATCTTCGATGACGAATTTTAAATTCGTCATCAATTGGAAATTCGATGCCCCCATCGAAAAAGTTTGGAGTGCGATCAAACATTCCGAAACCTGGAGCGATTGGTGGAAAGGCGTAGTTCGCGTCGTGGAACTGAAAAAGGTCGCTGAAGATGGCGTCGGGAGCATTCGGCGTTCAACCTGGAAAAGCATCCTTCCTTACACACTAGAATTCGATTCTGAAATTCTCCGCGTGGAAAAATTCAAGCCAATCGAAGTGCGAGCCGTCGGCGAACTTGTTGGTTACGGTTATTGGCAATTTGATTCTTCAAACCGCGAAACGCGCGTGTGCAATGACTGGAAAGTTCAAACGCGAAAACGGTGGATGAATTTGCTTGCGCCGATCGCGCGTCCGTTTTTCCCTTGGAATCACGAGACGATTATGCGTTAGGGCGCGGAAGGTCTCGCGAAAAAATTGTCGTGTAGAGTTTTGAGCGCGAAATAAAAACGACAGGCAAATCGCTTCGCCTGCCGTTTCATTTTTCAGTTCGACAATCTCAGAAATTAAGTCTCAATGCGAACTGAATTTGGCGGTTAGTCCCAAGTCCAACGGTTCGTTCAACTGTCTGCCTCAACAATCCGAAGGTCGAACCGGCGCGCGTTTGTGAGAAGGCTTCGCCGGGTTGGTGACCGCTGCTGATCGAATAAAAGGCGGAGTTTGCTCCGCTTGCCGCGGTGAATGAAAGATTTGGCAAGGGATTATTTAACGTCGCCGAAGGATTCGCGAAATTTGCGCGGTTCAGAATGTTGAAAATCTCCGTTCGAAATTCCATGCTGTATCGTTCCGAAAAACGAATTCGTTTATTGAAGATCAAGTCCAACTGATAAAACTTAGGACCTTTCAAAGCGTTTCGGGCTAGGTTGCCGAATGTTCCCGCAGCCGGTGTAGCAAATGCGGCAGGATTCAAAAAGTTTCGGTCGTTACCAAGATATGGATTCACTCCGGCAAGAAAAACGGGACGACGAGTTTGTCGCGAAGAGCCGCCGCCCGGCGAATTTTGCACCGCGATAAAACCCGCGGGCAACGATGGAAACGCGGCGCCCAAACTTGGAAGATTTGCCGTGAAACCTTGCGCGACGGTCGTCATTCCACCGGTTCCATTTGTCGGTACAACGCAACCGCCCGCTTGATTGCAAACGATAACAACATCAGGTCGCGTGATCGTCACATCAATCGGAACTCCGCTTCGCGCATTGAGAATTGTTCCAACTTCCCAATCGCCGAGCAGTAGGTTTCCGACCGAACCGAAATCAAATTTCTTTCCCGCGCCGAACGGCAAATCATAAACCGCACTGAGGTTGAAATTGTGTCTTACGTCGAAATTGTTGTAACCGAGATCGGCTTCATAGTTATTCGCGTCGCCATTCGCCCGCGCCGTGCCGCCGACAGGTTGCGAGGCAGTGCGCGCTTCATTGGAACCGGAAGTCGTTCCGAAACTTCGTCCAAACGTATATTGCCCGTTCATCGTCAAACCGTTTCCGATTCTGCGTGCGAGCGTAATTTGAAGCGCATCATATTTGTCTTTTCCGCCGCTTGTTTTGAAATCAACTTCAGCAAACGGACGACAAAGCGGATTGGTTGTAGTCGGCGATAAGTTACACGCCGCCGGATTATTCAAAATATCGAATTGACGAACTGTCGTTACGCCGATCACTCGTCCGGTCGCATCAGTTCTATTGATCACGCCTGCGTTCGTCGGCAACGCCGCACCGTTTAAGATCACGGAATTTCCCGAGCGAAAAGTGTTCGCGAGTCCGCGCAAGAAAAGATTTCGTCCGCGACTTCCAACATAAGCGACGGTCGAAACGACGTCGTATGGAAGTTCTTGTTGATAGGAAACGGTGAAAGTGTAAACGCGTTCGGGAATTGCGTATTCGGATGAATAGGCGCGCGGCTGATAGTTTCGATTATTCGGATTTGCGATAAAGGCAGCGCGCGTCGTTTGAACAAATGCATTAGTGTTCGAATCGAATGCGCCGCCGTTTACCGTTGAACTGATGCGATCGCTTTCGATCGGTTGAATTTGATCTTCCGTCTGTCCCGGTCCGAAATAAATTCCGAAGCCTGCGCGAAGCAGCGATTTGTTTGCGCCGAAAAATCCCGAGCCGCTTGGATTCGGCGCCCACGTGATTCCAACCCGCGGAGCGAAATTATTTTTCTTCGAGGCAAACGCTTTTTCGCTGTTTGGTCGAAAAGTTCCGGTTGAGATATCGAATAAAACCTGAGCATCGGATTTTTCACGAAGCGGCGCGTAATATTCGTAACGCAAGCCGAGAGTCATTGTTACGTTCGGACGAAATTTCCATTCGTCTTGCGCATAGCCGATGTAGTATTCCTGCTTCGCGAGTCGCGTTCCCGAAACTCCGGTGAACGGACTCGTATCGCTTAGATCGCCAACATATTGAATCGAAGCCGCGGAGTTTCGCAAAAAACTTGCGAGATCATTAAAAACGTAAGTCGTTCCGCCCAGACGATCCGTGTAGATTCGAATCGGACGATACTCAACGCCGAATTTCAAAATGTGATCGCCGCGAATCCACGTGAGATTATCTATGAAAGAAATTGAGTAAGCGGTGTATGGCTGTCCGCGTCCGTTCGTTGCGGAATTCGCGCGGATTAAACCGCCTGGAGTCGCAGTTCCCGCGGATGAACCTTGTCCGGGCAATTGAAAGTTTGCGGTGTTGCCGGAAATGTTCAGCGCGATTTTTGAAAGATCTATTCCGTTGATCGTCGGCGCTTCACCGTTTGTTCTCGTGAAGGCGCCGTTAAAACCGACCTTGAATTCATTTATCAAATTTGGAGTGATGATTGATTGCCAGCCGGCAACCGCATTTTGCGGAACCGCGGTGAAATTCAAACGTCTTCCCGTTACACCTTCCGGTTGCCGATTCGAACCTTGATCGCGAAAGTATCGAAAGTAAATCGAATTTTTTTCCGTCTGGCGATAATCGAGACGAAGCGCAATCGCATCTTCGTCAACGCGCGCAGAATCTTGAAGCTGAGCAACGTCGAAAAGATTCG
>DAITAB010000037.1:12538-15398 GCA_036824525.1 Pyrinomonadaceae bacterium
TTTCCGCCGGATTTTGTTACGACGGAAATTTGCCCGCCGGTTCCGGTTCCGAATTCCGCAGGAAAGCTCGAAGACTCCACCCGAAATTCCTGCACATTTTCCAAACTTGATTGAAGACGAAAAGGCGAAGCGATTTCGCCGTTCAAATTTCCCGGCGAGGAATCAATAACTGCGGAACCTTCGATTCCATCGTAGCGCACCACGTTTTGTTCCACCGCGCGACCATTGAATCGAATGTCGCCAAAAGTTCCCGAACCTGTGTTTTGCGCGCCCGGCGCTTGCAAATAAAGTTGCGAAAGTTGTCGCCCGTTGAGTGGTAAACCTTGAACCTCACGCGGATTTACATTTGCGCTCATGCTCGCCGAAGAAATATTTAGTCCGCGATCTTCGGTCGCGACGATATCAACCTGCGCGGCGACGCCCTGCGGCTGCAAAACAATTTCGAGCTGCAGATTTTGTCCCACGGGAAGTTCAGTATTCATACGCACGCTTTTTTGAAAATCTGTTGCTTCAACTTCAATTCGATAAGCCGATGCGCGTAGAGCCGAAAACGAAAATTCTCCGTCGGCGTTCGTTGTGATCGTTCGCTTCTCCAGAGTTGATTCGTTGATTACGGAAACAGTCGCGCCGGCGATCGAGCCGCCTGCGGTGTCTTGAACAATTCCCGATATCCGCGCGTCGCCTTGGGCAAAAGCCGCGGTAAAAAATATTGCGTTGAGAAATAGCGCAATTACGATTCTTCGTGAATACATTCCTATTTTTCCTTTCCGAATAATTTGGACGGTGAACATCAATGCCTGCAAAAAAACGTTTGAAGTTTGAGCCTAAGATGGCGGTGTTAATTGGCGGTGAAGTTCGTGTGAACAAATTGTTAAATTCTCGCGATGAGTGATTTGTCCGGCCGCGAAAGTTTGCGTGATCGAAAAACTGTGTGAGAATTTCCCTGCAAGAAAAAAAATAAAGAGTTGGGTTCAATCATGAATGAGCGAATTCTCGTAATCGAAGACGATCCCGATATCGCAGAAAGCCTTAACTATAATCTTCAGCGCGAAGGTTTTTTGCCGGTTATAGCGGAAACCGGCGAGAAAGGTTTGCGTCTTGCGCTCGACACAAAAAACGCGCCCTCGCTCATCGTGCTCGATTTGATGTTGCCGGGAATTAACGGCACGGAAATTTGCCGCCGCCTGCGTCGCGATGCCGCCACAAAAAAAATTCCGATCATTATGTTGACGGCGAAAGCCGCCGAGGCAGACAAAATCGCAGGACTCGAGCTCGGCGCGGACGACTATATGACGAAGCCTTTTTCGCCGCGGGAATTGCTGGCGCGGATTCGCGCGGTGATGCGCCGTTCGGCGGAAGAAAAAATTCCGAATTACGACGACGGAAAACTCTCGGTGAATTTTGAAGAGATGCGTGTCGTCGCAGACGGAAAAGCATCGCGTTTGACGCGAAAGGAATTTGCATTGCTCGGCGCGCTGATCAAAAACGAAAATCGTGTGGCGACCCGACAAAAACTTCTCGACGATGTTTGGGGTTATGACTACTACGGCGATTCGCGAACGCTCGATGTTCATGTTCGCCGTCTGCGGGAAAAGCTCGGCGAATGCGCGTCGTGCGTTGAAACCGTGGTCGGCATCGGTTACCGGTTTGTGAGAAATAATGAGAGCAAGGCTATCGGCGCAAAAGCCGGCAGAAAAAAATAAAACAGGTTTTTCTTCGCGCGATTTGCTCGAGCAGATGATCAGCAGTATGCGCGAAGGAATGATCGTAGTGGAAAAGGATCTTCGCATCTTCGCCGCGAATCCTTCGGCGCGAAATGTTTTTCCGGAAGCGCGACTTTTCGATGAATCCGAAAAACTCACCGATATCATTCACGACGAAAAAATTCACGAAGCATTTCGAAAAGCGCTCGACGAAGAAACACGAAGCGAAACAAAACTGGATACATTTTCGCGCAACGAACATCGGACTTACGACGTTCGCGTAGCGCCGCTCAGTTTTGCCGAAAATGCCGAACAAAAAATGGCGATCGGAATTTTTTACGACATCACGAGGCTCGCGCGACTGGAAAAAGTTCGACAGGAATTCTTGTCGAATGTTTCACACGAACTTCGCACGCCGCTCACTTCGATTCTCGCTTTTGTAGAAACTTTGGAAGATGGAGCGATCGAAGACGCGGAGAATAATCGCCGGTTTCTCGAAACGATCCGGCGAAACGCCGAGCGAATGCATCACCTAATAGACGACATTCTCGAACTCTCCGCGATCGAAGCGGGCAAAGTGAAAATCGAACCGCGCAAATTTTCGCTCGCGCCTTTGGTCAACGATGTGTTTACTTCGCTCGCGAAAAAAGCCGCGCAGAAAAAAATAGACTTGATGAACGAAGTTGCGAGCGACGCGATAATTTTCGCGGATCGTCGGCGAATCGAACAGATTCTCGTAAACCTCGCAAGCAATGCTATCAAATTTAATCGCGAAGCGGGAAGCGTAAAAATCTCGTATAAAAAAACCGAAGACTCGCATCGGATTTTTGTTTCCGATACCGGCGAAGGTCTTGATCAGAAACATCTGCCGCGAATTTTCGAAAGATTTTATAGGGCTGATACGGCGCGCTCGCGCGATCTCGGCGGAACAGGGCTGGGGCTCGCAATCGTAAAACATCTATCGCGGCTTCATGGCGGCGAAACAACTGTCACTTCCACAATCGGCGAAGGCTCGATGTTCACCGTTCAGATTCCGGACGTAAATCGAGCCGAAGAAATAATTTCGACCGAGGGTCGTTAATCAAACCCCGAATTGTTTCAGATGATGATCGAGATGTTTATAAGCGAGAATCGCCCACTGGTTACCTGTCAATTGA
>DAITAB010000194.1:0-4749 GCA_036824525.1 Pyrinomonadaceae bacterium
AGTGACACGATGGTCAGCGAAGGATGCATTTTGAGCGGCGTCTATGCGCGTAATTCGATTATCGGATTGCGAAGCCGAATTGATCAGGGAGTGCGACTTGAGAATGCGATCGTGATGGGCTCGGATTTTTTTGAGACGATAGACGAAATTGGTAAAAACGTAGCGAACACAATTCCGCACATCGGGATTGGTGAGAACTCAATCGTCCGTCGCGCAATCATAGACAAAAATGCGCGCATCGGAAAAAATGTGCAGCTAATAAATCAACGCGATATCGAAAATGAAGATTCTGCCGATGGAAGCTATTTCATTCGGGAAGGAATTATCATAGTCGCGAAAAATGCCTTGATCCCGGATTCCACTATTATTTGATTGGGAGCGCGAAGAGTTTTCGTGATATAAGTCATCCGCTCCTATTGGTCATCCAGGCGTAGCTCTTGTTTGAGCTTTATTAGGTCCGCGAGTGTTTGAGTTCATCAAAATATCCTCGGTTTACTCAGTTTGATTATCGGATACCCCTTGCATGCAAATATGAAGAAGAATTTGTTTAGTCGAAAAATCGTCGTAATCGGCAGCCTATGCTTGTTGATTTCAGCCGGGTACCTGTCGAGTTTGTTTGTTGTGACTTCTCAATCGACAAACAATTTAACAGAAGGATTCGAAGCAGGCGGCAAGGGTAGCTACGCCAGCGCAAACGTCACTCTCGGTTCGGGAAACTGGAATCTGAGCGATGCCTTAACGGGAAGTCTTGCTAATGATCGAAAAGTTGGAACTTATGCAGCTCGTGTGCAAAACACCGGGCGCGTGAGAATGAATTTCAATTTGTTAAATGCGGGAACCGTTTCGGTGAAACATGCGATTTACGGAAACGACGCTTCAAGTTCTTTCGAGCTTTGGCGCTCAACGAACAACGGATCAGCGTGGACGAAAGTCGGAAACACTGTCGCGACAAATTCGACCGCACTTCAGACGGCGACATTTATCGTAAATTACACTGGAAGCATTCGATTCGAATTGCGCAAAACTTCCGGCGGAGCAAATCGGATTAATCTCGACGACATTGTAGTAACTGCATATGCCGCGACGCCAACGCCGACGCCGACTCCAACTCCAACTCCAACTCCAACTCCAACTCCGACGCCGACACCGACGCCGACTCCGACGCCGACGCCAGCGGCTAACGTCCATCTAACGATGGGAAATCCTTCCAGAGCTGTTGCGGACGCGAATGAACCATTCAATTATTTGATGGAGAAGCCGCAATACGTTTTGTCTTACCATCGAGACAATGGAATTTCGAATTGGGTGGCGTGGCACTTAGATTCAGGTTGGCTCGGTACAACCCCACGACAGGATTCATTCCGCGCGGACACTACGCTTCCGGTAGGTTGGTATCAGGTAAAGGCGACGGATTATTCGGGCTCGGGATTCGATCGCGGACATATGTGCCCTTCCGCGGATCGCACGAAAACAGTGGCAGACAATGATGCGACTTTCGTGATGACCAACATGATTCCTCAAGCACCGGATAACAATCAAATTACTTGGGCATCGCTTGAATCTTATTGTCGAACTCTCGCAAATGCCGGAAACGAACTTTACATCTTCAGCGGTGGAACTGAGGTGGTCGGATATATCGCAAACGGACACGTCGCGGTTCCCGGCTATACGTGGAAAGTGATAATGGTGCTGCCAAGCGGACAAAACGATGTTTCGCGTGTAACTCCGGCGACACGACTAATCGCCGTATATATGCCAAACCAAAACGGAATTAGTTCCGATTGGCGCGAATTCCGAACCAGCGTTGATAAAATTGAAGCGATAACAAACTTCGATTTTTTCTCGTTGGTTGATCCCGCGATTCAGAGTGAAATTGAATCGGTTGTTGATAGTCAGTTTGTGGGTTTCTGGGAAATGCTTCCGGATATCGAATCAATCGAGGAATCGAAAGCTGAAGCAGATACGGATCGCGAACTGGTTAAGTAATCAAAGTCCGTAGAGAATCACCAAAGCCTGCTTTCGCGAGCAGGCTTTTCTTATTCGATCCGTGATTTCCTGGTGCAGATGATGATGGCAAAAACAACGAACTTTTACTTCGAATCATCGGCGGAATTTCCTACAACATAAGTTTCGCGAGCTTTTACCTTCAACCCCGGACGATCAACCCGAACTTTGATTTTGTGTTTATTACCTACCGAGGTCGTGGCGGCGGGATAGTAACCAAGACTGTAAAACTCGCGCAATTCGCTCGCGATTTTCGAAAACGCATCGGAAAGATTTCCAATCGAGCTTGCGGGGTAAAGGCGTCCGCCGGTGCGCAAAGCTAATTCATTCAGATACTCGGAAGCGCGTTGATATTCTTCGGCAGTGGTTCCTTTTTCATCAGGCTTACCGATTGCTGTCTGTGGAAGTGGAAACGGAAACGGAGAATTCTGCGGAGTCGTCGAAGGCACCGGATTTTTCGGCGGCTGTGGCAATCTAACTTTCTGATTCATTTGTCGTTGGACGTCGGCAAATGTGTCGTATTCGATCGGATAGATTATGGCATTTGCTTCGAGCGCATCGTGGAGATTCGTCGTCGATAGCGCCTTTCGACTCGTGGTATCAACCCCATCCGAAAAAAGCACCACGGCAGTCCTTCTTGAGTTACTCTTACCAACTTCCTTCAGAACAAAATCCATCGCGTCATAGACGCTTGTTCCGGATCCAATGTCAGCTTTCCGAATTGCCCGATACAATTCTTTACGATCATTGGTGAATTCTGTCCGCACCTTAACATGTTCATCGAAGGAAACGACCATTACCATGTCTTCGGGACGCATCTGATCAAGAAATCCAATAGCCGCAGACTGAATTTCCGCCGCTTTGAATTTTCCCGAATAGCTCATGTCCAAAATCAGAACCACATTGAAAGGAAGGGTCTCATTAGAAAAATGGGAAATCTCTTGTTCGATCCCATCATCAAAAAGTTTGAAATTCTCCTTCGAAAGTCCTGAAACAAATCGCCCGTCTTTATCCACAATTCTAACCGGAATGGTAACGAGTCTTGTTTCGATGCGAATCGGAGTGTCGTCTTTCTCGGAGTCGTTTGCCGGTTTCTCGTCGTTGACAATCGACGGAGTTGGAGTCGGTTTCTTCTCCTCGCGACGATTTCTTTTTTCACTTTGATTTGAGGTTGCCGGAACGGAACCCGATTGCGGGAAAACGGTAATGACTCCCCAAAAAAGAGCGACGAAAACGGAACTACCCAATATTATCCGCATATACTCTTACAACGAACAGAACATAATCAAATGACACTAATCCTTCCTGCTTCATCATTACCCCGATAGGATTTCCGAACCGATTAAAAAGGAAGTCGCGTGGTTTTGAAACGCGGCTGAGCAGGACGAGTCGATTTCGCGTTGTTGGATGCTGCCTGTCCGACAATGTAACTCGACCGCGCGCGCACCACAGCATTATAACGATTCACTTCTACTTTAATTTGTTTTCGCTGACCTTTTGCGCCGCCGCTTTCCGGGTAATAACCCAGACTGTATTGACGACGAAGCTCCTCCGCGATTCCCGCAAATGCAACATCCAGATTCGTGCGGTCACGGGCATCGAAAAACCTGCCGCCGGATCGTGTAGCTAGTGATTCAAGATAAATTTGTCCCGTTCGATATTCCTGAGCCGACGAACCGTTTCTTCCGCCGCCGCCCGGAAAACGCGGCGCCCAGATTCCACCGCGCCTTCGTGGGAAAGGAAACGGAAAGGAAATTACCGGCGAATTTCCGCTACCCTGACTTTGCATATAGTCGTAGGTGTCGTAACGAATCGGGTAAATCAACGCATCAACTTCTTCGGCGTTATGCAGCGTGCTTTGATAGGTATGAAGTTTGGAAGTCGTATCGACGCCATCGGTAAAAAGGACGAGCGCTTTTCTTCCTTCAAATGAACTCAGCTTTCGAAACGAAAATTCAACCGCTTCGTATAAACTCGTTCCTTCGCCGAAACGAACTTGTTGGATGGCGTTTCGCAAGACTGCGCGATTATTCGTCGCTTCGCTCAAGATGTGTATATCTTCGTCAAACGCGGCGACGATCACACGGTCATCGCGCCGCAATTGATCCACAAAAGTCATCGCGGAATTTTGAATTTCGTCGATCTTAAAACGAGTCGAATTACTTACATCCAAAAGAAGGAGGACCGTAAACGGTTGCTCAACCGGCGCAAACAGTTCAATTTTCTGTTCGATTCCATCTTCGAAGATTCGGAAATCCTGCTTGCGAAGCCCGCCAACGAATCGTCCGTTTCGATCCAATACTGAAACGGGAATCGTAACCAGGTCAGTTTCGATTCGGATAACTTCGTCATCTACCTGAACTGGCGGCTCACTTTCGGGTTTAGTTTGCGGGATGGATTTGATATCGCCGGTGAGCACGGGAGGAGTGCGCGATGGAATTGGTGTAGATTGTCCAAAAGTAATCGCCGCCGAAGCTAATACAAACAATAAGACTAGAAAATATTTCAGCACTCTATTCCTCCCAAGGTAACGTCCAGAAGCGGTTCACATTCGCTTTCTTTTGATTACTGATAGAAGTGCAAGGATGCCACGAAATTTGCCTCCGCGGTTAGGATTCCCGGTCGCAAAGCTCTGAAGCCAAATCGTGGAAAGTTCTACGAGTAGCGGCCAGGTTAGCAAACGGCAATTCGCGTTCATGTGTTCGATTCGTTAAGAGAACGTAAATTCTTTCGGATGAAGGATCT
>DAITAB010000195.1:0-4746 GCA_036824525.1 Pyrinomonadaceae bacterium
TTCGTTCTTGGCGGAATTGAATTGCTTTGTATTCTCGCTTAGTAACATGATCCGAATTGAGGACATAATTGAAAAGGTTCAGCAAAATCGCCACGATGCGGACGTAGCGACGATTCGCCGTGCGTATCTTTTCTCCGCGCAACATCATCGCGGGCAGGTGCGGGCATCGGGAGAGCCTTATCTAGTTCACCCCCTGGCGGTCGCCGATATCATTGCCGATATGCGGCTCGACTCAACTGCGGTTTCGACCGGTCTCTTGCATGATGTCGTCGAAGATACGTTGGTGGACCTGGAAACTCTGCGAGCCTCATTTGGCGATGAGATAACTGCACTAGTCGATGGATTGACCAAAATCGCCCACATCAGTGACCTTTCGCGTGAAGACCAACATGCCGAAAACGTACGTAAGATGGTTCTCGCAATGATTACCGATGTTCGCGTGGTTTTGATAAAGCTCGCCGACCGGCTTCACAACATGCGGACCATCGAATTCCTGAAGCCCGAAAAACGCAAAAGGATTTCTCAAGAAACCTTTGATATTTACGCGCCGATCGCTCACCGGTTGGGAATGGGAAAACTCCGAAGTGAGCTAGAAGACTTGGCGTTTAAGAATCTCCACCCCGAGGAATACGCGAATCTTTCCTTGGAGGTCGAACAGCGACGCGAAGAGCTTGAAGATGCACTTGCCGGAATTACTTCGACTATCGAGAAAAGGTTAAATGAGAACAATGTGCCGTACGTAAAAGTACAGGGAAGGGTCAAACGTCTTTACTCCCTTTGGCGTAAATTAGAGAAACGCAAACTTACGATCGAACAAGTCTATGACCTGATTGCGGCGCGAATAATTACCGAGGATGATCGAAAGAATTGTTATCTTGCTTTGAGCGTAATTCACGATATTTGGACACCCGTACCCGAAAGGTTTAAGGACTGGATCGCGACTCCGCGCGACAATTTATACCAATCGCTCCATACCTCTGTAATTTCCGATCATGGATACGCATTTGAGGTTCAGATTAGAACTGAAGAAATGCATCGTCTTGCCGAAGAAGGCGTTGCCGCCCACTGGAAATATAAAGACAGTGAACTGGGCAAGAATGACCACGATGAAAATCTCGGCGAACTTCGTAAAGTTATCGAGAAGTTACTCTTGCCTTTGGTTGAAACCACAACCGAGACGAAAGACTCAAAGGAATTCATTGAGTCGCTAAAACTCGATTTATATCCAAAAGATGTTTATGCCTTTACGCCAAAGGGAAACGTCATTCAATTACCGCGTGGCTCTACTCCGATTGATTTCGCGTATGCCATACACTCACAGGTTGGAGATAAATGCACAGGTGCCAAAATCAATGGAAGGATCGTTTCATTAAAGACTGAGATTCGTAATGGCGATATGCTGGAGATTCTCACTTCACCAAATTCCCACCCGTCGCGCGATTGGTTAAATTATGCGGTTACATCGCGTGCGAGAAATCGCGTCCGACATTGGATTGCAGATCAACAACGCGCGCAGTCAATCGAGATCGGTAAGAAACTCTTGGGGGCGGAGATCGAAAAGTTCAATCTATCTGCGAAAAAAGTTTTTGGTGATGATCAGGCGCTTAAGCGAATTGCCAATGAATACGGACTTGGACGCTTTGAGGATTTGCTTGCATCCGTCGGTTACGGAAAGACGCTTCCGCGAAATGTGATCGCAAAGTACCTTGGCAGTGAAAAATTTGCGGACCTTGATCCGGAAAAAAAGAAAACGACCGCTTTTCAGAGCGGAGTGAAAGCGGTAAAGAAGCTCATTGGTTTTGCTGATGAAGGGATAATCGTAAAAGGTGCCGACAATTTTCTGGTTACGCACGCGCGTTGCTGCAATCCCGTCCGCGGTGAAGAAATCATCGGTTACATTTCTATCGGCAAGGGAGTTGTCGTTCACAGCGTTCGTTGCAAAAACGTAAAACAGTTGATGGTAAATAAGGATCGTATTGTCGAAGTAGAATGGGCTAAGTCGGAAAAGGCGTATGTTCAAGCAGTACGTTTGCTTGCGACGACCGAAAACCGTACCGGAATGCTCGCGGGAATAACCAATGCCATTGCCGACATCAAGACGAGTATTCGAGACGCAAGCGCCCGCATCTCCGATGACCAGCAAGGACTGATTGAAGTGACTGTAGAAGTTTACGATATGCAGCACATGGATCGCGTAATGAGTGCAATTAGAAAGGTTGCCGGTGTATTAACCGTCGAGCGACGTAATAACTTGCCGTAGCGTTGCTTTTGTATTCCAACGCTTTCTGTTAGAATTCGCACTTTGTTTAGGAGTGGCGGTTTATAGATGTCAACTCAGGAAGTAATTTCAACCAACAAAGCGCCCGGAGCGATTGGTCCTTATTCGCAAGCAATCAAATGTGGTTCATTTGTTTTCGTTTCAGGACAGATACCGATCGACCCATCAACGGGAGAATTTGTCGCGGGTGGAATTAAGGAGCAGACAGATCAAGTACTGAGAAATCTCTCGGAAGTACTTTCCGCCGCCGGCTCAAGCTTGAAACAGGTAGTGAAGACAACTGTATTTGTTAAGGATCTAAATGATTTTGCGGCAATGAATGAGGTTTACGCAAAATACTTTTCGGAGAACAAACCTGCTCGGGCGACGGTTGAGGCGGCGCGGCTTCCAAGGGATGCGCGCGTGGAAATAGAAGCAATCGCGCTTGTTTAGTCGTATAGGAAAAAGACCAGACGCTAAATTGCATCTGGTCTCTTAAAAGTATTTACAAGCTCAAGTGAGCTTTATACCGCTTTGATAATTTTTCCGGCTTTAATACAGCGGGTACAAACTTTTTGACGTTTTGCAACTCCAGAAGTCTGTTTCACGCGAATCGACTGTAAGTTTGGATTAAAACGCCGTCGCGTTTTGTTATTTGCGTGCGAAACATTGTTTCCGAACTGCGGACCTTTGCCGCATACATCGCATCGTTGAGCCATAAGAAATCCTCCGATAAAAACGGGGTAATTAAGAAAATGTTCGCGGTGGCGAAACAAGATTTATAACAAATAGGATTTGACTGCGTCAAGCAGCCATAAACACATTCAATTCTTAAGGAGTACTTTTACTGGTGCAAAAGCTAACTATTGGAACTGTTTTTACAGCATTGATTGCATTTTCATTGCTCGTTTTCGCTTCGTGTGAATCAGGCTCAACCGGAAGCGTTCCGACCGTTGCCGCAACGGTTAATGGCAGGGATATCTCGTCTGAAGAAGTAGAACGGCTCATTAAACAGCAGGCGCGCGGAGAAGAGTCCAAGATGTCTCAGATGGAGCTTACCCAAGCGCGACTTCAGGTTTTGGAATCGCTAATTCAACAAGAAGTCATGTATCAGAAAGCGGAAGCTGAGAAGTCGGTGCCGACTGACGAAGAAGTAAATCAGAAGTTTAACGAATTAAAAACCGCGAGCGGTAAGTCAGCGGAGCAATTCGAGAAGGAAATGAAAGACGCGGGAGAAAACGAAGAGAGCCTTCGAAAGAGCCTCCGTCGGTCACTGGCGATTGAGGCACTCGTTAAGAAAATTACGGGAAAGGTTGAGGCTCCAAAAGAAAGCGAAATTGAGGGATTCTTCGCCGGGAATAAGGAGCAGTACGTAAAGAAAAGAGGCGCAACACTAGCCGCAGTCATTATCGATCCGGCGGACAGCGGACAGGGAGATACCACACGGAATACCGAAGAGGCGATTTCGCGTGTAAAAGAAATTGCTTCGATTCTGACTTCGGATAATTTCTCAACGATTGCCCGTGAAAAAAGTGAAGATCCGAGCAGCCTTCGCGGTGGAGAGCTTGGAGCTTTTTCGGAAGATGATTTAAGAAAGAATTTCGGCGATCAATATGCGAGCGGGTTTATGAATCCGAAATTTGTGGTTGGTGGAATTACTCCGCCTCAGCTGTTTTTCGGCAAGTATTACTTTTTCAAATTAGTCGAGCGCACGGAAAAAAACGAAGAGTTAACCTTGGAGAGTCCAAAAGTGCGTGAGGATATAATCAGCCGTTTAACTGAAGGTAGAAAAGAATTGGTAAAAAGTTCTTACGGATTGATTGCGATGAACGAAGCGCGAATCGTCAATCATTTGGCGAAGCGAGTTGTTGATAATCCAAATGAATTGAGTGGCGCACGTCCGGCAGGCGTCAATTCCAATTCGAATTCCAATTCGAATTCCAATTCCAATTCGAATTCATCCTCAAAGACGGCGGCGGCGAATTCAAATTCTGCTTTAGCAAACTCGGTTTCAAACGCGAATATCGAGGCGGCGAACAACGCGACCGCGTCAAACGCTAACGTGAAATAGGCGTTTAGATCGTTTTCTTATCGGGGCAAGCGACGCTTTGATTTGTCGCTTGTCTCTTTTGTTTTTTTTCAAGTCATTAAGATGTTATTTCGTCTCTCAAAAGTAGCGAAGTCGTATGGCGGTCGGAGCGTGCTTCGCGACGTAACTTTTCAGATCGATCGCGGAGAACGCATCGGATTGGTCGGACGAAATGGTGCGGGAAAGACTACGATTTTTGAACTCATCAATGGACACGAAGCGCCCGATAGCGGGGAAATTCTTCGGTCGTCGCAACTTCGAATCGGTTCGTTAGGGCAGCACATAGATTTTGATAACTCCCAAACGGTTCACGACGTCGCCTTCTCAGCCTTCGAGGACCTACGCAACATTGAACACGAGCTCCGAACGCTTGAACACGAACTGGTTGAAACACACACAG
>DAITAB010000196.1:0-4719 GCA_036824525.1 Pyrinomonadaceae bacterium
CAAAACATAATCGGGCTCATCTGCGGGAAGATGTTTTGTAAGAAGTTCGCCGAAAACTTTTCGCGGAATTACTTTCTGAAAATCAACGATCATTTCTTCGCTCGAACACAATCCGAGATCAATCATCGTCTTGAATTTTTCGCAGTGTCCGGCGTAGCGAATGGTCTTGTAGTCGAGTTCGCGAACTTTTCCAAGAAAAGTTTCAGGCAGAGTAGAAGTTCCACCGGAAGTTTGAAAAGCCTCTAGCGGAGGAAATCTATCGAACGAAAGATTTTCTATCTCCGTCATTGAATCAACGGTCGCGATTTTTCCTTGGCGGATGACGCGCGCTTTTTCGATGTATTCGTTGATCAAACCTTCAACGGAAAAAACAAGTTGATAATTTAGCGGCGGTTTTGGATTTTGCGGAAGTCCGCCTACGCGAATGTGAATTTCTTCGATCGCATCAAAACGCTTTGCGCCGTGCATCGCCAGAATCGAAACCATTCCCGGCGCGAGTCCGCAATCGGGAATAATGTTTATGCCGGCGGATTTTGCGGCGTCGTCGAGCGCGAGTTGTTCGTCAACTACATAATTGTTTCCGCCGAGATCGCAAAAATTTGTTTCGGACTCGATTGCGGCTTTCGAGAGCTCAACGTTGTACCAATAGTTCACACACGAGATCGCAGAATCGTGTCCCTTCATCAGCTGCCGAATATCAGAGTGATTTGAAGCATCTACGTGTTTCGGAACTACACGCGAAACGTCAACTTGTTCAGCGACAAGCTCGGCCTTTTTCAAATCAAAGTCGGCGACGGTTACTTCGTTCACGTCGCGCGAATTGTGAATCAAATCAAAAACAGCGCCGTGACCCATTCGTCCGGCGCCGAGTACTAAAATTTTCATAAACTGAATTTCGCCAAAGCGAATTAATTCCAATCGTCGAACTCTTCGGGCTTCTGTTCGGCAATAATTTTCTCGGCAAGCTCGACTACGTTTTTCGTCCACTGTTTGGTTTCTTCAGTGAGTAGCAGCGCGCATTGCGGATGCGCCGCGTTTCTCTCCAGACGCAAAACGGTCATTTTAACCGTAACTTCCTTCTTGGGATTTTCAAGAACGGTCAACAACACGCTGCTTCCAACTTCCGGTAACAAACGCGGAAGATGCACCAGCGCTCCCGATGCTCCTACGTTTTCAGTAAGCCCATCCTCAGAGATGGGTTCACCTTTCGGTCCTTTCCATTCAACACGAATCGGAAAAGAAACTAAATGTCGTTCGCCTTGGCGACGATCATCCATAATAGAAAATCTCCAAAAACTTACTTATCAATCGCGACTGAACTATACGAAATTGCAATGTTTATTGTCCAACGCGATTGATTTCACTCGGATCTCGGCTGGACTCAAGCTAGACAGGACGATCGTTAAAGTGCTACTATCTTTCACGTAAACAAACAACTTTTACATCTCGCGGCGACGCCGCAGCAACCCTTCAAAAATTTCAATCAACATTAAGCAGAATATTTCTTATAGATTTGTATTGTTTGAACTTAAAAAAGTGATTTAGAAAAACGGAGTTTTAAATTTAAGATTATGAAAAAGACTATTTCAGCTACTTTATTTGCCGGTGCCACTGTTTTGGCGCTTATCACGATATTTATTCAAAATGCAGAAAGCGTCGTATTCGCGTACCAGGAAGAAAAAACGGCGGTAAAAAAAGAAAAAGAGACGAACGAAATTAAGGTCAAAGCAAACTCGAATGAAGTTGTTTCCGACAAAAAAGACATAGACAAGAGCCCATCGAGACCGCTTGCTCCCAAAAAGACTTCGGCAGCATCAGCAGGCAAAGGGTTTAGCGCAACCGCTTATTGTTTGCGCGGAAGAACTGCTTCCGGTTCCGGAGTTCGCCGCGGAATTGTAGCTGCTGATCCGAGGGTGTTACCGCTCGGAACGCGAATACAGGTATCCGCCGGAGCTTACAGCGGTACTTATGTTGTTGCAGATACGGGTGGCGCGATTAAAGGTCGTATCTTGGACATTTGGGTTCCGGGTTGCAGCGAAGCAATGCGGTTTGGAAGACGCAAGGTTAGCGTAGCGGTTTTGGGCAGAGCGTAAATTCGTTTTGGAATCCAGCTTAACGGAAAAGCCGTCGCGAAATTCGCGGCGGCTTTTTCTAGTTTTTTGCTTTTGGAAGACTGACAAGATTCGCAAACAGGCGATAGGCGCCCGCAACACCGCCGGGAAGCTGTCTGAAAAATGAATACGAAGTGTATATGTAATTCCCGCGCCCGATTTTCGCAACTACAAGTCCACCGGAGTTTTCTATTTCGCCGGCGTCATGCGATTCAAGTAGCGGTTTATATGCTTTGTCGAATTCCGCAAAGTTATAAAGATTTCTTTCTTGCACCCAGCCATCAAAGTCCGCAACTGTAATTTTATTTGGAAAATTGAAGAGCGGATGTCTCGGTTCGAGAATTCTAACCGGCGCATTTTCGTCAACAACTCGCGGACCAATTCGCGTCTGGAATGGAACGAGTTTTTGCTGCGCATAAACCGGACGCTGATATTGCACGATCAGAGTTCCGCCCGCTTTTACGAAATCGAGTAGCCGCTGATTATTTGCGACAAAATCCGGGCGCGTCTCAGAAGCGCGAATACCAACGACGATTACATCAAACACTGCAAGATTTCCCGTTGCGAGGGTTTTTTCATCGAGCGCGGTGAAATTTAGTTTCAGTTGCTGAAGAGCTTCGGGTGTGGCGTCGCCGCTGCCGGCGATATAGCCGACCCGGACCTGAGCAACATTCAAATCAAAAATATTCACACGCGTTTTCGCATCAGTATAAAACCGATGAGTTTGAATATGCGGATAAGCAATCGTGTGTAGCGACTTCGAAAAAGTTTCATTTCCGATTTTTGCTTCGGCGGAAAATTCAAAGACTCGTTTCTCAACTCCGCGCGGAATTCTCACGAGAAACTGTCGCGAGCTTTTCTCGCCCGCGGCGAGAACAAAATTCGCCGATTGGGGAGTGCAGATCCAACCCTGCGGAAGGTTCAGCCTGGCGATTCCGCCTTGCTTCGTTTGCGAATGATTCACGAGCGTGAGAGATATTTCCCTCGAGGGAGATCTCTCGTTTGACGAAACTATGAGCAGCTTTTGATCAAGTTCCAGCGAAATTTTTGGAACAACATTTATTTCGCGCCGAATTTCCCCGCGGACGTCATCGGCGAATCTATATTCGAGATTTTTCTCAAAAATAAATTGCTTTCCCTCGATTTCAATTATCGCTTTCGCGGTGATAAGTGGCGCCTGAAATGGAGAATTTACGAGATTGTTTTTGCCATACAGAAATCCTTGGCGAGGCGATTCGAGAAAGAATGGCTGAGTCGGCGAGGCATTGACCGGTGCGGTTAACTTAAAGAAGGCGGAATACGATGCGATTTCATTTCGCGGACGGAAACCCATCGCCGGAGTTTCCGGTTCTTGCGAAGATTCAGATTTCCAACCAACCGGAAGTCCCAAAGAGGCGCTTACCACTTTCGCCGATACACGCTTAGATATAAACACCCGCACCGACGCATTGAGAGATTCACCTCCGACGATCGTCTCATTAGAACCCAACGCATCAACGACAATTCCTGCACATTTCTGAATTGCGTTTAAGGTTTCTCTTTCTTTTAGGGCGAGAATCGACGAGTTTCCAATATCGCTTTCGATCAAGCGGGATCGAATCTCCCGAATCGAAAAGAAGGCATTTACCAGCGAAGGAATTATCTTCGTAGGATCGTGGGCATTGAAGTTCATTCGAGCCTCGGTAAGATCTTTCTCGGAAGACCGAAGGAGCGATTTCATTTGAACGGAAAGCGCACCCGATACGGAAATTCCCGAAAGCGAAGTGTCGATCCCATCGAACACACTTTTCTCGTTTGCCGATTTCACTTCGTCACTCTCTATTAAACGCAAGCCCGAAAACTGATCGCCGCGTAGCTCGAGAATTCCTTGCTCCTGGGATTTGTGTTGGCTACGCGATTCCATCGCGATCTCGAAATACGAACGCCCCAAAGCGAAGTCGTATTCGCCGGTATTGATGCGAAGCGTAGCTGGAGAGTCGGGGCGAAAACCTTGCGATACATAAAATTTCAAAACGCGCCAAGGCGCGCCGTTTCCCGTACAACGATTTTCGTCAGCCGCAGCTTTTACCGCGAGCGGAGAAATGTAGCCCGCGTATTGATGTTGTCCGTGTCCATCGGCGGGTGTTCCGGAAAAACGTGAAATTACGACCGTAGGTTGGTATTCACGAATTGCGCCGACAACATCACAGAGAATTTCATCTTCATTCCATTTTGCTTTTGCTTCTTCGATAGTTTTCGAAAAACCGAAATCAAAAGCGCGGGTAAAAAGCTGTTCGGCTCCATCGAGCCTGCGCGCTTGCAGAAGCTCTTCGGTGCGTATCACACCGAGCGCCTCAAATAATTCATTGCCGATGATATTTTGCCCGCCATCGCCGCGGGTGAGCGAGAGGTAGAAGGTGCGGGCGTTTTCGTGTCGTGCGAGATAGGCGAGGAGCGCGGTGTCTTCGTCGTCTGGATGTGCGCCGATCATCATCACACTTTTTGTATTTGGAAGACGATTAAGAATTTGGATGAGACCGGTGGCGCCGCGATCATAAACCGGTTTGACCTGCGCGACCGCGATTGAAGTCGTGCCGATTAACAAGAAGACAATCAATCGCGAATAAAC
>DAITAB010000385.1:0-1441 GCA_036824525.1 Pyrinomonadaceae bacterium
GCTGGGCAAGATATTCATTTTGACTATCTCTTCTCAAATCGCGTGAAAACTGCCTTTGTGCTTCGTTCCTCAGTTTTGACAGCCACCTCAGCCAATAATTTAAGACAAATATTAGTTCCGCGATGGCTTTTCTCATCCAACTTCTGAAATTGAACGCGCTGGCCGCCAACATCGCATTGATTTGATCGCCAATCTCGCCTTTCAGGTAGTTTCTACCCAATCCATAATCTGATTTCAGATGTCCTATGTCCGGCTCGATTGCCGCTCTTCGCTGAAAACTCTTTCGCAATCGCGCTTTCTCCGATCCCGTTTTGCCTTTTCCATTACTTGGACTGAGAATCTCTGTTTCTCCAATTTTTTGACTTTTGCAGCCTCGATCCGTGTAGGCTTTCTTCGCTCTCACGCCCGTCATTCGCGCTTGTTGCTCTAACGGTTTCTCCAATGTTTTGTTGTCATTCGGATTTCCTTTGAAACTTACCGCCGCCATTATCACATTACTTTTTTGACTCACCGCAAACGCCACTTTGCTCCCGAATTCGTATTTCTTGTGCTCCTTGCCTTTCGCAATACAACTCACTTCCAGTGCATGCAATGAGTAGATCTTATCCTTATCGTCCTTCTTTTGATTCAATACTTTTTCGTAAACGGCAATCTTTTCCGCATATTTTGCCAACCCTTCCCCGCTTAATTTCCGCTTGATTTCCCGCACAACACGTTTCGCGATCGTTTTCAATCTCTTTCTCGCTTTCTTCTTCTGTTTGGCTTGTTTCAAACCCTTCGAGTTCGCTTTCTTCAATAAATCTTTGACTACAAATTTGTAACTCTGCCGCAGTTTGATTCCTTCTTTTTCCGCGATCTGCCGACATTGCTTGATAATCTTGACCGCTAACTTGGTGTCCGTCGGATATGTGATGTTCTTCTCCTGAACAGTTGTATCAATCGAAACATCTTCTTGTAAGACCTTCGCACCGTGCAATAAAATGCTCGTTGCCAGAATCTTCTCGACTCCTTCAACCCCGATCCGATGCCGAAAATGAACCAAGTCCGACGGGTCAAATGGAAACTCCCATTGAAAAAGCACTTCGCCGCAAAAATATTGAAAATACGGATTCGAGACCCATTCTTCCATCACCGTTTCATCGCCTAAATCGTAAAGCTGTTTCAAGATCAATACCCCGACCATCAAGCGAATCGGTTTGGCAGGTGCGCCAAAGTTTGAATAAAGCGGAGCAAAATCTGACTCAAATTGTTGCCAATCAAGCTTGTTTGCCAACAAACAAAGCTCGTGTCGAAGATTGATAAAGTCAGTCAAGCCGGGCAGAAACAAATGTTTTTGATTCTCATTCGGAGATTTGCCAATCATAGAAAATTTGCCGTAAAATGAACGAAAAATAAGAAAACCTTGCAAATTATTTTATCAAATATCAGTTGTAAAGTATAG
>DAITAB010000386.1:0-1441 GCA_036824525.1 Pyrinomonadaceae bacterium
CGCCGAAGAGTTTCTCGACTTCGTGCGCGGTGCGGAATTGATCATTCACAACGCTCAGTTGATTCGGCATTGGAAAAATATGGTAATGAGAATCCGAGTTTCGTTTGTGTCGACGCGATTGATTATCTTAAGACTACAGATAAACAATTCGATGTTTTGATTTTGTCGCACGTACTCGAACATATCGACGCGCCCGAGGCGTTTCTGAAAAGATTTAGGGAATCATTTCGGTTCATCTATATTGAAGTACCGGATTTTGACGCAACAATTCTGAATCAGTTTCGAAAAGATCTTCATTTACCATTAGTACATACAGACAATGACCACGTTAGCGAGTTTGACCGTCACGATATGAAAGATTTATTTCAGCAATGTGGGTTACACGTTATTCGTTCTGAGTTTATTTTCGGAGTGCAGAGATATTGGTGCGAAGTAATTTAGCTTAACTACTAAATCAATGATCCTTCATCAATTGCGCAGCTTACACCGGAAAAGAATGTCGTCACTTCTTGTCGGTCGGTATTGTTAATTACGTATGTTCAGGCTTTTGTTGTGGGACATCTTCGGACGTTTTTCCAGCCAAATCGCGACGTTTGTCGTTTCTATTATTCTCACAAGACTACTTTCGCCAACCGAGTTTGGAACATTCGGGATTGTCATGGCGATCGTAGTCTTTTCAAGTCTGTTTCTTGATTTTGGTTTCCGTTTCGCCATCGTTCAGGCAAAGGAAGTTTCCCGGCAGCAGTTATCGACCGTCTTTTTCTTGAATTCCGCCATGGGAGTTGTTTTATGTCTGTTGCTGATTACCGCTGCGCCAGCAATTGAGTCTTTTTACCAGATACCAGGGATTGCGCGAATAATCGCCGTGGTTTCGGTCTTGTTCGTGATTAACGGATTAACGCTCGTGCCGCTCTCATTGCTTCAACGAGAAATGAGGATAAAGCCGATCGCAGTTATGAATACGCTCGCGACCGCCGTTTCCGGTACGGTCGCCGTCGTTCTTGCTTACAACGGATTCACAATATGGAGTTTGATCGCGCAACAGATTGTAAGCGCCTCGGCTATCTTATTGGGTTCGCTTGCGATGTCACGCTGGTTTCCTTTGCCCTCACTACGATTTTCAGAAATCAAGTCGCTATGGACCTTCGGTTCGAAGCTCTTTGCGTCTTCGGCATTAGAGATGTTCTTTATTCGGCTTGACGTTTTCATTATAGGCAAGTTGTTCGACATTGGAACCTTAGGTTTTTACAACCGTGCGCAGTCAATTGACGGGTTGGTTAAGAGCGTTTCGACGAATTCGCTTGCTTCGCTCATATTTCCATTCTTTTCGAAAATTCAGGGCGACGCGGAAAAGATGTCTTCATATTACAAACGAAGCCTGCATGTCTTATCCTTCGCAACTTTCTTGCTTAGCGGAATCGTTTTTTTGACTGCGTACGAT
>DAITAB010000038.1:0-6699 GCA_036824525.1 Pyrinomonadaceae bacterium
ACGCCAGATACGGCAAAGTGTTATTCAGCACAGAATTAAACGATTTGTCGATTTGATCTGAATCTTGCATCTCGAACTAAAGTTTTACCAATGTGTTTCGTGTGTTTCAAAATCGCCGCGCTCGTAAGGTGAACGCGGGAATCTCCAATTCGATTCTCCTTCTAAATTAAAACGGAATTATCGAAATTCGGCGGCGTCGCGCTCGGTACGGGCGTTTGCGCCCGAAGAAATGACGCGAAGATAAACACAAAAATTGCGGTGAGACAAAGACGTTTCATTTCAAACTCCTAGATAAAGCGGGAATTGGTCGCTATCATATATTGATTAAGGTTCGTTTCAAAGAGTTTTCTTTTTGATCGGGCGGCTAGTAAAAGAAGTTTGAAAGGTAAGTTGTAATGGAAAGTGTGCGGTCGATTTTCGGTTTCATCGTTGTAACCTTAGTAATTTTTTTCGCGCCGTTCAGCGCGAGTTGTTCGTTTTATTCCTGGGAAACAGAGGAACAAGCGCTCCAGTCTCTTCGCGAGATGACCAAAGACGGCGCGCTGCCACCTGAAAATCTCGTCGCGCAAATTGAATCTCGTTTTTCAAACTCTCGAACCGGCGCTCTCGCCAAACTTCTTCGCGCGCGGGTAAAACTTCAAGCCGGCGATGCACGCGGGGCGGCGGATTTGCTTAACAGCGGTATCTTTCGACAGAAAACCAACCTTACAGATTATGCTTTGTGGCTTCGCGGAAAAGCACTCGCGCAAGCCGGGCTGCACGCTGACGCGATGCGAATTTTTGATGAACTTCTTCGCGAATTTCCCTCGTCGCTTCGCGCCCGCGAAGCGAAAATTCTTTGGACGCAAAGCGCTTTGGCTATCGGTCAAACCGCAAAAGCCGCGAGCGTTTTGCGCGAACTCGTCGATTCAAATGATGTTTTAGCAATTTTTCTTTTGGGAAAATCTTATGAGCAGCAGATGAATTCCGGTGAAGCGGCGAAGTATTTCCGTAGGGCATACTTTCTCGGCGCGGGAAGCGACGAAGCAAAGCAAGCTGAAATATTTTTGAATGCGAATGGCGGAAGTTTTCCGCAGACTTCCGATGAAGCGCAAATGCGCGCGGACAAGTTATTCGAACGCAAGAATTTCCGCGAAGCCTCCGATGCCTACGCAAATCTTGTCTCCTCGTTTCCTCAGGCGGTCACTCCGACCGTGAATTTAAGAAGGTTGATTTCGTTTAGCGCGCTTGGGAAATTGCCGGAAGCGCAAAGTTCTTTTGATCAGATTCCAATTGGCGCAGACGTGAAACCGGAAGCTTACAGTCAAGTCGCGCGCGCTTACGCTTCAGCGCGCCAATGGACACAGGCTCGAAAATTTGGAGACGAAATGCGAGGGATGTTTCCTTCGCACCCGACTACGCCAAAAACGTTTATTGCGCTTGGATTACTCGCCCGCGAACAAAAAAATAAATCAGATGAAAGTTACTTTCTGCGTACCGCGGTAAATGCTTTTCCAAATTCTTTGGATGTAGCCCAAGCCCAGTTCGAATTGGCGTGGCTCGAACATGAAACTAAAAAATTTCCGGTCTCAGCGCAGATGTTCATTCAGCATCTGGCGCGTTATGCATCAAAGAACACAGCAAACCGTGGACGCGCCGGTTATTGGGCGGCGAGGGATTCCGAACGCGCAAATAAAATCGGTGAAGCCTGCGCCCTTTACGACGCTTTGCTTTATCGCTACAGCGCAAATTGGTATGGCTATCTTGCAAATCAGCGCCGGTCCGCACTTCGAGATCAAGGAAAGTGCAAAACATCAACTGAATTTCCATCGGATTCTCTGGTGACAAAAGCGATCGCGAATTTGAAGACGGTTACGGTGGCAAAGGAAACTGCCAATTCGTTTGACGACGAAAGACTACTTCGCGCCGATCAACTTTCAACGGTCGGATTATTTGACTGGGCAGTCGATGAAATAAACGAAGCCGCAAAGACTAATGCATTAAGTCCGAAGCTGAACATGGCGTTGGCAAATCTTCATCGCCTGCGACAGGATCGCGCCAATGCCCTGCTTTCGCTCGCGCGAAGCTATCCGGATTATTCACAAATGTTCCCTGAGGAAATGTCGCGGGAAGAATGGGAAGTTTTTTATCCGCTGAAGAATTGGTCAGCAATCCAACGTTGGTCGGAAATCCGAGGTTTGGATTCGTTTCAAGTCGCGGGATTGATCCGACAAGAGTCAATATTTGACGCGCGCGCTAAATCAAGCGCGAACGCCTATGGGCTGATGCAACTTTTAATACCCACCGCACGAGGCGTCGCGCAAAAATACGGATCGAGCATATCGACGATCACCGGAGACTCTTTATTCGATCCCGATGTCAATATTGAACTCGGAACGGCATACCTTAAGGATATGTTTGCTAAATTTGGTAGGCTCGAATATGTAGCGGTTGCATATAATGCCGGACCGAATCGCGTCGCGCCTTGGCGCGCCTCTCTTCCTCCTGAAATAGATGACTTTGTTGAAGCCATTCCGTTCAAAGAAACGAAGGGATATGTTCAGGGAGTTATCAGAAACACAGCGCAGTACCGAAGGCTTTACGACAACAAAGGGAATTTCCAACCCAATGTGGGAACGCGTCCTCTGCGCGCACAGATTGACACGATCTCATCGGAAGAATTTCTATCGGAAAACAGGGATGTGAAGCTTGTTTCCGAACCCGACGCGGACAACTAAAGAAATTACGGTGGCGACAATATCTCAATTTCCGCGCGGCGTTTTGCGTCATCCAGAAATCTTTCTATGTCTTCCGCAATCTTTCTCTCCACCAAAATCGAGTTGATTTGCGGGCGAACTTCGGAAAGCGTTGGCATAAGAAGCGTCGGGTTCTTTTTGCGGAACTCCGGCGCGAACTCATCCTTAAAATAACGTGCTTCACCTTCAGGCGAAATCACGACAAAAGAACGAAACCGAAAATCGAGATATTCCTCAATCGCGACGCGGCGTTCCATCAGACGACGGAAATTTTCATCGTTGATGGATGTGAAACCAACCGATGTCAGTCGCGAAACAAATTCGCCCGTCGATGGAAAGAGTTTTAAGGTTCGCTCGATCTGCTCGTCGATCTTGGTGCTTTCGCGCGAAACAGCAGGCAGGCGTTGTGCCTCCAAGGCAATCAGCCTCTGATCAATGAGCGACGACAGGGCGCGGTTCCGATCGGATGTGGAAAGCGGATTAAGAGCGACATCAGGCTCCAGCGCGAGCTGCCAACGTATATCGGATAGAGTTATGAGTTCTACCCGAAGCCCGTCGCTCACGGTCGCGACGGTCTTATCGACTAGCATTTGAGCCGATACGTCGCGACAGCCCAGAAAAATCGCTGCCGAAATGAAAAATTTAATTGCTAAGTCCCGTGTTTTCATTACCGAAAGAAATTGCCGTCCTCACCTTATTCTTGTAAACAAGGCATTTTCTGTCAAACCGGTAAGTGCCAGCTAAATCCTTAAAAACCTTGACAATACGTTTAAAATCGTTTTCAATTACAAAAGGGAGTTTGTCAAGTTTCCTTACTCCTATCCTAATCTCTCGACCTTCGACCTTCTTTTGAGAGATTCTACTCCAAAAAAAAATGCTTCAACAGACTCAGACGGAGAGCGCGCCGGCGTTTTCGTGTGCGAGTGTCACAAACACGATGCGTGGCTTGAGGTTTGTCTCGGAACTTTCGCGCAGTTTGGGTTGCATTACTCACCCAAAGAAAATTGCGCGGCGAGTTGTTGAAGCGCTGTCTCGTGAAACGAGCGCGGAGATCTGCGCCATCGTTTTAGAGCTCGATGCAGTCGGACTCATCACCTTTGCACTCGATTCAAAGGGTAAAGAGTGCGTGAATTTCCTTAGGAAGAAAAATCCGCCGGGAATTCTGAGTATTCTTCCGGCAAAAATTTCATCGGGAACGGATAAACCGGGGGAATTTTTACTTAACGAAAAAAAACATCGTTATGAATATGTTTCACCAATTCGGATCGGTGGCGAAGTACGCGGTTTTCTTTCGGTAGGACTTTCTGACCCGGATCGTTGCGATGAAGAAATGAAAGAAGTGATCGATGCGGTAGCGCAGATCACATCGTTGTCAACGAATCTCGCCTCTTATTATGAGGCACAGATCAGCGAGTCCATTCTCTCCACCACGGAAGAACATCGGAAATTTACAGAATCGGTTCTCGATGCACTTCCCGTTTCAATATACGTGATAGACCGCGACTACAATATCGTTTCCTGGAATCGCCATCGTGAAGTTGGCGATCAGGGCGTTTTGCGCGAAGCGGCAATCGGACGAAATGTTTTCGAAGTCCTTTCGAAGCAACCTCCGCAAAAACTCAAGAAAGAATTCGAACGCGCTTTCCGCACCGGAAAAATCGAACGCATCGAACAACGAACAACGAGCGACAGCGGCGCAACTATTTATTGGATTGTCAGCAAGATTCCCATGCGCGATCCGTTTACGAAAGAGATTACTCATGTCATCACCGTTGGTGAAGACGTAACGATGCGGGTTGAGGCGATTCATGCCGCCGGGCGCGCGGAGAAATTAGCAGCAATCGGGCGTCTTGCATCGGGAGTGGTCCACGAAATTAATAATCCGCTCGCGACGATTTCCGCCTGCGCGGAATCGCTTGAGACTCGCTTGGTTGAAGGCGCTTTCAGAAAGAAAGAAGACGCGGATGAATTTAAGGAATATTTAACACTCATCAGCGACGAGACTTTTCGGTGCAAATCAATTACCAACGGTCTGCTCGATTTCAGTCGCGTACGCAGTGAGAATCTGGTACCTGTCGACATTGGCGCTGTCTTGCGTTCCACTGCCCGACTCGTCGCTCATCAAAAACGTGGAGACGGAATCGAGATAGTAGTCGAATTTGACGAAAGTCTCCCGAAGCCATTTGCTGACGAAGGAAAAATTCAACAAGCGATAATTGCGCTCGCGACGAATGCGATCGACGCCATGCCCGATGGCGGAAAACTTGAATTGCACGCGCGTTCGCGTCGGAGTCAGTTGGAAATCGAAGTTACCGATACGGGAATCGGAATTTCTGAAGAAAATGTTTCGAAGATATTTGATCCATTTTTTACCACCAAAGAGGTGGGAAAAGGAACCGGTCTCGGACTCGCCGTGGCTTACGGCATCGTGACCGAACACGGAGGAAAACTCTCCGTCCGCTCGAGCGTTGGTTCAGGTTCGACGTTCACCATCACCCTTCCACTTAAAAACAAGAAAAGCGAGGAACCAGGCTGAAACGCATCGAGATTGCGAATGCAAAGTCAGGAAGTCTCGCTCACACAAATATATGGCACGAATACTCGTCGTTGATGACGAAAATAATTTACGGACAGTTGTTCAAAAAGAATTGCAACGACTCAATCATGACGTTGAAATCGCTGGCGACGGTGAATCCGCTTGGATGTTACTCGAAGAACATGAATATGATGTCGTTTTGAGCGATATGAATATGCCGCGGCTTGACGGAACGGGTTTACTGAAACGAATTCGCGAGAAACATCAGAATCCGCCCGAGGTGATTATGCTCACCGGTCAGGCAACTATGGAAAGCGCAATTGAAGCGATGAAGCTCGGCGCCTACGATTTTTTGACCAAGCCATACCGAATCGCGGAACTCTCCGCGCTCGTCTCGCAGGCAGCAGACAAACATCGCCTTCGAATTGACAATCAACGGCTTCGCGCGCAAATCGAACGCGATAATAATCTTCCGGAGATCATTGCCGAATCGGCGCAAATGAAAGAGGTTTTGCGACTGGTGCAGCGAGTCGCAAACTCGGAGACTTCCGTTTTGATCACCGGTGAATCGGGAACGGGAAAGGAATTGGTTGCGCAGGCTTTACACAAATTATCGACTCGAGCCGGAGAAACTTTTGTAGATCTCAACTGTGCCGCATTACAAGATACTTTGCTCGAATCCGAACTTTTCGGACACGAAGCCGGTTCATTCTCGGGAGCACGAACGCGCAAGCTTGGACTTTTCGAGATCGCTGACCGCGGAACGATTTTCCTTGATGAAATCATGGAAATGCCGATGGCGCTTCAGTCGAAACTTCTGCGTGCACTGGAAACGCGTTCGTTTTTTCGCGTTGGCGGGGTTAGAAAAGTTGACGTTAATGTCCGACTGGTTGCTGCGACAAATCGACGTCCAGAACAAGCTGTCGCCGAAGGAATGTTTCGAACTGATCTTCTCTACCGAATAAATAGCTTTGAAATAAATATTCCTCCGCTTCGCGAGCGGCGCGAAGATATAGAGCCACTTGCGCGGCACATTTTGAAAAATATTGCCGGCGCGAAAATGCCCGAACTTACACCGCCGGCGATTGAAGCCTTGCAGGCATATCATTGGTCGGGAAATGTAAGACAGCTTCGCAATTGTCTCGAACGCGCGATTTTGTTGGCTGATAATGGGAAGATTACAACCAAAGAACTTCCACCCGAAGTTATATTTAAAATGGAACCGAATGTTTCGGTGAGTTACAGTTCACCCGACGAAAATTCCGTGAGTACTTTCCAAAACACCGCGCCGACAAATTTGCGTGAGGTCGAGCGCCATCAGATTTTGAAAGCGCTTGAGAAAACCGGCTGGCATCGTGGTAAAACAGCGGAGATGCTCGGAATTTCTCCTTCAACCCTTTACCGACGTCTTCGCGAATACAATCTGGA
>DAITAB010000038.1:6799-15174 GCA_036824525.1 Pyrinomonadaceae bacterium
TTTGCGCAAAAGCAAAACGTAGCGACAAAGCAACTTTACGTATTATTTGATTCCGAATGGAATTTTGCGCTGGAATCTTCGCCAACCTTCGCGACCTTTCTCGGCGATAAGCGTTTCAATGATCGTTGGGGCGATGCAAGCCTTTCTGCTTTTTCACGAAGAAACGAACGAAACATTCAGGCACTCGCGAAACTGAAGAAAATTAATCGCGCCCAACTTTCGACAAAAGATCGGGTTAATTACGACTTGTTTCAGAATCAGCTTGAAAGCTCCTTGGAAAACTATAAAACCCGCCTTTTTCTATTGCCGATTAATCAACGCGGTGGAATTCAGACCGCCGACGAAATTCTCGAGTTCACCAATTTTCAAACGGTGAAAGACTACGAAGACTGGATTGCGCGCATGAATGCATTCCCGCGGTTGATGGATCAAACGATCGATTTGATGAAGGCGGGAAAGGCGGACGGAATTTTATGGTCGAAGCAGGTTTTGAATCGCGTTCCGGCGCAGATCGAAAAACAAATTGTTTCCGAGGCTGAGAAGAGTTCGTTTTACGTTCCGTTCAAGACGATGTCGAAACAAGTAAGCGAAGCGGATCAGATGCTCCTCAGGTCGCTGGCGAAGAAGGCGGTCGAAGAAAAAATAATTCCTTCTTATGCGAAGTTGAAAGATTTTTTTGTCGGTGAATATCTTCCTGCGTCTTATCCCGAAGCGGGAATCTGGCAGATGAAAAATGGGGATAAGATTTATGAATTTCTCGCGCGCGATTACACAACCACCAAAATGACGCCGCGCGAAATTCATGAAAAGGGATTATCTGAAGTCGCGCGAATTCGCGCGGAGATGGAGAAGATCAAAACGCAGGTTGGCTTCAAAGGAACGCTTCAGGAGTTTTTTCAATATCTTCGTAGTGATCCGAAATTTTTCTACAAAACTCCCGAAGAACTTCTCATGGCGTATCGCGCGATTTCAAAACGCATAGATCCGGAACTCGTAAAAGTTTTTCGCACATTTCCGCGAATGCCTTACGGCGTAATTCCGATTCCCGATAAGATCGCGCCCGATACAACCACTGCTTACTACAATTCACCCGCGGCGGATGGTTCGCGTCCCGGATATTACTACGTGAATTTATATAAGCCCGAGGTTCGTCCGAAGTGGGAAATGATGGCGCTCTCGATGCACGAATCTGTTCCCGGACATCATCTGCAGCTCGCATTGCAACAAGAGCTTGGCGATATGCCAAACTTTCGCAAATTTGGCGGCTATACCGCGTTTGTGGAAGGCTGGGGCTTGTATTCGGAGTCGCTTGGCGACGAGATGGGTTTATATTCCGATCCGTACGATAAATTCGGACAATTAACTTACGAGATGTGGCGCGCGGTGCGATTGGTGGTTGACACCGGAATGCACTATTTCAAATGGGACCGCCAACGCGCAATTGATTTCTTCAAAGCGAACGCGGCGAAAACCGATCAAGATATCGTAAACGAAATTGATCGTTATATAAGCGATCCGGGACAAGCGCTCGCATACAAAATCGGTGAACTGAAAATCAAGGAACTACGTGCGCGCTCGACGCACGAACTCGGCGCCAAGTTCGACGTAAAAGAATTCCACGACATCGTCCTGCTTTCAGGCGCGGTTCCGCTTGATGTGTTGGAGAAAAACGTGGATGAGTGGATTCTGAAGAAAAAATCCTCTGGCGCAAAAAGGTGAAATTAAAAAGCGGAGAGCTGCTCTCCGCTTTTTTGTTCATTTGCCGCCGCCGGTTAGAACGTATTCGACGACGTATCGTCTTAGTTTTTCTGAATTCGATTTTAGATAAGCGGCATGATCCTGCGCAATACCATCATCCGGCTTGGCAATCAAAATGTAAGCTTCAAGTAAACCGGCGTCGTGAATTTCGATAAGTTTTTTCAATTGCGGATTCAGATTCTTCACAGGACTGTTCTTATCAGACATACGCGCTTTTAGGGTTGTCACAGTCATTTTTAGCGCATCAACTTCTTCCGCAAGACTGTGGCGGTACACCTTCTCATTTGGAAACGCCGTCTTGAACTTGTCGCTGAGTCCATCTTTTCCCGTTTGCCATACCGCTCTGGACATACCGTAAGCAAACCATGCAAACGATCCGTCGTCATCGTTGTCGCCGCCACCGAGCGTGATTTTAGTATTTCCGTTCGCAGAAGTTCCGATCGTTGCGGGAATGTCTATCTTCGGATGTGCGAGTTGCGTTTTGGTAGCGTTTCCCCATTGAATCAATCCGCCGATGGCGAGGCGACTATATGGTTCGCGAATGTATGCTTCGATGTAACGATCGCGAGCGGCATCGAACTTTCCCTGTTTCATCAGCGGTGTAGCCGAATAACGGTAAGCAGTCTCACGATTCGGATCGATCGCTATCGCTTTTTGATACCAAATTTCCGCATCGCCGAATTTTCCGGTGTGCATATTCACATCGCCCGTATAGAGCGCAGCCTCATAGAGCTTTGGATCAAGTGCCAGAGCAGCTTGATAAAATCCCATCGCCTGATCCATTTTTCCGGTGGCAAAAGCTGACTCACCTTTTTCCATCAACTCATGTGCTTCTGTGTTATTTGAGAAGTTAACATCGGAGAGCTCGCCATTTTTCGGAATTGATTCGATCAAAGCCAAAACCAACTGCGTCGAATTACCTAAATCCCTCGCACGAACAAATGCCTCGCGGGCGCGGACGCGCACCTTTGCTCTTTGTGGCGGATCGGTAATTGTCCGCGCTTGAGCTAGTAGTCCGAATCCAAGATGATATTGAAATTCGGCATTTTTAGGCTCGAGAAGCACAAGCTTTTCGAAAATCGGAACGGATCCGACAAGGTCATTCTGCGCCACCAATGCCTCACCTTTTTGTTTAAGTTCCGCAAGCGTTTCGGTTTGCGCTAATGTTGTCGTTATTGGGACAAGAAAGACCAAGAGCGACAAGAGACACGCGATTGACAATCGCGTTAACCGCAGACGACGTGTATTCATTTTCGTTTCTCCTCTGAGAAAAAGATTTGAGATTCTTGCTTCTTAGATGCCCAAAGTTTACGACAGGTTCCGTATTAACGAAAAGTTATTCAGATAAACTCCGCGAATACTTCATTCGAGAAAAGCATTCCGCGGCGGGTGAGCGCGATTCGTTGTTCGTTGATAGAAATCAGACCGTTTGTTTGAAGTTGCGCGAGCTCACCACGGAATATTTCCGTCAGCTTTTCTCCGAAACGATTCTCGAATTCGCTCAATCGGACGCCATCGGTCATTCGTAAACCAAGAAAAATAAATTCTGAGGCGAATTTGATCTCCTCGCGCATCACGACCGCGCTCTTTTCGCTTTCGATGAGTTCGACATAGCGATTCGTGTCGCGCTCGTTTGCCATGCGCGTTTTCGCGCCGTCGAATGAATGCGCTGAAACTCCGAAACCGTAAACCGGATCAAGCCGCCAGTATTTTGTGTTGTGACGCGATTCGAAACCGCGTTTCGCAAAATTCGAAATTTCGTATTGCTTAAAACCGCTCGCGCAAACGCGCTCGATGATCAACTCATACATTTCCGCGGCGAGATTTTCGTCGGGCTTCGGCTGACGATGCGAACGAACTTGCTCGGCGAGTGGCGTGCCTTCGTGAATTTCCAAGAGATAAAGCGAAAGATGTTCGGGCTCGAGTTTCAGTGCTTCGTCGAGATTTCGCGACCAATCTTCAAGGGTTTGATTCGGTAAGCCGGCGATCAAATCGAAACTAATATTTTCGAAATTCGCTTCACGTAAAAGACGAAAAGTATCTCGCGCGTCTTGCGCATCGTGTCCGCGCGCGAGAAGTTTGAGCGCAATGTCGTCGAAAGTCTGCACTCCAAAACTAGCGCGATTCACGCCGAGGCTTTTGTAATCGCGAAGTTTCTCGAGTGTGACAGTCGCCGGATTCATCTCGAGTGTAAATTCGATTTCGTCGGCGAAGGAAAATTTTGCGTGAATGACGTTGAGAATTTTTTCTAGTTGTTTTGGTGAAAGTAGTGAAGGCGTTCCGCCGCCGAAATAGATGGTATTGAAGAGACGCGGGGACGCGGCGACGGTGCGACGAGGCGAGTTTGATTCAGACAATCCTGCCTGCGACTCAATCGAAAATTTTTCAATCTCCGCGCTCAACGCTGAAACATATCGTTCAACCGCGTCATCGTTTCGATAAACGTCTGTCGCGAAATCGCAGTAAGAGCAACGCGATTTGCAGAAAGGAATGTGAATGTAGATTCCTGCGGACATATGTGAATCCACAGATTAACTCAGATGAACACTGATAAAAAGAATGTGATTCTTAACTACAAGAATTATTGTTCTAACTGAAGATTGAGAGAATCAGTCCAGGAATTTTCGAAACTGTCGATCGATTCCGAGAACAGTTCTTTTTCGTTCACGGCAAATCGAAGCTGCTCGCCGCTGACTTTTCCGATGATTTCAAAAGGACAGTTGCCGATTACTTCTTTCACTTTCAACAAATTCTCCGGCGCGAAACTGATAACGATTCGCGAAGGACTTTCTGAAAAGAGGATCGTCGTCGCATTCAGCGCGGCTTCTTTCAGGGAAATTTCAGCGCCGATGGCTTTTCGATTCAGAGAAGAAAAACAACTCTCTGCAATTGCGACCGCAAGTCCGCCATCGGAACAGTCGTGAGCGGATTTAATCAAACCGTTTTCGGAAAGTTTTAAACACGTTTCCTGTACGAGTTTTTCCAGATTCAGATCCAGGCACGGCGTTTCTGCATTAGAAATCAAATGATCGATTGTCACTCCTCCGATCACGCGCGCGAATTCGCTTGCGGCGAGATCGTCTTTCGTTTCGCCCAAGAGAGCGATGATGTCGCCTTCATCTTTGAAACCGTGCGTTACGAGTTTTCTAACGTCTTCGATTAGGCCGACCATTCCGATCACCGGAGTCGGCAAGATTCCGAGACCGTCGGTTTCGTTATAAAAAGACACATTTCCCGAGACGACCGGCGTATCAAATATTTCGCAAGCCTCGCGCATTCCGTCGATCACTTCGGAAAAGGTCCACATCACTTCCGGTCTTTCCGGTGAAGCGAAATTAAGGCAGTTCGTAATCGCTATCGGAAGCGCGCCAACGCAAACAACATTTCTCGCGCTTTCGGCAACTGCGAGTTTCGCTCCTTCTCGCGGGTTTATCGCGCAGAATTTTCCGTTGCCATCCAGACACATAGCCAGCGCCTTACGCGTTTCTTTGATACGAACTACGGCGGCATCCGCTCCGGGAAGTAGCACCGTGTTAGTTCGAACCATATGGTCGTATTGCTGATAGACCCAGCGCTTCGAACAGATGTTTGGCGAAGCCAAAAGCAACTTCAGCGCGTCTGACAAATCAACTGAAAAGTCCGGCAGCGATTTCCTCGCCGCGTCGCCGCGTCTCACTGTCACCGCGTCGCGAAACATCGGTCGTTCATACCGCGGAGCTTCATCGGTTAAGGCATCAACCGGAAGATCTGCTTCGAGAATTCCTTTGTGAAGAATTTTTATATTTGTGCCTTCAACCACTTTTCCGATGACGACTGCATCGAGGTCCCACCTTTTGAAAATATCCGTGATCTCTTTTTCGCGTCCTTGTTTCGCGACGACCAACATTCGCTCCTGCGATTCGCTGAGCATCATTTCATATGCGGTCATTTCGGTTTCGCGCTGCGGCACTAAATCTAAATTCAATTCAATCCCGGTTTTTGCACGCGCTGCCATCTCGACCGATGAGGACGTCAAACCTGCTGCGCCCATGTCTTGAATTCCCGAAATCGCTCCGGAGCGCATCGCTTCAAGACAAGCTTCAAGCAAAAGTTTCTCGAGAAAAGGATCTCCGACTTGAACGGTCGGGCGTTTTTCCATCGCGGCATCATCGAATTCTGCAGAGGCCATCGTCGCGCCGTGAATTCCATCGCGACCGGTTTTCGCGCCGACATATAACACGGGATTTCCTATACCTTCCGCTTTGCCGAAAAAAATCTGGTCGTGCTTCATGATTCCAAGCGCGAACGCGTTTACTAGCGGATTCAGATTGTAAGCATCCTCAAAAACGACTTCACCGCCGATTGTCGGAACGCCAAACGCATTTCCATAATGCGCGATTCCGTCAACGCATCCTTTAAGAATCGATTTGTTTCTTTGACTATGGCGCGAATGATCAAGCGGACCAAAACGAAGCGAATTCATCGCGGCGATCGGACGTGCACCCATCGTGAACACATCGCGCAAAATTCCTCCGACTCCGGTAGCAGCACCCTGAAACGGTTCGATAAAACTCGGATGATTGTGGGATTCAACTTTGAATGCGACGCAGAGACCTTCGCCGATATCGACTACACCGGCATTTTCACCCGGCGGGACGATTACGCGTGCGCCGGTCGTAGGCAATCTCTTGAGATGTATTTTCGAAGATTTATAACTGCAGTGTTCCGACCACATCACAGAGAAAATTCCGAGTTCGGTAAAGGACGGTTGGCGACCAAGAAGCTCGAGAATTTTCTTGTACTCGTCGTTGGAGAGATTGTGACTCGCCAGGATTTCAGGCGTGATCGAGACTTGTGGCTTCATTATGAAAATATTCGTCGATTGGAAAAAAGGGATTGTAACCGATTTAATGCGCGATACAAATTGAAGTGAGAACTAGGAACATTGGCAGGTAATTTGCGGACATATGTTTCGGTTTAGAGTGATTTGTCTTGAGTTTAGTCCGAAAAAGAGCTTTATGGCATAGCTTCGATTCCCATCGCTTTCCATTCTTCTTTAGAGGGACCGTAGAGTCCGGGAACTTTCAGTCCGGCTTGCCGCATCAGCACGGTCATCTGTCCGCGATGATGCGCCTGATGCATAATCACTGCGAGCAACATAAAACTCTTTGTCCACTCTTCTCCATACATCGGAATCAAATCTCTCAGATCTTCATTCTTCCAATGTCTTTGCACTTCTGCCGCAACGGCGACCGCGGCATGGTCATAAGCCGAACGAATTTCCGCAATAGTGGAAGCAGTCGGCGACTCATAAGTGACAGCGTCAGTTTTCAGACCAGCGAGATTAAACATATCGCCGATGGTCGCCGTAATGTGCCATGCCAGATATCCAAGCGAACGTCCATCTTCAGAAACTTTTTGCGTTAGTGCGGCGTCGGTAAGCGCGGCAAAGATCGCACGTGTTTTTTCAGTTTCCTGGTTCCAAAAAGCGCTGAAGCCTTCGATTGACGTAATTACGTTTTTGTTTTGATAAAACATACTTATTGAAACAGTCGAAAAAATTTATGGAGCGGTTTCCGGCAGAGTCTTCGAATTCAAAATCTTATCGATGTGCCAGCGAAGTAATTCGGGACGTATTTTTCCTTGTCGGGTATATGCGCCTTGGTGGTCGCCGACTAAGATAATCGTGAACGGCAATCCGCCCATCCACTCATCTGAAACCCAACGAATCGCCGCATCTTCATCTTTCGCGCGCAAAAGATAATTCGAAAAAGCGCCGGCTTTCATCTGACGCAAAAATCTCGGCACGCCGCGATCAGCTTCCTCGGGATCGTCCATCGAGATGGTGACGAAGTCAATTTTGTCTTTGTAATCCGTCGCGATTTTTACGAGTTCCGGAAACTCCTCCCGACAAGGGTCGCACCACGTTGCCCAAAAATTAACAAGCAGAGGTTTTCCGCGCGTCACAAGAGTATTGCGAAAAGACTGATCATCAAGCTGAACAATTTTCGGCAGATTTGAACGTACCGTGACGGGTTTTTTCTTTGTCGTGGCGCGTTTGCTTTTCGTAGTCTGAGCAAAAGAACCCGGCGAATTCGATAGAGTGAAAACAACATTTAGAATAATGAAACAGACTACGGCAAATTGTCGGCGTCTGTTTAGATCAAAAATGCGAATACCCTGAATTGTCATTTTTCGCTTCTCTTAATTGTGCAACCAAAGGCGCGTGTTTCCTTCAGAGAAACGGTTTTCCCTGAGAGGATTTCATCGAACGCCGTTCGCAAATAGTTTGCGTTGATTTTCTTTGCGGTTCGATCATCGTCTATCGCTCCGTGATAAGCGAGTTTTTTGTTTGCATCAAAAAAGAAAATCTCCGGTGTGTAGTTCGCGCGAAGTTTATCGGCAACCTTATTTTCGGAATCAATCAACACAGGGAACTTGTAATGGAGCTTGGCATGTTGTCCGACCATCTCTTCATTTTCCGTAACGTTCGAATTGATCCCGACAAATGAAAATCCTTTTTGGGAATAGTCATCATAAATAGCATTGATTCGATCATTGTAGCCGCGGACAACCGGACATTAAGCCGAGAGAAACACCAATACCGTGCCGCGTTTTCCCTTGAGAGTTTCCAAAGA
>DAITAB010000197.1:0-4685 GCA_036824525.1 Pyrinomonadaceae bacterium
CCAGCGCTGCTGGTCGCTATATAGATTTCCAAGTCCGAAAATCGGACGAGAATCCGCCGGTGCCCAAGCCTGAGCGCGTCGATATTCCGTCTCGGCTGCAATGTAATTGCGCTCATCGCGCGCAATGTTTCCCCGTTCGATTGCAAGTTCAGCCAATTGCGAATTGTTTGGTTCCGGTGTTTCGCCAACCTTGATTACGACGGTTCCCGGCATGATTACTGTCGGAGCCGGAGCAGTCGCATCTGACGTTTTTGTTTCGCCGGTTTTGGTAAGCGGATTCGCGTCCGAAGTTTCTCCGGTTTTCGCAGGCGCTTCTACAGGCGCTGACTTGGCGACTGCAGGTGCAATAGCTGCTCGATTTACAGGTTCTTTTTTCTTAGCCGAAGCAACCGGTTTTTTTGTAATTTTCTTCGGTGCAGCTTTCGCGCGCGAAGACTTTCGCGCGGATGGAGTTGGAGTCTTTTTAAAAAGTTCGCTGCTACTTCCCAAATCTTGCGCAACAACAAAGAGGTTTGCAAAGAGTGCCAAGACCAAGAATCCTATATAACTACAAAACAATTTCTGCATACAAAAAACTAATTCGATCTTACGAGCCGAAAACCCAGACGATCATCGAACTTATCTGCAGGCACCCAACGCCGTGTTGCCGATGATATCGCATTCTCGCCCTGAGCTTCGCTCGTGAAACTTCCACCGCGGATTACACGCTCACTCTCCGTTCCCTGCTTCAGTTCATACTTACTGTTTGGGTAGGGTTTTAGCTCCGAGGCAGTCCACTCCCATACATTCCCAATCAAATCCTGAACGCCCCATCGATTCGCGCCGCGAGCAACACTGCCAACCGAAGCGACGGACTTCGCACCGATCACTGCCCGATCCGTTTCCCACTTGTCGCCCCAAGGGAACAAACTATTTTGTTCGCCGTTTCGCGCAGCATATTCCCACTCCTCTTCGGTAGGTAGGCGATATTCAACTCCATCGCGCTGCGAACGCCATTTGGCAAATTCTTCCGCATCAGAAAGCACGACCCGCACGACCGGAAAATTCTCTTCTCCGCGAATAGGTTTTCCTTCCGCCCAATGCGCCGGAGGTTGATGTCCGGTTTCGCCCACGAACATTTCATATTCGGCGTTTGTAACTTCCGTTTTATCCATCCAAAAAGTGTTTACTTCGACCAGGTGTGCCGGTTGTTCGGGAGGTGAACCTTCGTTTCTACCCATGAGAAACTTTCCTCCGGTAATCTTAACGATGTCACTCCGGTTGGGCGCGGTTGCCCCTGCGCCCGCCGAAGAATTCGTTTGACGAACATTTGCATTTGAGATTCCACCGGTTCCGATTCCGCCTGCGCCCATCCAATTCCAAATCCCGAAGCCACCTGCGCCAATCACCAGCAGCGCCAATGCTCCGGCTATTCCCATTATCAAACCGCGAGAGGATTTTTTCTCGTCAGCAATGGGAATCGGGCGGGCGATAATCGTAGCTTGTTCTTGCAAAATTTCCGGCGACGACTCACGAAATGTAGTCTGCGGCAAACGCGGAGAAGTATTGGAGACCATGCCGCCGCGCGAATTCTGTAGCGCGTCTCCGGTGATATCAACTGCGCCTTCCGGCGACGGGAGCTCCGCCAAAATCTGTTGGGGTTTTCCGTCGCAGACGATCTGCCCGCGCCACTCGCCAAAACCTTCCTTACTCACGACGATCTTATGATTGCCGCTTCGAAGCGCCTCAATCATGAACCATCCATCGTCTTGCGATTGCCCGACCGGCGCATCATCAACGAAAACTTTAGACATCGGCGGCCGCGTCAAAATATGTACAGAAGAACTCGGCGCCTCCATCTGAGTTGCCTGAAACGAATTCATGCTGCCGCCGATAGCCTCGTGCAATTCATCGATCAAGGCTTGAGCGGAAAGAGTTCTTCGTTCGCGGTCCTTTTCCAAACTATGGCGAACGGCTTGTTCGATTTCACGCGGAAGATCAGTTCCGCGTTCAGAAAAAGCTGGCGGCGGATCGCTGAGATGCTTTTTCATAATCGCCGGAATTGAAGAACCTTTAAACGGAACATCTCCGGTCAACATCTGATAGAGCATGACTCCCAAACTATAAACATCTGCCGCCGCATCCGGATCTTCATCAGCCCATTGCTCGGGAGCCATGTAGTATGGCGAACCCATCAATCCGGTAGTCTGCGCTTGAACAAATGAACCGAGCAGTTCGCCCGACTTAATTTTCGCCAAACCGAAATCCAGAATCTTGACAGCTTCCGCCAACTTCGGACGGTCGCGCAAAATCATAATGTTGAGCGGTTTCAAATCACGGTGAACAATTCCCTGTCGGTGAGCGGCGCCAACACCGGCGCATACGGCATACATCAGATCTAAAGCTCTTTCCGGCGAAAGTCTTCTTTCGCGCCCGAGAAGATCATGGAGCGATTCGCCCTCGACGTATTCCATCACCAGAAACGGCATCGTGTCATTCACCACGCCAAAATCAGTTACGGCGATAACGTTTTGATGTCGGATAGCCGCGGCGGCAAGCGCTTCTTGGCGGAATCGCGTTACGAGTTGCGGATCGTTTCCGACGAGATCTGGAAGAATAATCTTGATTGCGTGTTGAGTTTTTATATAGACGTGGCGCGCGTAATAAACCACACCCATTCCGCCTTGACCGATTCTTCTTTCCAGGCGATATTTTCCTTCCAAAATCGGATCGCCGCTAATGGAATGAAAAGTCGCCTGATCATCGGCAGGACACGAAACGACCGTATCCGGATAACAGGATTTGCAGTTGGGGCATTCTCTCATCGCAAAAAATTCTTCGACAAAACTTTCGGGTCGAAATGCGGACGACCAAAAACTCTCAAAGCATTCCTAAAGTTCGATTTCGTAACGTTTAGTTTAATTCCATACCAACCGACACGCAAGGAATTTATGTTTCGCACGAAATATTCGAAATACCGACGGAACTCCGACATTTTTCTCACTTCACGACGATATTCACCAGCCGCTTCGGTACAACCACTATTTTGACTATGGTTTTCCCGGCGATTTGTTCTGCGACCTTCGCATCTTCACGTGCCAGAGATTCGAGTTTCTCATTCGATGCCTCGGGCGAGGCGAAAACCCTTGAACGGAGTTTTCCGTTGATCTGCACGGGAATTTCGATCTCGTCGGCTTGCGCGATTGACTCATCAAAGACGGGAAACCGTGCGCCATTTGCGAGAATTCCCTTTTCATTTCCGGCGAGCTGCGCAAATAATTCTTCGGCTATGTGCGGCGAAAAAGGCGCAAGCATCAGCACCAAACTTTCAATCGCTTCCCGCAAAGCAGACTTTTCCGCCTCGCCGGCAGTTTCAGGTTCAACTTTGAATTCATAAAGCGAATTACACAATTCCATTAGAGCTGCGACCGGAGTGTTGAATTGCAACGTTTCGAAATTTTCCGTTATCCGTTTGATCGTCTGATGCGTTTTCTGACGAAGCGCGCGCGTACTGTCGTTACCGCCTTCGTGCGACGCGCCAACTGACAAATCATCGCGCCATTTCCAGACAAATCGCCAAAGCCGCTGCAGAAACCTCACTGCGCCTTCGATTCCAGATTCGTTCCAAACCAATTCGTTTTCGGCGGGCGCAGCAAACAATACGAAGAGTCGCGCTGCATCTGCTCCGTAAATCTTTACCATCTCGTCCGGATCAACGCCGTTTCCTTTCGACTTCGACATTCGCTCGACCGCAAACTTCAGAGATTTTCCGTCAGCGCTTTTCGCCGAGACGATTTTTCCTTTCTCACCGCGATTTACAGAAACAGATCCCGGCGCGTGATAAATGCGCTTTCCCGTTTCATCGTCAAAGAAAGTTTCGCCTACGACCATTCCTTGGGTAAGCAATCTTTTCACCGGCTCATCAAATTTCACCAAACCGATATCGCGCATCACCTTCGACCAAAATCGCGTGTAGATCAGATGCATTACGGCGTGGTCATCGCCGCCGACATATTGATCAACCGGCAACCATTTCGAAACTACTTCGGGCGCAAATGGCAACTCCGAATTCTTCGGATCGCAATAACGGAAGTAATACCAGGATGAATCGACGAAAGTATCCATTGTGTCCGTTTCGCGTTTGGCAGTCTCTCCGCATTTCGGACAAGTTGTATTCACAAATGACTCAACTTTCGCGAGTGGCGATTCGCCAACGCCCGTAAAAGGTGCGTTCGTGGGAAGTTCGACCGGAAGCTTTTCGTATGGAACGGGAACGGTTCCGCATTTCGAACAGTAAACAATCGGAATCGGCGCGCCCCAAAAGCGCTGACGCGAAATTCCCCAATCACGCAGACGATAAGTGGTCGCAGCTTCCCCAAAGCCATGCGTTTTTGCGTAGTGTGCCATCTCGCGTTTTGCTTGTTCGGAAGTTTTTCCATTCCATTCACGGGAATGGACCATCACACCATTTTCGGTGAAAGCTTGCTCAAGCGCGAGAGCTGCCGTCGCGTGATGCTCGTTTACCAAATGCGGTTCGCAAATTACTTGTCGGATCGGCAACCCATATTTCCGCGCGAATTCAAAATCGCGTTCATCATGCGCGGGAACGCTCATGACGGCACCGGTTCCGTATTCCATCATTACGTAATTCCCGACCCAAACAGGAATTTCTTCATGACTAAATGGATTGACCGCCTTCAAACCCG
>DAITAB010000387.1:0-1430 GCA_036824525.1 Pyrinomonadaceae bacterium
CCTCAACCGATTTCGAGCGATTGGACGATATGTCAATTCCTATCTCAGACATCGCCTTTATCGCCTCGGGTCGGACGAATGACGGCTTCGTTCCGGCACTATATACATCATATTCGTCTCTGCAGATATGTCGGAGTAGTCCTTCCGCCATCTGACTACGGGCGGAATTTCCCGTGCATAGAATCAACACTTTCTTCTTTCGGCTCATAGGTCTTATTGGGCAATGCTCTCGCGAAAATTTCCACGCTGGCGAAGCGCAACCTGTACCAAAAGGATCAAAACGGGAACCTCAATGAGCGGTCCGATAACTGCAGCAAAAGCGACTCCGGAATTTATGCCGAAAACCGAAATTGCCACGGCAATTCCAAGTTCGAAATTATTTCCCGCCGCAGTAAACGCAAGCGAAGTGCTTTTCGGGTAATCTGCGCCCGCCTTCTTTGCCAGAAAGAATGCGCTGAAAAACATTATTAAGAAATAGAAAATGAGCGGAATCGCAATGCGGATTACGTCAAACGGAATCTGAACGATCAGCTGTCCTTTGTAACTGAACATTACGACAATCGTAAAAAGGAGCGCTACAAGAGTAAGCGGACTTATTTTCGGAATAAAGACGTTTTCATACCAATCTTTTCCTTTCGCTTTCAAGAGAAAGAACCGCGTAAGCATTCCGGCGAAAAAGGGAATTCCCAGATATATGAAAACGCTTTCGGCGATTTGCCCAATACTGATATGGACTTCCGCTCCGGTTACACCAAACAAAGGCGGCAAAACGGTCACAAAAACAAAAGCATAAACACTGTAAAAGAGAACTTGAAAAATACTATTGAAAGCGACCAACCCTGCGACATATTCATTATCGCCTTTCGCCAGATCGTTCCAGACAATCACCATCGCGATGCAACGCGCAACTCCGATCATTATCAAACCGATCATGTATTCGGGTTTATCCGACAAAAATAAAATCGCCAGAAAAAACATTAGAAAGGGACCGATGATCCAATTTTGCACGAGCGATAGTGCGAGAATTTTTCCATTACGAAAAACCGCAGGGAGTTCCTCGTATTTAACTTTCGCGAGCGGCGGATACATCATTAGAATCAAGCCCACTGCAATCGGTAGATTGGTCGTGCCGCTTTGAAATTGATCTATGAAGTCGGCAGTCTGAGGTAATACGTATCCTAAAAAGACGCCGATCGCCATGGCGATGAAGATCCACAAAGTTAGAAAACGGTCGAGAAACGTGAGTTTTCCAATCGCGTATACAGCAGCAGCTTCATTCATAAACACATATGGCTTCACGAATATGTAATGAACACCTAAACTAAACCTAGTGCCTGGTTCAGATCGTCGATCAATTCATCTGCGTCTTCGATTCCGACCGAGAGTCTTATGAGTCCATCGGTGATTCCGGCTTTCAGCCTCTGCTCGCG
>DAITAB010000198.1:0-4653 GCA_036824525.1 Pyrinomonadaceae bacterium
GTAATGAAAAATTTTCATCCAGGCTTGCCAAAATAAAATACATACCATTTGGCAAAGCTTCTATTTTTATTTCAGCAGCATGTTGTTGAAAATCCTGTAAATCGGGGGTATTTCTTGTTCAGCTACTGATGGATTTCAATGATTCGCATACCCGATTCATAATGCCGCCGCGAAAGGACCATTTTACTTATGGAATTTCGTTTCAAATGATCGGAAATGACTGTTTCGTAACCTCCGTCACGCGTGGCAGTGACGCACAAAAACAAGGCGTCGAAATCGGTGACCAGGTTCTGATATTTGGAAAGTTCGTTCCAAATCGTCCCGATATGTGGAAGATAAAGTACGTTCTATATAAACTCGACCCCGCCGATACGCTTGACCTAAGAATCCGTAAACCCGATCAGACCGAAAAGGCACTGACTATCAAGGCGCGCACGATGTCAGACCGAGAATTTCGTGCCGAACGCCTTGCGCGCGAGGAACTCGTTAGAACTGAACCATTCAAATGTCGACAGTTAAGCGCGAAATTGGTGGCTTGTAAGCTTTATACGTTTCTTATTGAGAAGGATTCCGTCGACAAAATGATGAAACTAGTGTCCAAATATCCGAATTTAATTCTGGATTTGCGCGGGAATCTTGGAGGTTATGTAGCGACCGCTGAATACATGACCAGCCATTTTTTCAAGAGCGAAGTGAAGATTAACGACGAGATTTCACGAAAGAAAACTGTCGCGAGAGTTACTAAATCTCTTGGTGACCGTTTTTACACAGGCGCGGTTGCCATACTACAGGATAGTGAGTCTGCTTCCGCCGCTGAACTTTTCTCACGCGTGCTTCAAATCGAAAAGCGCGGCAATATTTACGGCGACATTAGTAGCGGGCGCGTTATGACGTCAATTGTAATGCCTTTCAGATTAGTCGATGACCCATTCACGTTAGGTGGACATGTCAACGTCGGTATGAGCGTTACGGTAGCGGACATCGTCATGAGTGACGGCTCCCGGCTTGAGGGTCGCGGAGTGATTCCGGATGAATTGTTATTGCCAACGGCTTTGGCTTTGGCGAATAAAACTGATCCGCTACTTGCGTATGTTGCGGATAAATTCGGGGTCTCATTGACTGCAGCGAACGCTGGAGAGATTTACTTCAATGATAGAAGAGTCGAGATTGACGATGACGACGAACGTTAGTTAAGCCGAAACAGTGCTTGACACCTGAAATTCCGCGACGCATCATCTCGGTATTGTTGTGGTGAGTTAGGGCAACTTGCGACCACGTTAAATAAATCCGCTAAACAGCCGAGCAAATCAAACGTCTTCATTTGAGTCTCGCTGTCACGGCGAGTCTTTTTTTGTTTTGAATAGATATGCGTAGTTTCAGAGAACTGATCGAAGGAAATGGCGTACATGTTTTTGATGGCGCGATGGGAACGCGTCTCTACGAAAAAGGGATTTACATCAATCGTTCGTATGACGAACTCAACCTCGTTAATAAAGATCTCGTCCGCGAGGTGCTCGAGGAATACGTACGAGCGGGCGCAGAAATAATCACGACTAATACTTTTGGCGCTACGATGCATAAGCTCTCGCCTTACGGACTCGAAGCAAGTCTTCGCGATATAAATGTTTCGGCGGCGAAAATCGCGCGCGAAGCTGCAAAGGAAAAAGCGTTGGTTGCCGGAGGCATCGGTCCGCTCGGTCTGCGTATTGAACCTTATGGTCCTACTTCTTTTGACGAAGCAAAAGACCTTTTTAAGGCTCAGGTTGAAGCTCTGCTCGAAGGCGGCGTTGATCTTTTCGTGCTGGAAACTTTTTCCGATCTTGCAGAAATTGAACAAGCAATTCGCGCGGTGAAAGAAGTAACCGATTTGCCGATCGTCGCGCAGATGACGATTCAAATGGACGGCAACACGATTTTCGGTGCGACTCCCGAACACTTCACTACAAAACTCGATAAGTTGGGAGCCGACGTTATCGGTTTGAATTGCGGCGTAGGTCCGGCATTGGTCCTAAACGCTCTCGAGAAAATGCGTCCGGTTACGGACAAAAAACTGTCCGCTCAACCGAATGCAGGACTACCGCGTGATGTTCAGGGCAGACAAATGTATATGTGCTCGCCGGAATACATGGCGGAGTTTTCGCGACGGTTCATGCAGGTGGGCGCAAGTTTCCTTGGCGGTTGTTGCGGTACTACACCGACGCACATAAAACTTCTCGCCGATGCGGTGCGTTCAATTTCTCCGCGACAGGCGCCGCAGATTTTCGTAAAGCAGCCGGCAACAGTTCAGGAATTAAAACCGGACGATGTAAAAGTAGTTCCACTCGAAGAGCGTTCAAAATGGGGACGCAAAATCGCGCGTGGAGAATTTGTTACGTCCGTCGAGGTTCTACCGCCCAAAGGTTGCGATGCTGAAAAGACTCTCAATTCGATCCGGCTTCTAAAAGAGGCTGGAGTTGACGCCGTAAATGTTCCCGATGGTCCGCGTGCGCAAACTCGTATGTCAGCGCAGGCGACTTCCGTGTTGATCGAAAATCAAATCGGAATCGAAGCAGTGCTCCATTATTGTTGTCGTGATCGGAATCTACTCGGAATGATGTCTGATCTTCTTGGCGCAGCCGCGCTGGGTTTACGAAATCTGCTTTTGATCACCGGCGATCCGCCGAAGATGGGACCTTATCCGGACGCTACCGCCGTGTTCGATATCGATGCGATCGGTTTAACGAACATGGTCAACAAACTGAATCACGGACTCGATCTTGGAAACAATCCGATTGGAAAACCGACGGCTTTTACGATTGGCGTTGGAGTAAATCCGGGCGCGGTAAATATTGATGAAGAAATCCGACGCTTCGAATGGAAGGTCGAAGCCGGCGCGCAGTATGCAATCACTCAACCGGTTTTCGACACGGATCAGCTTCGCGGCTTTCTGAAAAGCATCGAACATGTCCGGATTCCAATCATTGCGGGAATTTGGCCGCTGGTAAGTTTTCGCAACGCTGAATTCTTGAGCAACGAAGTTCCGGGAGTGCAGGTCACGCCCGAAATTCTCGAGAGAATGCGCATCGCCTCTGAAAAAAGTAAAGAAGAAGCACGCGATGAAGGAATTCGCATTGCGGGAGATTCTCTCTTGGAGGTGCGCGACCTCATTCAGGGCGTGCAAGTTTCGGCGCCTTTTGGAAACGTCAAATTTGCGTTGCAGGTTTTTGAAGTACTGGATGAGTTTTCGAAGAAAGAATCCGTCACTTCTTAGTTCCCATTCAGGAATACGGTTCGCACTCCGAAAAAAAAGAAAAAAGAGTTGAAGAGAAATCTTCAACTCTTATACCGATTATTCAAAAAGATGTTTAGATGTATTTCTCGACGACCTTGGTGATTGCTTCACGCGAAACCGCGCCGACGATTCTTTCCTGCTCTTGCCCGCCCTTGAAAACAATCAGCGTTGGAATTCCGCGGACGCCATAACGCTGAGGAACGTTCATATTTTCATCCACGTTCATTTTCACCACGTTAGCTTTTCCGACAAATTCTTCAGCAACCGCCTCCAGTGAAGGCGCGATCATTCTGCATGGTCCGCACCATTCCGCCCAAAAATCGATAAGCGTCGGTTTGTCCGATTTCAATACGTCGTTTTCAAAATTGTCATCCGTCGCTTCTTTAACAAAAGTACTCATTTTTTCTCCTCTAACAATATAAAGCTTTAAGATTTTAACCAATTCGAACGATTACGCAAAATCGTTTTCAAGCACAATCCGATAGCGGGCTTTTCCGTTTTCGAGATGAGTGAATGCATCATTAATCTTGGACATCGGAAACTTTTCTGTGACCGTCTCAATTTTGTGTCGCGCACAGAAATCCAACATCTTGTAAACAACCTGCGGGCTACCAGTCGCCGTACCCGAAACGCTTTTTTGTCCCATGATCAATGAAAACGAAGTAACGGGAATTGCATCTATGACCGCACCAACCACGTGAAACCGCCCGCGCGGAGCAAGCGCGTTCAAATACGCGTCCCAGTTGAGCGAGACGTTGACTGTCGTGATGATGAAATCGAATTTGCCTTTTACTTTTTCCAATTCGGCGTCGCTCTTTGAATCCACGACAAAATCTGCGCCGAGTTTTCTCGCTTCATCCGCTTTCGAAGGGGTTGAGGTAAACGCGGTAACTTCACAACCCCATTTATCTGCAAACTGAACGGCGAAGTGCCCGAGTCCGCCGATTCCGATGACTCCGACTTTATCGGTTGGTTTCACATCAAGCTGCACGAATGGATTGAATACGGTAATTCCACCGCAAAAGAGCGGTCCGGCTTTCGAAAGATCAAGCGCTTGCGGAAGCTTGATTGCCCATGACCAATGGCAACGCACCCGCTCGGCAAATCCGCCATGCCGCGCGACGATCGTCTGTTCTAGCGCTTTACAATGGATGTGATAGCCGGACATACACTGTTCGCAGCTCATACAACTACCGGAATTCCAACCCAATCCAACTTTGTCGCCGATGCTTACGCCTTTGACGGCTTCACCAACCGAAACGATTTCTCCCACCGCCTCGTGTCCGCCAACGAATGGAAAAATTGTCGTCATCCAATCGTTGTTGCGCATCGATTGATCGGAATGACAAATTCCGCAATGCGTTACTCTAATCTCGACCTGT
>DAITAB010000199.1:0-4618 GCA_036824525.1 Pyrinomonadaceae bacterium
TTCAAGATAGTTATAGATTTCGCCGTTAAAAATTATGAGTTGGTTTTTGTCTTCATTGTAGATCGGTTGCTGTCCGGTTTTGAGATCTATGATCGAAAGCCTTCGCATACCAAGCGCAGCGCGGCCTTCGATCGCCGTGCCCTGCTCATCCGGACCGCGATACGAAATTATCTTGCACATCTTGTCCAGCAAGATCTTGCGCGAAGGCAAATCCGCCGCGCGGTCATTTACAATGAAACCGGTAATTCCACACATTTGATTTCTGGCAAACGCGCTGCGTTCGTTTCAAAAACGAATTACGCTTCGGCTGAACGCCGCCGAAGTAAATTTCCAAACCATGTTCGCACCGCGGCTAATCGTTCTTTTTCCGTATCGTCTATCAAACCCAAACGATTCGCCGCAAATAAATATATCGGCGCGAACAACAGCAAGCACACGAACAAAAACAAACTCCCACCAAAAAAATCCGCCAGTCTCTCGCCGCTGACAAATGAAAAAATACTTCGACTCACCCACAAACACTTCTCGAAGATGAAATCTCTCCCGACGAAGTAACCCGCCAGCAACGCAATGCCCGCGATCGCGGCAGCGACCGCAGTTTTTCCGACTCCTTTGAGCAGATGCAGATCGGTGCCTCGAACTCCAATTCGATAGGCGATCGTTCCGCTCAAAAAGATGGATTCAAAAATCGTAGCGGCAACAACGATTCCCACCATTCCGCGCAGCGAGAAGCTTCGAATTCCGTAGGTTAACGCGGCGATCAAAACGATGAATACCGCAACACGAAAAGCCAAGAGAATTCGTCCGAGCTCTTTAAAAGCCCGTGTCAAAGGATCAAGCACCGTAATGTAAAAAGGCAGAAGAGTGAGATTTACCAGAAAAATCGGAACACTTTGCTCAAATTTTGCGGTAAAAAGCGTGGTGATGAATTCGTGTGCGGTAATAAACAAAAATGCGTAAAGCGGAAAGAAAAAGAACGAAAGTTTTTGCGCTGCCCGCACTGTGAGTTCGAGCATCTCGCGGGTTTTTCCGTCGCGGTTCAATTGACTCATGCGCGGAATCAGCACCGCCGTTACCGAATCGGAAAGCATCGCGATTAAGGGAATTTGAAAACAGCCGTAGGCGTAAATCGCATATTCTTCTTCAGAAAAGCGGTGCGCGACGAAGTAGTTATGAATGTCCGACTGCAGAGTCCAAAGCAAGCCCGCTAGCCCAAAGGGCAAGGCATATGCCAAATGCTCGCGAAAGAACTTTGCATCGAACGATCGCCAGTATCGAGGAAATCTTATTTTCAAATAGTAAAGAAGAACGAGAGTTTGCAAACCGGTCTGTATAATCGCCGCATAAACCAAAGCCTTCACCGAAGCAAAAATCCAGACGGCTGCAATCATTAATACTGTTTTGGAAAATTGCGAACCAATGATGAGCATGGTAGCCAGCTTTGTTTCCTGATTCGCCAGCGCAACGGTTTCGAGCATTGTCGAAAAAATCCAAAGCCAAACGAGAACACCGATCAGCGGCGCAAAAGACGTCAATTCATCATTGCGAAAAATTGCATTCAATAAACCTGGAAAGAAAGTGAGAACAACGAATCCAAGCGCGCCCATCGCAAGGTTAAACAAGACGATATTGAAAACGGTGGATTTGCGTCGCTCTTCGCGGGCGAGATAGTAATAAGCACTCAACGAAAAACCGAGCGGAAGGATGGCGGCAAGGTTTCCGGCGAGCTGAAAGATCTCACGAAAAAGTCCGACGCGGTCAAGGTTGAGCGTTCGCACCAAGATCAACGGAAAAATAAAAGCCAGTAAGAAGCTGATCCACTTCGCAAAAAGAATCGAAGCGCTTTGCGATCTTAAAGATGTTGTTTGTTTTTCCTCCATCACTTCCAATCGCTAAATCAGCCGGTGACGCATTTCGCATATTCCGCCACACAAAAAACGGTTTATCTTGACGCAGGGGAAATGAGCACCCGCGAGATCAGCCTAAGCGGCTTATTCAAAATGCCGGTTGAAAGATTTCTTTCAAAGAAGTAGCCGGCGAAAATTAAAACACTCTTTTCATTCTCCAAAGCCTCCGTGGCGCTCCCGGAAACCAGATTTTTTATCCGCAAACCTAATCCTCGAATTGCTTCCCGATACAAATATCGCGGAACACGAAAAATCTTGGCGCCTTCATAGGCTTTGAATTGAGCTTCCATCACACTCTGAGACATTCCAATCCCGAAACACCAATGACGAAAATATTTTTTCGAGACTCTGTATTTTGGTATGAAATGAAAGAAGACAAATCGTGGGCAATAGATTCCCTTCTTTCCCGCATCGAGGAGCTTGTAATAGAAAACATCATCTTCACAAGACATCAGGTTTTTTCCCGTTGCCCCAATACCTTCCGGGAACAATCCGAGTTCCCCGAAAACCTTTCGACGAATGACCCAGTGACCGCCAGTGAGTATCGGTGAGTTTTCGTCGTAATCCCATTCTCTGTCACCATAATCGCGCCAACCCAATACACCGTCCTTTAGTGGATCAATCCACTCCGGAATATTTTCCTCTTCCCAGGTAGGAAGTATTTTACCGCCGGCAAAGTCCAAGTCTTTTCTTTCTCGAAATAATGATTCAACGGCAATAAACCAATCACTTCGAATTACGATATCGTCATCGATGCCTGTAATAATGTCGCCGGTTGAGCGACGTACTCCGTTGTTCAAAGCGAATGATTTGCCCTGGCGCGGTTCGAAAACGTAGTCGTATTCGACGTGAGAAAATTCCGGACGCATTTCTTCAACGACCATCTTGGTTGCGTCGGTCGAATTGTTATCAATGACAAAAATCTCTATCTGAAGACCTTCCGGAACCGCCGCGTCGGCAAGAGATTTCAGAGTTTCTCTCAAGCGCTCAGCGCGATTATAGGTTGGAACGAGCACACTCAATTTCATATCAGTTGCTTTCCGATGTCGGAATGAAAGGCACTTCACCAGCCCGGAACATTTTGAACAAAAACCTCAACAGTCGAGGTGAATAATTTAGCAGGAATACGGCAGCCGCGAGTTTCGAATTCTGGTAATATGAATTCGCTTCAGCAAACTTCACTCTGGACTCTTCGAATTTCTTTTGCATCAAAAATGCTTTTCCTTCTTCGAGTTTGAATTCCGCTTCGGCGTGTTTCAACGCGGCTTCGATTGCTTCAGATTCCTCTTTCGTTAGATCCAACTTTTTTTTTACAATCTCAAGTCCGACGATATTTCGCCGTGCCCTCTCTAAATTGTTTCCCGATAAACTATTTGTTCGGACGCGATACTTGAGAAGGAGATTTCTCTGATATCCGATTTTCGTTCCGCGTTTGGCGAGTCTCAGCCAAAGATCAAAGTCTTCCATTCCAATCTTCGGAAGTTCTTCATCGAAAAGTCCGGCTTCCAGAATTCTCTTTTTTGCGACGACGGTTCCGGAGGTAATTACATTGCACTTGCCGCTTACAAGGGAGATGAAATCAGCCTCTCCGTTTGAAGGCGATTTTTCCATGAAAGTTTTGGAAGTGAAATTAGCATTACCAAAAAGCACTGCGTCCGAATAAACCATTTCGTAATTCTCCGCAGCAAGGAATTTCATTTGAGTTTCGAGATAATCCGGCATCCAAATGTCGTCACCATCGAGAAAGGCAATAAATTCTCCGCGAGCCTGGCGAATTGCCGTGTTGCGAGCAGCCGCCGTTCCCTGATTCTTTTGAGATAAATAAGTAATGCGTTTCAAATACGGCGCGATTTCTTTTTCCAACTCCTTGGTATCTGGCGATCCATCGTTAACCACAACCACTTCGAAATCGGAAAATGTTTGAGAAAAAACAGAAGCAAGAGTTTCAGCGACAAAAGGAGCGACATTGTAAACCGGAATTACGACCGAAACCTCCGGAAGCGAGGACGACAATCCTTCGTCTCGAGTCTTTTCCGAAAAACCTTTGGAACCAGAATTATTCATGGCAAGCGGCTAATGCTCAGGTGGGAGTCAGGAAATCTCTTTGGTAAGTTGTAAATAATAGGTTAAAAGCTCGTCTTGGTTTCAATTCCGTCTTTAGTGTCGCGAAATGGTTCCCACTGTGCAAACTTTTCACCGGAAATCCACTTGAAAAAGCCGACGAGCGACGCTCCATTTGCGAGGGCAAAGTATAAAGGCATCGCAAAAATGCCGATTCTTGCGCCTTTCATATCGAAAAGAATTTGCACCAGGGCTACCAAATACAACAATACTTGCAGCAAAAACAAAATTCCGAAAAAAAGCGATCCGAAAGCGAGAATTCCACTTGAGATGAATATAGCGATAAGAAAAAACGGCGCGGAATAACGAAGAAGTTTGTGGGAAACGAGTTCGAAAGCGAAAAATCCGCTTTGAAGCGGATTCATCATCCTGCGATTTCGCCAAAGATCATTAAGAGTTTGAGACACTACGCGAATTCGCATGCGGAATTCACGCCGAAGCAATCTGTTTGTCTCTTCGCTGCAAATTGCTTGTGGTTCGTAAACCGAACGGAGACCTTGTTTATAAATTTCCGTACAGATGAGGAAATCAGAACACGCTTCCGCATACATCGGTTGGTATGCGGAGCGACGAACCGCGTAAAGACAACC
>DAITAB010000200.1:0-4612 GCA_036824525.1 Pyrinomonadaceae bacterium
GGTTACTCCGCGCCGCAAAATTCGCGACAAGGTTACGGACTCACGGAAACAGATTCCGCCACCGGACTTGATCACACATGGTTTCGTAAAAACGAAAACCGCGCGGGGCGTTGGACATCGCCTGATCCATACAAAGGCTCGATGTCGCTGGGAAGTTCGGGATCGTTTAATAGATATTCATACGTCGAAAATCAGCCGACGAATTTTGTTGATCCGAGTGGACTTCTTTACTATGTCGTTTGCCAATTATGGTCGTGGTTTGTTGTCGAAACGGGCGAAGAAGTTGGTCCGCGGTTTTGGGTCTGCACTTTTTATTGGGAAGGACCGAGTCCGGGCGGTGGTACTATTATACAACCAGGAGACGGTGGCTGGGGACCACCTCTTAATGGCGGCGGCGAAACGAATTTAGCTCCTGCAAATGATCCGGATAACAAAAAGACTCCGGAGCTAGATGAGTGCTTTCAATCCGAAATCAATACCCTGAACCTAAATTTCATTCGTGAACAAGAAGATGCTGAAAACGCCTTGAGGTTATCGGTTGGCGCAAGCTCGACAGCAGTCGTGGTAAATACGGTTCGCGGTAATGTCATTGGCGTGGGCTTAGGCGCGGGCGGTGGAACTGTTGCAATAACAAATTTCCAGAATCGAATTACAACGCTTCACGCAAATTTCCGAACGAGCCTTGAAGCTGCATTTAAGAGGTGTGTGAACTCCGCTGGGGCGACACGAACGCCACAACAGAACTCGATTTCCAGCGGACAAGAAAGACGTCCCCGCTAACTTGCGGGTAGCTTTTTCGGGATAGTTCGAAGGTATTGATATCCTATTTTGAATTGGTGCTGATGTATCTTGGGCGGAGTAAAAGGGTCGATGTGTCACCTTCGCTTAAGATTATAACTGATTGATATTTGACGGTATTGGATTTTGTTTCGAGTCACTCCGGCAATTTTCCATTTACGGACCCAAGCGTTTTGATATCGAGGGAGTAATCATATGAGACCTTCTATGTTTGTGGTTGTTGGTTTCCTATTCCTATTTTTTGGTTCGTTTATCTTTGCAACGTCAATTTTTTTTGCCCACGATATTCAAACGCGAAAAGAGCGCATGCTCTCTGCGTGCACGGCGTTTTTCTTGGCGATTATTTTTATGTGGACATATCCTCGGAATAGCCCCATGACTGACGGAAATATTCTCAGTGATCCCGTTAACGCCGAATGGAACCTGACTACGGTTTCTTATTTCTTGCTTGCGAATGATTTTGCGCTTTATGCTTACTGCATCTTATTTGTCGGACTCATCGTTACCGCTTTAATATTTCGTCGCACTAGAAAGGGTTAATCACTGTTTGTGAGCGAAACGAAGTGCGCACCAGAATCCTTTGCCATACACGGCGATTGAAGATGCGGATGTAAATAAATCTACCAATCGTTTCGCGACCGGCACGACCTACGACGAAGTGGGCGCGGTCGTCAGCGACAACAAATTCCGCGCGATGAATTTCGTGTTAAGTACTTCCTTCCAATTTTCTACGCGAGGCGGTATAGTGGTATGACGGTATGGCGATAAAGAATTTTCTCGACAAAGTTTCGGAAGATATCTGTTATGGAGAACCCTCGAAGCAATCGCAAAAACGATTGCCGAAAGAGTTGCATTTGAAAGCTCAGATTAGATTGGCGAGCCTTGCGGCGGCGGAAACCATGAACGACTTATCGGGTTTGCGGGGTAATCGCCTTGAAAGGTTGAAGGGCGACCGAAAGGGTCAATACAGCATCCGAATAAATGATCAGTATCGTATTTGTTTTCGATGGGAAAGCGGAGATGCTTACGACGTTGAGATAACGGATTATCACTAAGCGCAGGGAGAGAATATGAAATCGAAATCAAATCACATTCCGATGGTCCATCCCGGATTAGTCTTGAAGGATGAACTGGAAGAGCTCGGCATAAGCCAAACCGCATTGGCTCAGCACCTCGGAGTTCTCCCGAAAACCATCAATGAAATCTGCCGTGGAAAACGCGGAATAAGTCCGGAGATGGCGGTGAAGCTATCGCAAGCGCTCGGCGCGAGTCCGAACTTCTGGCTCAATCTTCAAAACAACTGGGCGCTGAGCTCAATAACGAAAAATAAGAAGAAGCGCCTGGATCGCATAGCGGCTTGAGCACCAAGTCTGTATGACTCGAAGGTAATTTACGAATCGTCGTAGTTGAACTTCCAACGTTGATTTATTGACTAAAAAATTCCGCGCGATTGGTTTCGCTCGCGAGGCAAACAGTTGCGATTTGTCAGAACCGCCTGCGGTAGCGGGCGGGTTTTTGTAGTGCAGGCAGCTTGCCTGCACAAAGCGGGCGATTGAGTGTTTTGGATCGAGTCGTTGGAAAAGTCTGTAGTTGTTAATCGTAAACCATCCGCTACGGCAGATGGTTCTGACATTGAGATCGCTTCGCGATCTTCGCAGGCTGGCCGCTATGCGGGAAACACACACTTACTTCGTGCGTGTTTCTGCAAAATCACGGATACGTTCCGACCTAGCGCTAGGTATCATCCAGCTTTGTTTTCCTGAACTGAAAAACGAAAACCTTTCGGACATCTAAAACGCCCAAAACATCCGACTATCAGCGCCAAACGATTTCGTGTTTGGCTTTTACGTTTTGGTGCATTCGCGTGTCGTTCAGTCTGATCGAAAGCGCGATTTTCCCGAGTAAACCGACTTCAGAATTCCCGATTTGCAGGGCATAACTATTGCGTCAACTCGGTTAGAAGGCTCTTCCCGTTGAAATTAAGTTCCGAGGTGAAATATATGCGAAAGGCAAAAATGATCCTTTGGGCGCTGCTGATGCCCCTAATTTTGCTCACTCCGATATTCGCGCAAGAGCGCGACGAAGTTGAACCGGAAGTTAACGCACGCGTCATGAGAATTTCCCTAATTGACGGCGATGCTCAAGTTAAACGAAAAGATGGAAAAGAATGGGAACAAGCAACGGTGAATCTACCGCTCGTTGAGGGCGATGAAATCGCGACCGAGAATAATTCGCGACTGGAGATACAGGTTGACCGACATACATTTTTCCGTGTTGCTGAAAATTCTTTGTTGAGATTTACGACGGTTCGCGATGAAGGAATCGGTGTAAGCGTTCCGGAAGGCGCGGCGAGTGTGCGCGTTTTGAATTTTAATAGCGGACGTCGTTTCCTGGAGATTGATGCACCGCAAACAACCGTATCGATTCAGGAAGCAGGACTTTACAGGATTGAATCGGGATCAAGCAATTCGGAAAGCGTCCGCGTCTCGGTAAAAGATAGCGGAAAAGCGCGCGTCTATTCGGAAAGTTCCAGCTTCACACTAAAAAGCGGACGCAGCGCGCGAGTTTTTCTCACCGGAAATAATATTGGCGAATGGGAAACCGGTTCTGCTGACCGTTATGCAGATAATTTTGATTCCTGGGTTTTGAATCGCGATTCCGTAATCGCAAAGCGAATGCGAAATGCGCGCTACGACACCTACTACGACGATGATATTTATGGCGCGGAAGATCTAGATGAATTCGGCGAATGGATTCACACACGAGATTACGGCTACGTTTGGAGACCGAGTCGAACGACAACCGGTCGTTACGCGAATTGGTCGCCTTATCGATACGGACATTGGCGTTGGGTTTCACCATTTGGTTGGACTTGGATCAACGATGAACCTTGGGGATGGGCAACTTATCATCATGGACGCTGGGTCTATTTCAATGGAGATTGGTGTTGGACTCCATATTCTTACTATCGAAGCAACCGCAGTTGGTGGCGTCCGGCGTTAGTTGTGCTCGTTGCCTCCGCCGGAAATTATTGCTGGTATCCGCTTGGTTATGATCATCACTATTACAACTACAATCGTCATTACCAACGCTCGCGGCATACGACCATCATCAATAACCACACGACGGTCGTTATAAATAATCCGCCGGTAAATAATCCGCCGGTAAACACTCCGCCGATAATCGTTCAGGAGCCGCGCCCCGGAAAAGGTCCGACCTTTCAGCGTATTCCCGGAACAGGCGTTGTAACTGTTGCCCAGGAAGATTTCGGAAAACGAATGCGCGGAGTAAGACTCACTCCGCCGGATTTAGCGAAGAAAGTTTTGTCGCAGGCACCGGACGACACTCAGAATTCACCGCCGATTCTCCCGGTCGGATGGGACGACGCAAGGAAAAAAGGAATGAGAACCGACATTCTCATAGAGAATCCGCGTTATGCGAAGGCTGAACCCAACGTGAAAACCGGCGCAACTGATCGGAAGATCGGCGTTGCGATGGACGAAGTAATTCGCAAACAGGTTTACAACGGCCGCGTTCCGATCGATCGGTCGCCGAATTCACCTGCGGATTCCGAAACAAGACGTCAGATCGACTCGCCGCGAACGACACGCGATACCGGCGCAGTCCGGAGACCTGTAAAATCCGATACTGATAATCAATCGCCGCCGATCATTGCACCGCGCGAGCGAGGAAACGACAAAGTCGAAAATCGCACGCCGCCGATTATTGCACCGCGCGACGACAGCGATCAGAAACGCGATCGCGGAAATGATGAAGAGAGAAAACCGCGTTCGACAAAGAAATCCGATGGCGA